>JAFHCF010000001.1:0-6351 GCA_048497495.1 Prosthecomicrobium sp.
GCCTGGTTGGCGGCGACCCCGCCGGCGGTGACCAGGGTCGGGGTCGCCACCCCGGTCAGTTCGCGGAAACGCTTCAGGGCGAGCTTGGCCTTGAAGCGGATCACGTCGGTGACGGCGGCCTGGAACGAGGCGCAGAGGTCGGCGACGGTCTGGTCGTCGAGCGGCTGCTGCGCCTCCGCCGCCAGCCGCAACGCCGTCTTGAGGCCGGAGAAGGAGAAGTCGAGGCTGTCGCGGCGCATCAGGGGGCGCGGCAGATCGAAGCGGGTGGCATCGCCCGAGGCGGCCTGGCGCTCGACCTGCGGCCCGCCGGGATAGGGCAGACCGAGGAGCTTCGCCGTCTTGTCGAAGGCCTCGCCGAGGGCGTCGTCGATGGTGGTGCCGAGACGGCGATAGCGGCCGAGGCCCTCGACCGCGACGAACTGGGTGTGGCCGCCGGAGACCAGCAGCAGCAGGTAGGGAAAGGCCACCTGGTCGCTCAGGCGAGGGGTGAGCGCGTGGCCCTCGAGGTGATTGACGGCGATCAGCGGCAGGTCGTGGACGGCGGCGATCGCCTTGGCGGTCATCAGACCGACGATGACGCCGCCGATCAGGCCGGGGCCGGCGGTGGCGGCGACGCCGGAGAGATCGGCGAAACCGATCTTCGCCTCGGCCATCGCCCGCGTGACGAGGCCGTCGAGGATCTCGACATGGGCGCGGGCGGCGATCTCGGGGACGACGCCGCCATAGGGCGCGTGGTCGGCGAGTTGGGAATGGACGACGTCGGCGAGGATGCGGCCGCGCCCGTCGTCGTCGCGCGCCACCACGGCGGCGGCGGTCTCGTCGCAACTGGTCTCGATGCCGAGGATCAGCACGGGCGTCTCGTCCATCTCGGCGGGTCTGAGGACCCGCGTTCGGGGCATCTCGGCGGGCCCTGGGGCCCGCGCATCGGCATATCTCGTCGCGCCGGTCCGTCGCGGACCGGGGGTGGGGCTCCCGAACCCGGCCGGTCCGACGGTTCGGGACCGGTCTGCGGTTTCGGCTTCATCGCATTTTCTCGAGCCCGGGCGGTATCCACCCGGCGCGAAAATGCTCTAGAGAGGAAACGCACCGAGGCCCGCGGGCCCGGAGAGGCTCATTCTCGCGGCCATGCCGTACCATCGGGTGGGAACGACGTGCAATCGAAGATGTCGACCGAGACGGTCAAAATCGGGACTCGCGGCAGTCCGCTGGCGCTGGCTCAGGCCGACGAGACGCGGGCGCGTCTGGTTCGGGCGACCGGTCGGCCGGTGGGCGACTTCGAGATCGTGGTGATCAAGACCTCCGGCGACATGATCCTCGATCGGCCGCTGTCGGAGGTCGGCGGCAAGGGGCTCTTCACCAAGGAGATCGAGACGGCGCTGATCGACGGCACGATCGATCTGGCGGTCCATTCGTCGAAGGACATGCCGACGGTGTTGCCCGACGGGCTCTTCATCTCCGCCTTCCTGCCGCGCGAGGACGTCCGCGACGCCTTCCTCTCCACCAAGGCGCGGACACTCATGGACCTGCCGGCGGGCGCGGTGGTCGGCACCTCGTCGCTGCGCCGCCGCGCCATGGTCAAGCGGCTCCGGCCCGACCTCGAGGTGGTCGAATTCCGCGGCAACGTCCAGACCCGGCTGAAGAAGCTCGCCGAGGGCGTGGCGGATGCGACCCTGCTCGCCTACGCCGGCCTGCGCCGGCTCGGCAACGACGGTCTCGCGACCTCGCTGCTCGAGGTCGCCGACTTCCTGCCGGCGGTCGGCCAGGGGGCCATCTGCATCGAGAGCCGGGTCGGCGACGACGCGACGACTGTGATGATCGGCCTCATCCACCATGTCGAAACGGCGGTGGCGCTGACCCTGGAGCGGGCCTTCCTGCGCGAACTCGACGGCTCCTGCCGCACCCCGATCGCCGGCCTCGCCCGGCTCGACGGCGACACGGTGCGTTTCGACGGGCTGATCCTGCGGCCCGACGGGTCCGAGGCCCATGCCATCTCGGTCGCCGGGCCGATCGCCGAGGCGGAGATTCTGGGCCGCGACGCCGGGCGCGCCTTGAAGGATCGCGGCGGACCCGACTTCTTCGTCGCGCAGGGTTGAGCCGATGCGGATCCTCGTCACTCGGCCGGAGCGGGAGGGACGGGCGACGGTGGCGCGGCTCGCCGAGCTCGGCCACGAGGGCGTGCTCGAGCCGGTGACGCGGATCGTCGCCTTGCCGGACGTCGAGCTGCCGCGCGACGGCCTCCAGGCGGTGACGGCGACCAGTCTCAACGCGGTCGAGGTGCTCGCCGGACGCGACGATCTCGGCCTTCTGTCCCAACTGCCGTTCTTCGCCGTCGGCGACCGCACGGCGCGGGCGGCGCGCGACGTCGGCTTCTCCGACGTCCGGTCGGCGGGCGGCGATCGGCGCGATCTGGTGAAGGTCCTCAGTGCCGCGCTCGACCCGAGGAAGGGGGCGATCGTCTGGCTGGTCGGCCACGACCGGGCCGGCGATCTCGTCGCCGATCTGGCGCCGCCGGGCTTCACCGTGACGGCGGTCGAGGTCTACCGCGCCGAGCCGATCGCGGCGCTGGGCGAGGCGACCGCGGAGGCCCTCCGGGCCGGCGAAATCGATGCGGCGCTGGTGTTTTCGCCGCGCGGCGCGATGATCCTCTTGGAGAAGTTGGCGGATTGCGGCTTTTCTCCGTCTTCGCTCGACTTCCCCGTCCATGTTATATCCGAAGCGACCGCCCAACCGTTCCGTGCGGCCGGATGGCGGAGGATCGTCGTCGCATCGTCGCCCGATACCGATGCGATGCTCGCCACCCTCGGCCACGCGCCGCCATCCGCCGATCCCGTCGGCCGACAGATCAGGAGTTCGACCATGCGCCCCAAGTCGAGGAAGGACACCAGCTCCGAGACCGGACGCGAGGCGGTCGAGAGCCCGGCCGAGGTCGTCGAGACCGCAACCGCGCCGATCGATCCGGTCGTGGAGACGGCGGAAGCGCCGGCGACCGAGGCCGAAGCGCCCGACGTCGCCGCCGGCGAGGTGGTCGAATCGCCGAAGCCGGTGACGGAATTGGAGGCGGAACCGATGACGGAGCCGGTCGAGGTTTCCGCCGAACCGGCCGAACCGGTCGAGATGCGCGAACCGACACCTGCCGCGACACCGACACCGACACCGACACCCGCTCCCGCCCCGCTCCCGGCGGCCCAGGCCAAGGGCTTCGGCATCGGCGGCTTGTTGGTGGCGGTGCTGCTCGGCGGGGCGGCGGGCGTCGGCGGCACTTGGGGGCTGGCGTCGAAGGGGCTCCTGCCCGACGGCGGTGACGGCCGGATCGCCGCCTTGGAGGCGACGATCGCCGAGATGAAGGCGACGAAGCCGGCGCCGGCGGGCGACGGCGAGATCACCGGGCGTCTGGCGGCGCTCGAGAAGACGGTCGTGGCGGGGGTCACGACGGCCGCCGCCCCGGATCTCTCCGGGATCGAGGCGCGCGTCGCCAAATTGGAAACGATCCCGACCGGCGATCTCGCGGCCCTGGAAGGCCGGCTGGCGGCGCTGGAGGCGAAGCCGGCGACACCGGTGCCGTCGGACCTCGCCGAGCGGCTGGCCGGGCTCGAGGCGGCGGCGAAGGCGCGCCTGGACTCGGCGCGGACCTCGATCGCCGAGGCCCTGTCCAGCCTGCCGGCGGACGGGGCGCCGAAGGAGGCGCTCGACCGGGTGGCCGGACAGGTCGATCAGGCGCTCGGAGCGTTGCGCGAGAAGGCGGGCGCCGAGATCGCCGCCCTGGCGGCGCGGATCGACAGGCTCGGCGGCGGGCTCGACGCCGAGAACAAGGCGCTGGCGGAGAAGTTCGCGACCGAGACCAGGGCGCTGGGCGAGCGACTCGCCGCCATGGCCTCGGCGGCGGTGGAGGAATTGAAGAAGCGCAACGACGACCTCTCCAAGGGTCTCGCCGACAAGCTCGGCGCGGCGACCGCGACGATCGAGGCCGAACGGGCCGCGCGCGAGGAGGAGATCGCCAAGGCGTTCGACGGCCTCAGGCAGCGCCTGCAGGCGATGGAGGGGTTGCGCGCCGAGATCGACGCCGCCCTGGGTCGCGTCGGCTCGCTCGAGACCGCCACCCGCGAGGTCGGCTCCAACGGTCAGAAGTTGGTGGAGAAGGTCGGCGAGGCGACGGCGGCGGCGGAAACCAAGGTCGGCGCGCTCTCGAACCGCCTCGACGGCATCGAGGCGGAAGCCGCGGCGGCGCGCAAGGCGCAGGCCGGGGCGGTGATGGTGATGGCGCTCGCCGACCTCAAGTCGGCGGTCGACGCCGGCCGGCCCTTCGCCGGCGAAATCGGCGTGGCCAAGTCGGTGGCCAAGGGCGCGGTCGATCTCTCGGCGCTCGAACCCTTCGCCGCAAAGGGCGTGCCGAGCGTCGCGAGCCTGCGCGAGGACTGGCCCGCGGTGTTGCGCGCGATGACCGAGGCGGCGGAGCGCAAGACCGCCGGCCCCGGGATCTTCGACCGGCTGCTTTCGCATGCCACCAACGTGGTCAAGGTGCGGCCGGCGGGCGAGAAGGCGGGCGACGATCTCGCCGCCCTCGCCTCGCGGGTCGAGGCGCGGCTCGCGGCCGGCGATCTTCCCGCCGCGCTGGCCGCCTGGAAGGCCCTGCCCGAGGACGCCCGCGCGGTGTCGGCGACGTGGGGCGGCGCGCTCGAGGCGCGCGTCGGCATCGATCGGACGCTCGCCGCCCAGACGGCGGCGGTCGTCTCCACACTCACCCAGCAGAGCCAGTGAGGTCGATCCGATGATCCGGCTACTCCTCTTCTTCGCCGCCCTCGTCGCCCTCGCCTTCGGCTTCGCCTGGCTCGCCGATCGCCCGGGCGAGGTGACCTTCGTCTGGCAGGGCTACCGGGTCGAGACCGACGTGATGACCGCGGCGATCGGCGTCGTCGCCGGGGTCGTGGCGGTGCTCTTCGTGCTCGGCGTGATCCGCGCGATCTGGCGCACGCCGGGGGCGATCGGCTCCTTCTTCGGCCGCCGCCGTCGCGAGAAGGGCTGGGCGGCGCTGTCGCGCGGCATGATCGCGGTCGGCGCCGGCGATCTCGGCTCGGCGGTCAAGGCCTCCGGCGAGGCGCGGCAGGTGCTCGGCGACGAGCCGCTGGCGCTCCTGCTCGAGGCGCAATCGGCGCAGCTGACCGGTGACCGCGGCGGGGCCAGGCGGGCCTTCGAGGCGATGCTGGAGAAGCCGGCGACCAAGCTCCTGGGCTTGCGCGGCCTCTATGTCGAAGCGGTGCGCTGGGGCGACGGCGAGGCGGCGGCGCGGTGGGCCGGTGCCGCCAACGACGCGGCGCCGAAGCTCGCCTGGGCGGCGCAGGCGCTGGTCGAGTATCGTTCGCAGGACCGTGACTGGATGGGGGCGCTCGAGACCATCGACCGCAACCGCCGCAACGGCATCATCGACAAGACGGCGGCCAAGCGGCTGCGCGCCGTGGTCCTGACCGGCGACGGGCTGGAGCGCGAGCAGAGCCACGCCGACGTCGTCCGCGCCAATGCGCTCGAGGCCCATGGGCTGGCGCCCGATCTGGTGCCGGCGGCCTGTCTGGCGGCCCGGCTTCTGGGACGCGCCGGCGACCTGCGCAAGGCGGTGAAGGTGCTGGAGACCACCTGGAAGCTCGATCCGCATCCCGACGTCGCCGAGACCTATGCCCGTCTGCGCGCCGGGGATTCGGCCAAGGATCGGCTCGCCCGCATCCGTGATCTGGTCAAGGTTCGGGCGCATCATCCGGAATGCGCGCTGGCGCTGGCGCGCGGCGAGATCGACGCCCGCGACTTCGACGCCGCCCGCCGCTCGCTCGAGCCCTTCGTGGCGCAGGGACCGTCACGCCGGGTCTGTCTGATGATGGCCGAGATCGAACAGGGCGAGCACGGCAATGCCGGCACGGCGCGCGCCTGGCTCGCCCGCGCCGTGGTGGCGCCGCGCGACGCCTGTTGGGTCGCCGACGGCTATGCCTCGGACCATTGGGCGCCGGTGTCGCCGATCTCCGGCAAGCTCGACGCCTTCGAATGGAAGCTGCCGCCCGAGGACGTCTCCGCCGCGCCGCTCGCCGATCTCTTCGACGAGCCGGACGAGGCGCTCGCGGCTTCCGGCAGCGTCGTGCCGCTCGAAGCGCCGAAGGCGGCGCGCGAGGCGATCGCCGCCAGGTCGGAGCCGGTGGTGGAGACGGTCGAGGCCGAGGTGATCGAACCGGAGAGGCCGGCGCCCGCCCCGGCACCGGTCGTGGAGGCGACCGTGGCGGCCGAACCGACGTCGCAGCCGGTGGTGGCGGAGCCGGAGGAGGCGGAGGCGAAGCCGATCGAGGTGGCGTCGACGCAGGACGCCGCCGCCGTCGC
>JAFHCF010000002.1:0-2658 GCA_048497495.1 Prosthecomicrobium sp.
AGAGGGGTGACGGAGCTTCCTCTCATGCCGGGTTCGCGGATCGGCCCCATACCCCTCTCCCTGTCCCTCCCCCACGAGGGGGGAGGGGACGCGAGGGGCGGCGACCATCGCGGTCTCTAGGTCTCGCGCTGCCGGGGACCTTCACGGATGCAACACGAGAGGGCGGAGCCGCCGGGCCCCGCCCTCTCCGTGAGGAGATCTCGATGCTCGCCTATGCCGCCGATTGGATGAACATTCTCACCCGCTGGTTCCACCTGATCGTCGGCATCGGCTGGATCGGCACGTCCTTCGCCTTCATCGCCCTCGACGTCTCCTTCAAGAAGCGCGAGGGCATGGCGCAAGGGGTCTACGGCACATCCTGGCTCGTCCACGGCGGCGGCTTCTACCATGTCGACAAGTACATGGTCGCCCCGCCGCGCCTGCCCGAGGACCTGATCTGGTACAAGTGGGACGCCTATCTCACCTTCGTCTCCGGCATCGTCCTGATGTCGGTCCAGTACTGGTTCAATGCCCGCGCCTATCTGATCGATCCCAAGATCCTCGCCATGGAACCGTGGCAGGCGATCGCCCTGTCGGTGGTGTCGCTGACGGCGGGATGGCTGATCTACGACGGCCTCTGCCGTTCGCCCCTCGGGCGCAACGCGCTGGTCCTGGCGGCGGCGGTCTTCGCCCTGATCGTCGGCGCGTCCTGGGGCTTCACCCACGTCTATTCGGGGCGCGGCGCCTTCCTCCACGTCGGCGCCTTCGTCGGCACCATCATGGCGGCCAACGTCTTCCGGGTGATCATTCCCAACCAGCAGAAGATGGTCGCCCAGCTGATCGCCGGCGAGGCCCCCGACGCCCGCCTCGGCATCGTCGCCAAGCAGCGCTCGGTCCACAACACCTACCTGACGCTGCCGGTCCTCTTGATGATGGTGTCGAACCACTATCCGGTTCTCTCCAATCATCCCCAGTCCTGGCTGCTGGTGGCGCTGATCCTGGTGATCGGCGGCCCGATCCGCCACTTCATCGTCCGCCACGAGGCGGGGGACAGCCTGGTGAGGATCGCCTGGGCGCCGGCGGTGGCCGCGCTCGGTCTCGTCGCCGCGCTGGTCCTCACCGCGCCGAAGGCGACGACCGGCACCGGCCAGACCGTCTCCGACGCCGAGATCCTCACCCTGACCGCCAAGCACTGCACCATGTGCCACGCCGCCAAGCCGACCCGCGATGGTTTCTCCGAGGCGCCCAAGGGGGTCGAACTCGGCACCATCGCCGATCTCGTCCGCTACGCGCCGCTGATCAAGGTCCAGGCCATCGACACCGACGCCATGCCGCTCGGCAACGAGACCGAGATCACCGACGCCGAGCGGGCGACGATCGCCGCCTGGCTCGCGGCCCATTGAGGAGGCCGCCGATGTCGTCAGAGAAGCCGCCGATCGCCCGCCTCGGCATCGAAGAGGTCGACGCCCTGGCGCCGGCCGATTTCGTCGCCCGCTTCGGCGACGTCGCCGAGCATTCGCCCTGGGTGGCCGAGGCCGCCGCCGCCCGCCGACCTTTTGGCGCCCGCGAGGCGATGATCGCCGCCTTCGCCGCATCCGTCGCCGAGGCGCCTCACGAGAGGCGTCTGGCGCTGATCCGCGCCCACCCGGATCTGGCGGGCAAGGCGGCGCGGGCCGGCGTCATCGCCGCCGAGTCCCGGGCCGAACAGGCCGGCGCCGGGCTCGACACCTTGACGGAGGCGGAATTCGCCCGATTTACCGATCTCAACCGGCGCTATCTCGACAAATTCGGCTTTCCCTTCATCTTCGCGGTGAAGGGCGCGACCAAGACGATGATTCTCGAAGCCTTCGAGGATCGCCTGCCCAATGCTCCGGAGGTCGAGTTCGAGACGGCGCTCGCCCAGATCGCTCGCATCATCCGTTTCCGTCTCGAGGACCGCATCGCATCGTGACCCCCCCTCCCTCGCCCCCGCCGCCCTTCGGCGAAACCGAAGCGGGAATCCTCGGCGCCCGCGCCCAGGCGCTTCTCGACGAACTGGCGTTGGTCACCGACGAACCCGGCCGGGTGACGCGCACCTATCTGTCGCCGGCCCATGGCCGCGCGATCGATCTCGTCGCCGGCTGGATGCGGGCGCGCGGGCTGGTGACGCGGGTCGACGCCGTCGCCACCCTGCGCGGCCGTCGCGAGGCGGATATCGCGCCGGAGACGGCGAAGACCCTGTTGATCGGCTCGCACATCGACACGGTGATCGACGCCGGCAGGCTCGACGGCTGTCTCGGCGTGATCGCCGGCCTCCTGGTGCTCGACGAGATCGCCCGCCGCCGGATCGAGCTGCCCTTCGCCGTCGAGATTCTCGCCTTCGGCGACGAGGAGGGGGTGCGCTTCCCCACCGCCCTGTCGTCTTCCTCCGCCGTCACCGGCACCTATCGCCGCGAATGGCTCGAGGTTCGCGACCGCGACGGCGTCTCCCTCGGCGAGGCGCTGACCGCCTTCGGCTGCGACCTCGATCGCATCGAGGCGGCGACGATCGATCCGGCCGGCGTCCTCGGCTTCCTCGAGATCCACATCGAGCAGGGGCCGCTGCTCGAACATTGGGGCCTGCCGATCGGCGTCGTCACCTCGATCGCCGGGCAGTCGCGCTTCTCCTTCTCGCTCGCCGGCATGGCCGGCCATGCCGGC
>JAFHCF010000003.1:0-16827 GCA_048497495.1 Prosthecomicrobium sp.
CGGCAGCCGTCGACGCCGACCGAGAAGGCGCCCGTGAACGGCCACCCGGTGATGTTCCGCGCCCGCAGGTCGCAGGCGTCAGCGTTACATCTGGGTGACGTAGCGCACCGCGCCCCTGGCGGCCGAGGTCGCCATCGCCGCATAGGCGCGCAGCGCCGCCGAGACCTTGCGCGGGCGCACCTCGGTCGGCTTCCAGGCGTCGCGGCCCTTGGCCTCCATGCGGGCGCGGCGGGCGGCGAGGTCCTCGTCGGAGATCAGGAGCGCGATCGTCCGGTTGGGGATGTCGATGCGGATGCGATCGCCGGCCTCGACCAGGCCGATGGCGCCGCCCTCGGCGGCTTCCGGCGAGGCATGGCCGATCGAGAGACCCGAGGTGCCGCCGGAGAAGCGGCCGTCGGTCAGCAGCGCGCAGACCTTGCCCATGCCCTTCGACTTCAGGTAGCTGGTCGGATAGAGCATTTCCTGCATGCCCGGGCCGCCCTTGGGGCCCTCGTAGCGGATGACGACGACGTCGCCGGCCACGACCTTGCCGGTGAGGATGCCCGAGACCGCCGAATCCTGGCTCTCGAAGATCTTGACCTCGCCCTCGAAGGTCAGAATCGACTCGTCGACGCCGGCGGTCTTCACGATGCAGCCGTCGAGCGCGATGTTGCCGTAGAGCACGGCGAGGCCGCCGTCCTTGGAATAGGCGTGCTCGGCCGAGCGGATGACGCCGGCCTTGCGATCGGTGTCGATGTCGTCCCAGCGGCGCTCCTGGCTGAAGGCCTCGAGGCTGGGCACGCCGCCGGGCGCCGCCGCATAGAAGGTGCGGACAGAGGCCGAGTTGGTCGACATGACGTCCCACTGGGCGATCGCCGCGGCGAGCGTCGGGGCGTGGACGGTGGGCAGTTCGCCGTGGATCAGGCCGGCGCGGTGGAGCTCGCCGAGGATGCCGAAGATGCCGCCGGCGCGGTGGACGTCCTCCATGTGGATGTCGGCGACGGCGGGGGCGACCTTGCACAGGCACGGCACCCGGCGCGACAGCCGGTCGATGTCGGCCATGGTGAAGTCGACCTCGGCCTCCTGAGCCGCCGCCAGCAGATGCAGAACGGTGTTGGTCGAGCCGCCCATCGAGATATCGAGGGTCATGGCGTTCTCGAACGCCTCGAAGGAGGCGATGGCGCGCGGCAGCACGCTCTCGTCGTCCTGCTCGTAATACCGGCGCGCCAGATCGACGATCAGGTGGCCGGCCTCGACGAACAGGCGCTTGCGGTCGGCGTGGGTGGCCAGCGTCGAGCCGTTGCCGGGCAGCGACAGGCCGAGCGCCTCGGTCAGGCAGTTCATCGAATTGGCGGTGAACATGCCGGAGCACGAACCGCAGGTCGGGCAGGCCGAGCGCTCGTAGGACTTGACGTCCTCGTCCGAGACCTTGTCGTCGCCGGCGGCGATCATCGCGTCGATCAGGTCGACCGACTTGGTGACGCCGCTGGTCAGGAGCACCTTGCCGGCCTCCATCGGGCCGCCGGAGACGAAGACGGTCGGGATGTTCAGGCGCAGCGACGCCATGATCATGCCGGGGGTGATCTTGTCGCAGTTGGAGATGCAGACCATGGCGTCGGCGCAATGGGCGTTGACCATGTATTCGACCGAGTCGGCGATCAGGTCGCGCGAGGGCAGCGAATAGAGCATGCCGTCGTGGCCCATGGCGATACCGTCGTCGATGGCGATGGTGTTCATCTCCTTGGCGACGCCGCCGGCCTTCTCGATCTCACGCGCCACCAACTGGCCGAGGTCCTTCAAGTGGACATGGCCGGGGACGAACTGGGTGAAGGAGTTGACCACCGCGATGATCGGCTTGCCGAAATCGCCGTCCGTCATGCCGGTGGCGCGCCACAGGCCGCGCGCGCCGGCCATGTTGCGGCCATGGGTGGAGGTGCGGGAGCGATAGGCGGGCATGGGCTCTCCTCGTGAGACGGGCGCTTCGGCGATCCCTCGGACGCGCGGCGTGAATGACGCAAATAGCGTCTTCCCGGGCGAGAGACCAGTGCGGATGTCGACGAGAGCCGCCGGCGACCGAAACCGGCGCCGGATCGGGCCTTCGGGAGGGCCATGTCGTCCGCACGGCCGTCCGGTTCGGTGTCTCGAGATCAGCGGCAACCACCTGGCGACAAACTGTTCGAGATCGTTCCGCGAGATTCGCGACGCGGCACGGCGCGGTCCCTTCTCCCCTCGCGGGAGAAGGTGCCCGAAGGGCGGATGAGGGCGCGCGCGCGACGGCGCGCATTGGGAATGCCCGAGACTTTTGCCGGGTCGAGAGGCCCAAACCCCTCATCCGGCGCTTCGCGCCACCTTCTCCCGCAAGGGGAGAAGGGAGGGCGCGCATGCGCGCGCAGCCTGAACCGGGCGACCGAGGTTCGTCGGCGGGCGTGACGATATGGGTGGACCCGCCGCCGCCGACGCGACGAGGGGCCGCGCGCGCGTCACTTCGCGCCGGATTTGGCCTTGGCGTAGAAGCCACTGAAACTGCACGTCCTTCCGTGGGAGTCGCAGGTCAGTTCCTTCACCTCGAGACCACCGTTCTTCTTGGTCGCCACGAGATGGCAGATCTCGACCTCATCCTCCTTGTCGATGCGCAGGACGTTGCCGTTCGCCGTTCCGGTCGCCTCGAGCTCCCCCAGGCATCCCGGCACGCCGATGCTCATCTCGACCGCGTAGGTGGCCGGACCTCGTTTGACGACGGTCGCCGTCTGCCAGGCGTCGCCCTTCTGGCTGGAATAGGTCCCCTCGAAGGCGAAGGCGGCCGAGGAGACGAGGACGAAGAGGGAAAACCAGGTGAGACGCATGCGAGCAACCCCATGGTGACGATGATCCGAGGTGCAATCCTGCCCTGAAAGAACGTTTTCGACCATACCGAATCACCTCCAGGCCGGTATCGTCCGATCGGCCGCGCGACCTCGCCGTGCCTGGAACGGGCGCGCGGTGATAAAAGCCGGACGAGCCTCCCGAAACAGCCCGTCATCATCGCGACCCGAAAGCCCTCACGTGCTCTCCACCTTGAACATCGTCCTGCCGATCTTCGCCCTGGTGGCGGTGGGGTGGGCGCTCGCGGCAACCGGTCTGTTGCCGACGAGCGTCGGCGAAGGCCTCGCCACCTTCGCGGCCACCGTCGGCATCCCCCTGCTGCTGTTCGAGACGATCGTGCGGGCCGATCTCGGCGCCGTCTCTCCTTGGCAGGTCTGGGGCTGCTACTACCCGGCCGCCGCCCTCGCCTGGCTCCTCGGGCAGACGATCGCGCGGCGCGTCCACGGCCTGCCGGCGCGGACGTCGGTCATCGCCGGCATGAGCGCCACCTTCGCCAACATCGGCTTCGTCGGACTGCCGCTCGCCCAGCGTGCCTTCGGCGATCACGGCGCCCTCGTCGCCACCATGATCATCTCGGTCCACCTGCCCTTGTGGATGACGACCGCGACCGTGCTGCTGCTGCGCGGAGAGGCCTCGACCGATGGCGAAAGCTCGAGGTGGGACGCGGTCGGGCGGGTGGGGCGCGCCGTCTTTCGCAATCCGATCATCATCGGCCTCATCGCCGGCGTCGTCGTCCATTTCGCCGGTTTTCGCCCGAGCGGCGTCCTCGATCAGACGATCCATACGCTCGCCGGCGTGGCGAGCCCGGTCGCCCTGGTCTCGCTCGGCATGTCCATGCACGGCCAGAGCCTCCAGGGCGAGGTCGCCCCCGCCCTCACCATGGCGGTGATCAAGCTCCTGGCGCTGCCGGCCTTCGTCGTCGTCCTGTGCCGGATCGTCGGCCCGGATCCGGATATGATCGGGCCGCTGGTTGTGGTGGCCAGCGTTCCCACCGGCATCAACGTCTATCTTGTCGCCACCCAGTTCGGCGTCGGCCGGCGCCTCGCCTCGAACGTGGTGGCGGTGACGACAGTGCTCGCGGCGGTGACGGCGAGCGCCTGGTTGATCTGGCTCTCCGGTCCGTGAGGCGGGAGCGCGGGGTGACGGGCCTTGTTTTCTTTTTGTTCTCGTTGCAGTAGAAAACGACACCGAACGGCGGACGAGCGGCGGGACGCGGGCGATGGATTGGTCGAGCGAGCAGGACACGGCCTTGAGCGAGATCGCCCGTTGGCTGAAGACGGGGTCTCCGCAGGTCTTCCGTCTGTTCGGCTATGCCGGGACGGGGAAGACCACCCTCGCCCGCCATCTCGCCGAAGGGATCGACGGCGACGTCTGTTTCGGCGCCTTCACCGGCAAGGCGGCGCTGGTGATGCGCTCCAAGGGCTGCGACGGCGCCTCGACCATCCATTCGATGATCTATCGGCCGAAGCGGCCGCCGGAGGACGAGGAGGAGGAGGAGACCTTCTCCTTCGCCCTCAATCGCCAGTCGGAGGCCTCCAAGGCGTCGCTGATCGTCATCGACGAGTGCTCGATGGTCGACGAGGAACTGGGCAAGGATCTGCTGTCCTTCGGCAAGCCGACCCTGGTGCTCGGCGATCCGGCGCAGTTGCCGCCGGTCAAGGGCGGCGGCTACTTCACCGAGGCCGAACCCGACATCATGCTGACCCAGGTCCACCGCCAGGCGGCGGACAATCCGATCATCCGCCTGTCGATGGACATCCGCGAGGGGCGCGAGTTGTCGGTCGGCGACTACGGCGAGACGCGGATCATCCGCCGGCGCGACATCACCGCCGACCGGATCCTGTCGGCCGACCAGGTGCTGGTCGGGCGCAACAAGACCCGCCATCTCTACAACAAGCGGATCCGCGAGTTGCGCGGCTACACCTTCCCGACGCCGGAAGTCGGCGAGAAGCTGGTGTGCCTGAGGAACGACAAGACCAAGGGATTGCAGAACGGCGGCCTCTTCCGCGTCACCCGGGTCAAGGACCCCAAGAGCGGCTTCCTCAAGTTCGATCTGGCGCCCGAGGACGGATCGGAGCGCCGCCGCATCGCCGCCTCGGTGTGGCCGGCCTTCTTCGAGGGCGGCGACGAGGCCCTGCCCTGGGCGCTCAGGCGCAAGTCGGACGAATTCGACTACGGCTACGCGCTCACCGTCCACAAGGCGCAAGGGTCGCAGTGGGACGACGTGGTGTTGTTCGACGAGAGCTTCGCCTTCCGCGAACATCGCGCCCGCTGGCTCTATACCGGCGTCACCCGCGCCGCCGAACGCCTGACCATCGTGACGTGATCCCAGAGCCGGCCGACGCCCTTGGCATGGTGCTCGCAATTTCCGGCGGCGTGTCCGACATTACATTGTTACGCAGCGTCAATCATCGTCACCGAGGACCGTCTAATCCGACGAGATCTACCCCTGTTGTTTTTGACGGGTGCGACATCTCGGCCCTGCCAAAATTCGCAACGACTTTCTTAACCAACCACTGGTTACCCTCGAGGCATGTAATTCCGCCCCTCCCGTCGAGTTTCGAGAGTCCCATGGCGAAGACGACGCGATTCAATTTGACGATCGGCTTACGGTTTCTGACCGTCATCGCGATTGCCGTGATGATCATGAGCGCGGGCACGATCTTCGCGATCTGGCAATTCCGCCAATCGATGATCGAACTGCGCCAGCAGGAGGTGAAGAGCGTCATCGAGACGGCATCCTCCTACGTCGCCGGGTTGCGCGGCCGGGTCGAGGCCGGCGACATTTCGGAAGCTGCGGCCGAAAAGCTGGCGTTCGAGGGGATTTCGAAGATCCGTTTCGCCGGGGAGAACCACATCCTCGCCTTCGACCACAACGGCCGGATGCTCGCCTCGGGCAATCCCGACCTGAAGGCCGGCACCGCCATGAACGGCTTCGTCACCGCCGATGGTCGGCGTCTCATGGCCGAGTTGATCACGACCGCCGACGCGGGCGGCGGCTTCGTCGCCTATCAGTGGACCAGGCCGGGCGAGGCCTCCGCCTCCCGCAAGATCTCCTACGTGGCCAAGGTGCCGCACTGGAACTGGATGATCGAGGCGGGCACCCACGTGTGGGACGTCGACCTCGGCATCCTGCGCACCGTGATGTGGATCGCCGCCGGCTGCACCCCGGCGATGATCGGCTTCGTCATCTACGCCCTGTGGCTGGGACGCGGCGTCACTCGGCCCGTCGATCGCCTCAACGCCGTGATGACGGACATGGCGGCGGGCGAGACGCAGTTGCACGTCCCCTATACCGAACGCAGTGACGAAGTGGGCCAGATCGCGCGCGCCGTCGAGGTCTTCCGACAGTCGATGATCGAGCGCGACGCGCTCAAGGTGGAGGAGAGCCACATCGCCGAGGAGCGTCACGCGCGCGGCCTGCGCATCGAGAAGGTGATCTCCGCCTTCCGCGAGGAGGCGGCCCAGATCGTCGGCTTCGTCCGCGCCACCGCCGACGACATGAACCTCTCGGCCGAGACCCTGTCGCAATCGGCGGACGTGACCGGACGCTCGATGTCGCAGGCCGAGCAGCTCGCCCATCAGGACGCCGCACACGTCGGCGCCATGGCCGAGGCCACCGACCTCCTCTCGAGGACCGTCGACGACGTCGGGCGCCAGATCGGCGAAGCCGGAAAGGTCACCGCGGCCGGCGCCGAACTCGGCCGCGAAGCCCGCGTCTCGGTCTCCGCCCTGGCGGTCACGGCCGAGAAGATCGGCGCCGTCGTCGATCTCATCCGCGCCATCGCCGACCAGACCAACCTGCTCGCCCTCAACGCCACCATCGAGGCGGCGCGCGCCGGCGAGGCGGGCCGCGGCTTCGCCGTCGTCGCCAGCGAGGTCAAGCAGCTCGCCACCCAGACCACCAAGGCGACCGAGGAGATCGCCGGCAACGTCGAGGCGATCCAGAGCGCCACCCGCGAGGCGGTGCGTCAGATCACGTCGGTGACCGAGACGCTGGAGACGATCGAGACGTCGAGCGCCAACATCGCCCACGCGGTCGACGAACAGACCCAGACCACCGCCGTGATCACGGCGCGCGGCGTCGAAGTCAGGCGCGGCACCGAGAGCCTGACCCGATCGATCTCGACGGTGTCGGGCGCGGTGGCCGACACCGCCCGGGTCGCCGACGAGGTGACCAACGTCGCCAAGGAACTGTCGGAAGCCGCGATCTCGCTCGACGAGCGCATCCGCTGCTTCCTCGCCGACGTCGCGGCGGCGTGACGACCGGCCGCCTCGACATGAGAAAGGCCGCCCTCGGGCGGCCTTCGTCGTTTCCGGAGACGGCTCCCTCACGCCAGCTCGTGGTGGGCGTGCCGATGCCGTCGATACGGCGGGCGACCCGGACGCCGTCGTGGGCGTTGATGTGGTCGAGGAAGCGGCGCGGGCCGGCGATGCGGCAGTGCCGCCCGACCCATCATCTTCGGCATCTTCGGCGCGGTGGCACCCTCCGGCGCGCGGCCGTGACGGCCCATTCCCAAACGAGCGCTCGGTGGGTGGAACCCACTAGTTTGCCTTGCGGATCGAGTTGCGTACACGCGGATCGCGCGCAATCATGCCGGTGCTTATCGAGACTGATCTCGCTCACAGCCCGAGATGAACCATCCGAACGTGCCGAGGGTCCGATGTTCGCCGCGCAAGATTTCAAAAAGCTCTCACGTCGATTCCATCGCATTCGCCGGCATGCGGCGGCGGTGCTGATGATCTGTCTCTTCTGTTCGGTCGGGGGCCGACCGCTCCACGCCGGCGGCGAACTTGACGATTCGAGCGATGTTGGGGCTGCATTCGCAGAAATGTATCGGACTCCCGAAGACTTCTTTCAAACGCACGATCATATGATTGAGTTCTTTCGGTCACATGAACGCATTAGAGACGTTTCCCTGAAATATGCTGGAGATGCCGTCTTGAAGTTCTCCAAAAAGACGAAAGCCACCGAAGACGACGGCGAAATGTTCATTGGAGCTTTGGAGCTGGTATCCTACATCATCGATCCGCGTGCCGAGGATATTCTCCTGAGCGATGTTGCCTTCGACACCGGCTGGATCGTCATGCATGGCGTGGCACGCCAAGACCCGGCGACGGTGGTGCCGAAGCTGATCAGGCTTTTCGACCAGAACCCGAGGACCAAGTTCCTTCATAGTGCCCGAGCAAATGTCGGATTCGTCTACGGGACCATGTTCGAAAATGGTCGTCTGTCGGCCGAAAGCCCGCACTACGTCAAAATCAGGAGCCAACTCCTGACTCTCGGGGCGAACAAGGAAGTCCACCAGCGTTATGTGGCAGCCTATGCGCTGGATAGCCTGCCACAGGATGCGGAAGTGACGAAGGCACTGGAGCGGTTGGCGAAGGACCCCTCGGACTACGTCCGGAACAACGCCGCCAAAGCGGTCGCGGATCGAGCCGAGCGGTTCAAGTCCGGCGGCACACCGCCGGTGCGATAGGGCTCGGACGGTGCGGATCGGCTCCGCCGCCCGACCCACGGGCCAGGGCCCGGCCATCGCCCTCACCCCGGCTTGTGGTGGGCGTGCCAGTGTCAGGCGATGTCGATGCGGCGGGCGACCCAGACGTGGTCGTGGGCGGCGATGTGGTCGAGGAAGCGGCGCAGGCCGGCGATCCGAGCGCTTCCTCAAGGCCCTCTCAGGAGATCCTCCCGTGGGCTCGCACAACCGGTGCCGGGCCGCGCCGACCAGGAACGTTCGGTCGGCGCATTCCGGGATTGGGATCAGAAGGCCGCATCGGACCCGCGTCGCCGCGATCACCGGCGCCTGCAATCATGACGAGATGCCACCTGGACCTGACTAGCGGACAGTTGTAGCGTGCCATTTCAACCATGGAGAGTGGCATGCATTCGACCACGTGGTCCAGATTTCTCGTCGCCGAATTACTGTTCACGGCTTCCTTTTGCTGTCTCGGACCGTCGGATTCGACGGCTCAATCTCAGGCAAGAACGCCGAACGCGTACCACGCACGGCCTACCATCGTCTATTCACCGGAATCGTCTCTCGATTCCCCCGAATTCAACAAGTATGTACCCGGAACAATCATAACAAATCAATATAAAAATATTGGATTTGTCGTAACCAGCAAAAGCATTATAGGTAAAGATACTTCTTACAATTACCTCATTTCTTCAGCACCCATAGCTGGGAAGTCTCCAATGTCTGCCAACTTCATCTACGCCGCCACGGGGCGTAAGCGGGCAGTCGCCGACTTCGACATGGTTCTGATGATCGAACCTCAGATCGTGATGGAAAAATCTCCCCAAGCCTCCACCGGGAGCCTGTTGGTCGAAATGTATGGATATGAGCGCATCAAGAACGCCAACGACAGCTCCTACACTTGGAAGTTACGCGCTGACCCAGTCCGCAAAGTCACAGTTGGAACCACCGGGCTCACAACCATCTCTCATCACGATGCCTCCCATCCCGTCACGAATTTCAAGATAACAGACAACTCCACGAACTACCGCTACTTCATGAAATCCATTACTTATACACTATGGGACGATACTTGCGGAGATGAACGCGACCAGTTGCGGCAATCCTACGAAGATTTCTCGGTCGCTCTCATGCCGACTTGCGCGCACTTCACACAGACCGCACACAACGAAATCTACTCGTATGCCGAATTGACGGTACAGAACTCTTACAAGTGGGGGTTGATTCGCCTGCCGCTCACCCGGAAAGATGCCAATCCGACTGAGGATTCATCGTGGGGTCTGGTGTCGTGGGTTGGAAGGCTGAAGAAAATGGAAGGAATCGGCTACGTGCGGAGGGCCATAAACAGTGGATACCGCGATCCGCAACACAATGCGGCCGCCGGAGGTCGATCAGGTAGTCGCCATCAGTTTGGCGATGCCATCGACCTGAAGAATGTCACCAGAACCAAGGCGGAATACGACAGAATGTATGCTACCGCAAAAAAGGCAGGCGCTAATTATGTAGAGCCGACAAATCTACCCTGCGGCTTGGCCTGTACTCACGCAGATTGGCGTGCTCATCTGGCCGCCTATCAAGACTAGCTCAACTCACCACAGGAAATCAGTCATTCAACATGTCGAGGGTCCGATGTTCTTCGCTCGAAGCGTCATTATGTTTGCAGTTCGCGTCCATCGCCTGCGCCAGCGGACTGCGGCGGCGCTGCTGATTGGTCTCTTCTGCCTGTTCGCGGGTCAGCCGCTCCACGCAGCCGATCTGTTCGACGATCTCGATACCCTCAAGGCCGCCGTCGCCGTCTCGCATCAGGGACCCGAGGCGTTCTTCCGGACGAACGAGCGCATGAGGGACGCGGCGCTGATCCACGCAAGGGATGTCGTCAGATATATCGCCAATAAGAAAAAGGGGACAGAAGACGACTCCGAATTGTTCATCCAGTCCCTGGAACTCGTATCCTACATCATCGACCCGCGCGCCGAGGATGTTCTCCTGAGCGATGTTGCCTTCGGCACCGGTTGGATCGTACTGCATGGGGTTGCGCGGCAAGATCCGGCGACCGTGGTGCCGAAGCTGATGGTGCTTTTCGACCGGAACCGGAAGACCAAAGTCCACCCTGACGTGAGGGAAGACGTCGGATATGTCTACGGGACCATGTTCGAGAACGGTCGTCTGTCGGCCGGAAGCCCGTACTATGTCAAAATCAGGAGCCAACTCCTGACTCTCGGGGCGAGCCGTAAAGACGACCAGCGTTATGTGGCAGCCTATGCCTTGCGCAGGATGCCACAGGATACCGAAGTGACGAGGGCGCTGGAGCGGCTGGCAAAGGACACTTCCTCGGACGACAGCATCAGGCACAACGCCGCCAAAGCCCTCGTGGATCGATCCGAGCTGTTCAAGTCCGGCCGCACACCGCCGGTGCGATAGGGTTCGGCCGGGGGGGGATCGGCTCTGCCGCGGGTATCGAGGGTCCAATGTTCGCCGCACGAGATTTCAAGACGCTCTCGCATCAAGTCCGTCGCCTTCGCCGACAAGCGGCGGCGGTGGTGATGGTCTGTCTCGTCTGCTTGTTCGGCGGGCGACCCGCTTACGCCGGCAATTGCGACAATTCGACCGTCACGCCCGGGAGAAACATGTCGGGCCAGGCGAAGTCGGAGTTCTATCGCACGCACCAGCTTGAGCGGGACGCTGTGCTGACCGATGCCGAGAAAGTCATCGCCTACATCAACGACAAAAAGAAAAAAAGACAAAAGGCAAGCCCGATCCGTTCAGCGTAACGGTGGATAGCGAATTGTTGGATGAGGTATCCAATATCATCGATCCGCGCGCAGAGGTATTCTTCTGAACAATCCCGAGTTCACCACTGGGTGGATCGCAATTTGCGGGGTGGCGCGGCAAGATCCGGTGACCGTGGTGCCGAAACTGACGGCGCTGTTCGACCACGGGTTCAAATCCGTGAACAATCATGGCGTCAAGCAAAGCGTCGGATTTGCTTACATGACGATGTTCGAAAATGGACGGCTGTCCGCCGAGAACCCCCACTATCAGAAAATCAGAAGCCAAATCCTGATGTTTGGGGAAAGCAGGAACGCCGGCGACCGATATGACGCCGCCTCTGCCCTACGCCGAATGCCGCGGGATCCCGAGGTGACGGCGGCCTTGGAGCGGCTGGCGAAGGATCCTGCCGCCCATGTGCGGAAAAGCGCCGTCGCCGCCATCGCAGCGCGAGCCGAGCGGTTCGAGTCCGGCGCCACACCGCCGGCGCAATAGGCCCCGACCGGCGCGGATCTGTTCCGCCGCCCAACCGTGGTCACGGGCGCGGTCCCGGCCATCGGCCTCACGCCGGCTTGTGGTGGGCGTGCCAGTGCCAGGCGATGTCGATGCGGCGGGCGACCCAGACGTGGCTGTGGGCGGCGATGTGGTCGAGGAAGCGCATCAGCCCGGCGATGCGGCCGGGGCGGCCGGCGAGGCGGCAGTGGAGACCGACCGACATCATCTTCGGCGCCGTCGCGCCCTCGGCATAGAGCACGTCGAAGGTGTCCCTCATGTAGGTGAAGAACTGCTCGCTCTCGGTGAAGCCGGGGGCGTTGGCAAAACGCATGTCGTTGGTCTCGAGCGTGTAGGGGATGACGAGGTGGGGCTCCTTGGAGCCGTGCTCCCAGTAGGGCAGATCGTCGGCGTAACTGTCGCTGTCGTAGAGGAAACCGCCCTCCGCCTTGACCAGATCGCGGCTGGCGACCGAGGTCCGGCCGGTATACCAGCCGAGCGGCCGAGAGCCGGTGACCTCGGTGTGGACGCGGATCGCCTCCTCGAGGTGGGCCTGTTCGGCCTCGCGCGAGAAGTCCTTGTAGTCGATCCACTTCAGCCCGTGGCTGGCGATCTCCCAGCCGGCCTCGTGCATGGCGGCGACGGCCTCCGGATTGCGGGCGAGCGCGGTGGCGACGCCGAAGACGGTGACCGGCATCTCGTGCTCGGTGAACAGGCGCCACAGACGCCAGAAGCCGGCGCGGGAGCCGTATTCGTACATGCTCTCGATGTTCATGTGGCGCCGGCCCGGCCAGGGCTGGGCGCCGAGCACGTCGGAGAGAAAGGCCTCGGACCCGGCATCGCCGTGGAGGATGCAGTTCTCGCCGCCCTCCTCGTAGTTGATTACGAACTGCACCGCGACGCGGGCGTCCCCCGGCCAATGCGGATGGGGGGGGCGACGGCCGTAGCCGATCAGGTCGCGGGGATAGGGGGCAGTGTCACCCATGTCGGTCTCCGAAATCACAGCGCCGCGAGAGTGCGCCGGGTCGGCGTCGGATTTCAAGTGCGGCCGGCCCCGCGTCGCGAAGCGCGCCGAACGGCCGCCGATCGCGGTTCGACCTGCGTCTCGAGACCCTGAGGTTCCGATTCAACGCGAAGCGGTTCACAGATCGATTCGGGGCGGCCACGCGCCGGCTGAGAAACCGATTCGGCGGGCGCGGAAGAGCGAGTCGTCGCAAGGTCTTGGCGGCGGCGACGGAAAAGACGATTCCGGCGCGCGGCGCGGATGATGCGGCGGAGGCGCGGCGTGTCCGTCAGGGGCGGCGGTGCGACGGCTGGGCGCGCGAGGGCACGCGGACCGGGACCATCGCCGGGGTCATCCGCGGCAGTTCCAGCACCTCGACCTTCATGCCGCCCTTGGGTTCGTCGTCGTCGTCGTCCTTGGACAGGAACATGATCGCGGTGCCCATGGCGACCGAGCACATGGTCACCGTGAAGCCGAAGAACAGCATCAGGACCGGGATCCAGGGCTCGCCGGAGGCCAGCATCAGCGAGCGCAGGTGGGCGGTGTCGGTGATCAACACGACGCTGACGAGGGCGACGGCGACCGCCGCGCCGATCAGCCAGTTGACGCCGAGGAGGCGCAGCAGCGGATCGTCGCGCAGGCGACGCGGACCGCCGGCCAGAGCCAGACGCGGATCGGAGGGATCGATGTCCCGCAGCTCGTCGTCCTTGGTCATCGCGCCCGCCTCCCGACTTCTCCACTTCCAACATAGCGCATCGCATGGCGCCGGAAAGTGCGCGGATCGTAGCATCGGTGTTGTCCCGGACCCGGACGGCGCGACCGTTGGACGCGGTCTTGGCACACCACGTGCTTCGTGATCGCCGACCCGAAGCCGATGGGCGCGGGAGCGGCGAGAAGGAGCCGGACATGGCGGAGCGCGGTCGCGAAGACGACAGAGAAATGGCGGCATCGAGCCGAAAGGTGTGGGGCGACTGCCCGCCCGGGCACGATCCGAGCCCCCATGCCCGCGTCCTGGAGGCGCGGCTCGCCGACATGCGCGATCTCTTGGCGCGAATGCGGCCGACCAGCGACGCCGAGGCGCTGCAGGCCCTGCGTGCCGCCTTTCCGGGCACCAGCCTGTCCGATCGCGTGGCGGTGCTGAGCGGGCGCCCGGGCTGAACGGGCGAGGGACCGCGATCAGCCTTCGGCGCCCTCGGTGGTCGCGGGGGTGGTCGCGGGCGCGGCGCGCGCCGCGTCGGCGGCCGCAAGCGCGCGGAAGCGGCGCCAGCCGAAGGGGATGAGCCCGAGATAGACCAGCGTCACCGCCGCCAGGATCTCGAAGGGGAAGCTCACCAGCGCGGCGATGCACAGGACGACGCCCACCGACAGCGGAATGATCTGCTCGCGCGGGACCCGGGTTCCCATCTTCTTGCCCGACCAGGTCGGGATCGTCGACACCATCATGAAGGCGACGAAGAGGATGTAGAAGGCGACGACGATCGCCGCCGGCCGGTCGAGCGCGAAGGGAATGATCTGGTCGAGATAGAGCGGCAGCAGGGCGGCGATGGCGCCGGCGGGTGCCGGCATGCCGACGAAGAAATTGGCCTGCCACGCCGGCTTGGGCGTCTCCAGCATGACGTTGAAGCGGGCGAGCCGCAGCACCGCGGCGATGACATAGGCGAGCACCGCCAGCCAGCCGAAGGACGGCGCCAGCTTCAGGAGCCAGATGTAGAGCAGCAGGCCCGGCACGACGCCGAAGTTGACGAAGTCGGCGAGACTGTCGAGCTCGGCGCCGAAACGCGAGGTGCCCTTGAGCCAGCGCGCCACGCGCCCGTCGACGGCGTCGAGGAGGGCGGCGAGCGCCACCGCGCCGACCGCCCATTCGAACCGGCCCTCGAGCCCCATGCGAATGCCGGAGAGGCCGGCGCACAGCGCCAGAAGCGTCACCAGATTGGGCAGGACGATGCGGAACGGCACCGAGCGCAGGCGATGGAAGCGCCGGCCGGTCTTCACCGACTGATGTTCGACCGGCGGAAAAAGATCGTCCATGGTCCTCGGCCCTTCCTCGGCGTCGTCGCCCGCCATCCGGTCAGGAGGCGTGGGTGCGGCGGGCCGCGCCGGCGGTCTGGGTCAGATCGGCGAGGATGGTCTCGCCGGCGATGGTGGTCTGGCCGATCGCCACCTGCGGCACGCTGCCGAGCGGCAAGAAGACGTCGAGGCGCGAGCCGAAGCGGATCATGCCGAAGCGCGAGCCGACGGTGAGGTGCGAGCCCTCGGTGGTCCACGAGACGATGCGGCGGGCGACGAGGCCGGCGATCTGGACGCAGGCGATGGTGCCGAGCGCGTGCTTGATCCGCAGCGCGTTGCGCTCGTTGAACTCGGAGGCCTTGTCGAGCTCGGCGTTGAGGAACTTGCCCGGCGTGTAGACGATCTTCTCGATCTCGCCGGTGATCGGCATGCGGTTCACGTGAACGTTGAAGACATTCATGAAGATCGAGACGCGCAGCATCGGCTCGGCCGGAAGACCCAGCTCGGGCGGCGGCAGCACCTCGACCAGATGGGAGACGCGGCCGTCGGCGGGCGCGATCACCAGGCCGTCGGCCTCCGGGGTGACGCGGGTCGGATCGCGGAAGAAGGCGGCGACCCAGATGGTGAGACCCAGCAGGATCCAGAACAGCGGCTGCCAGAAGGCGCCGATCACCACGGTGAGAACCGCCGATATGGCGACGAAGGGCCAGCCCTCGCGGTTGATCGGGGGGAAGGCCTTGGTGATGGTGGAGAGGAGGCTGTCCATCGTGTCGTCTCCATCGCTTCGCGCTCGGGCGCGCGGCATGTCGAATTGCTCAACGACCTATACGGGTTCGATGGCGATGGGAAGGCGGAAGGGGAGGTGCGGCATTCCGTAGGGCGGAATAGGCGCAGCCGTATTCCGCCGCGAACGCCGATGGCGGAATACGGCTTCGCCTATTCCGCCCTACGGCGCCCTCCCCTCATTCCGCCGCGGGCGCGCCGCGGCGGACGATGCCGAAGGGGTCCTCGGCCTCGGTCTTCTCGAGCTGCTCGCGGGCCTCGTCGGCGGCGCGCTGGCGGGCCCACATCGAGGCGTAGAGGCCGCCCTGGTCCAACAGGTCGTCGTGGCGGCCGCGCTCGGCGACGACGCCGTGGTCGAGCACCAGGATCTCGTCGGCGTTGACCACGGTGGAGAGCCGATGGGCGATGACCAGCGTCGTGCGGTTGGCCGACACCCGGTCGAGGGCTTCCTGGATCTCACGTTCGGTGTGGGTGTCGAGCGCCGAGGTCGCCTCGTCGAGCATCAGGATCGGCGGCGCCTTCAGGATGGTGCGGGCGATCGCCACGCGCTGCTTCTCGCCGCCGGAGAGCTTGAGGCCGCGTTCGCCGACCTCGGTGTCGTAGCGCTTGGGCAGGCGCTCGATGAAGTCGCCGATCTGAGCGAGACGCGCCGCCTCCTCGACTTCCGTGTCGGAGGCGCCGACGCGGCCGTAGCGGATGTTGTAGGCGACGGTGTCGTTGAACAGCACCGTGTCCTGCGGGACCATGCCGATGGCGCCGCGCAAGGAGACCTGGGTGACGTCGCGGATGTCCTGGCCGTCGATGGTGATGCGGCCGCCGGAGACGTCGTAGAAGCGGAACAGCAGGCGCGAGATGGTCGACTTGCCGGCGCCGGAGGGACCGACGATCGCCACCGTCTTGCCGGCCGGCACCTCGAAGGAGACGCCCTTGAGGATCTGGCGCTCGGGATCGTAGGAGAAGGCGACGTTCTCGAAGCGGACGGCGGCCTCGGTGACCTTCAGCGCCACGGCGCCGTCCTTGTCGGAGACCTCGGCCGGCTGGGCGAGGATCTTGAACAGGCTCTCGATGTCGACCAGGCCCTGCTTGATCTCGCGATAGAGCGTGCCGATGAAGTTCAGCGGCACCGCGAGCTGCATCATCAGCGCGTTGATCATGACGAAATGGCCGACGGACTGATCGCCCCTCATCACCGCGGCGGCCGAGAGGCCCATGCAGGCGGCCATGCCGATCGAGAAGATCAAGGCCTGTCCGAAGTTGAGCCAGGACAGCGAGGTGTAGGTGCGGATCGCTGCGTTCTCGTATTTCGCCATGGCGCGGTCGTAGCGCGCCACCTCGAGCTCTTCCGCCGTGAAATACTTCACCGTCTCGAAGTTCAACAGGCTGTCGACCGCCTTCGACATGGAGTCGTTGTCGGCGTCGTTCATGTCGCGGCGGATGTCCATGCGCCAGTCGGAG
>JAFHCF010000004.1:0-6071 GCA_048497495.1 Prosthecomicrobium sp.
CCTGCGGCCCGAACCGCTCCTCACCCACGAAACGCCAGTCTCACCTGGTGGCCGTCGCGCTGGATGACGAGGCGCCAGAGGTAGGTTTCCTTTCGGGTGGCGCTCAGCAGTGTCCGGGTGTCGGCGATCTCGAGCCCGTTGACCTCCATCACGATGTCGCCCTTTTGGAAACCGACGCGGGCGGCGGGGGAGTTCGGGGCGACGTCGGCGACCGCGACCCCCATCAGGTCGAAGGCGAGATGCATCTCCTCGGAGACCGCCGGCGACATGTTGACCACCGTGGCGCCGGCGAAGGGCGACGAGCCCTCGATCACGCGGACGTCGCGCGGCACCGTCTCCGGCGCCGCGACCGCGGCGATCTCGACCTCGCCCGCCGCCTTACCGCGCCGGAGCCCGACCTTGACCGACCCACCGAGCGCCCGGTTGGCGAAGCGGAAGCCGAAACCGTCGGGATCGTCGATCTCGTGGCCGTCGACCGAGAGAACCAGATCGCCGACCTTGAGGCCGGCCTTCGCCGCCGGTCCCCCGGGGATGACGCGGGAGATCAGCGCGCCCTGCGGCCGGGTGAGGCCGAGGCTCTCGGCGACGTCAGCGTTGACGGGATCGAGCGTCGCGCCGAGCCAGGGGCGGCGCACGACGTTGCCCGTCCTGGCCTGATCGACGACGAAGCGCACGATGCTCGACGGAATGGCGAAACCGATGCCGATCGATCCGCCCGACTTGGAAAAGATCGCCGAGGGCACGCCGACGAGGCGGCCCTGGAGATCGACCAGGGCGCCGCCGGAATTGCCCGGATTGATCGCCGCGTCGGTCTGGATGAAGAAGCGATAGTCGGCGACGCCGACCTGGGTGCGGGCGAGCGCCGAGACGATGCCCTGCGTCACCGTCTGGCCGACGCCGAAGGGATTGCCGATCGCCAACACCAGGTCGCCGACCTGCAGTCCCTCGCTGTCGCCGATCTCGGCGTGAGGATAGTCGCCCTTCTCGCGGATGCGGATCACCGCCAGGTCGGTGCGCTCGTCCTTGAGCACGATGTCGGCTTCGAACTCGCGCTTGTCGGCGAGCGCCACCTTGACCTCGGTGGCGTCCTTGATGACGTGGTTGTTGGTGACGATCAGGCCGGAGCGATCGACGATGGTGCCGGAGCCGAGCGAGGACTCCATGCGGGCTCGCGGCGCGCCGCCACCGCCGCCGCCGAAGAACTGGCGAAACAGCGGATCGTCGAAGAGCGGCGACACGGCCTGGCTCTCGACCTTGCGCGAGGCGTAGACATTGACGACCGCCGGCGCCACCTTGCGCACCACCGGCGCGAAGGAGAGCGCGATCTGGGCCCGGTTCTCGGGGACGACGGAGGTCTGGGCTCGTCCGACCGCCGGTAGGGCGAGCAGGGCGGCGAGCGCGAGGAGGAAGAGGGACTTCGCCTTCATCGATCGATTCTCCGGCTGGCATCCCTGATTTAGGGCGTGCGGCGGGGCGACGCCAGTCCGCCGCCCGCGCACACTCCTGCACCGCCGTCATGGCGAAAAATGGAAGGGGCGACCGATCGGCCGCCCCTCCCCGCGATCCGCCCGGCCATCAGTGCGGCATGGCGGCGTTGAGCCCGGCGAAGACCTCCGCCAGATTGCCGGTCTCGGCGGCGAAGCGCAGCGGTCGGCAGCGATCGACGATCACCTCCGCCGGCGTCGGCTCGGCCTCGAGCCGAGCCATCGTCTCGGCGAGAAAATCGGCGAGCGGCATGGCGCGCGGATCGGCCGCCTGGGCCTCGCCCATCAGATGGGTCTGGACATAGGGCGGCGCGATCTCGATGACCTCGACCGAGGTGCCGGCGAGGCGATGGCGCAACGACAGGGTGTAGGAATGCAGCGCCGCCTTGGTCGCCGAATAGGTCGGCGTCAGGGCGAGCGGCACGAAGGCGAGGCCGGAGGTGACGTTGAGCACCGCCGCATTCGGCCGCTTCACCAGATGCGGCAGGAGATGCGAGGTCAGCCGGATCGGCCCGAGGAGGTTGATGGCGACGGTCTCGTCGGCGTCGCCGAGGTGGCCGGTGTCGCTGATCACCTCGGGGCGCATGATGCCGGCGTTGTTGACCAGCGTGTCGAGCCCCGGATGGGCGGCGAGAAGCCGCGCGGCGAAATCGGCGAGCGAGGCGCCGTCGGCGACGTCGAGCGAGATCGACGCCATGCCGGGGTTGGCGGCGGTGACCTCGGCGAGCGCCGAAATGTTGCGGCCGGCGACGATCACCTTCGCGCCGCGAGCCTGGAAGGCTTCGGCGAGCCCCCGACCGATGCCCCCGGCACCGCCGGTGACGAGGATGGTGCGACCTTCGAGTTTCATGGGAGAGCCCTTTCTTCGATTGCGTCGAACGAAGTTGGGGGCGACACTCTCCTTTGGAAAGTAGGCACCTGAAAGATCCATACTTACCTTTGGGATACCGACATGACCGATTCCGCCTGCCCCGAAATCGATCCGGCGGTCGACGCGCTGGTGCGTGAGCTGATCGGCCGGGTCGCCGACAAATGGACCATGTTGGTGCTCGAGGCGCTCGAGGAACACGGCACCCAGCGCTTCACCGAACTCGGCCGCCGCGTCGGCGACATCAGCCAGAAGATGCTGACCAAGACGCTGCGCGACATGGAGCGCATGGGGCTCGTCACCCGCACCGTCCACCCGGTGGTGCCGCCCCACGTCGACTATGCGCCGACCGACCTCGGCCGCGGCCTCGGCGCCGCCTTCTGCGGCGTGTGGATCTGGGCGGCGGCCCACCACGGCGAGATCGAAGCGGCGCGAGCGGCCTACCGGGCCCGCGAGGGGAGGCCACAAATATAGCCGCCCATATTTCTTACTTCTGCTTCCATCCCTTCATATTTTTAAAAGCCTTCTTAAATTTCTCTCGTACAAGTTCGGCCGCTTCCGCTGTAGCCTTTGCCTTAATAGCGCCCCACTCGCCAAATGGAGTTCGGCATTCCTTGCATAATGCAATTGAATTGTCAGTGTAGTTATCTGGAAGCTCCAGAACATTTCCGCCACATTTTGGGCAGTGAAATTTGACCTCGATCCGATCACTAGTCATTGGCTCTTACCGAATCAATAATTGTACTGTTTTTATTATGCACCAATTGCGTGCCACGATCAAAATCGGTTCATATGAGCAAAATCAAAAGGGCGACCCGAGGGTCGCCCTTTTCAATTGAATTCGAGGAGTCGGGCGATCAGGCCTCGGCTTCTTCCGCCTCGCGACGGGCGCGGTCCTCGGCGCCCTTGGCGGCGACGTCGCGATCGACGAACTCGATGACGCCGACGGCGGCATTGTCGCCGTGGCGGAAGCCGGCCTTGAGCACGCGGGTATAGCCGCCGTTGCGGTCCTTGTAGCGCGGGCCGATGGTCTCGAAGAGCTTCTTGACGGCCTTCTCGTCACGGATCTGGGCAACCGCGTTGCGGCGCGAGTTGAGATCGCCGCGCTTGGCCAGCGTCACCAGCTTCTCGACGATCGGACGCAGGTCCTTCGCCTTGGGCAGGGTGGTGACGATCTGCTCGTGGGTGATGAGCGAGGCGGCCATGTTGGCGAACATCGCCTTGCGATGTTCCCAGGTGCGATTGAGCTTGCGGCCAGCTTTGCCGTGACGCATCGGTCTTCTCCGGGTGCTGCGGGCGGTTCACGCCCTGTCGCGGCGATCTCGCGATCGGCGCTCGGTGTCGGGTCTCCCGCACGCGTCGGGAGCCCCGGCTCGTCGCCGTGGCACCCCGGGTATTGTGCGTCCGGGTTTGGAAGTCTTTTTCAGCCGGGCAAGACCCGGAATTCCGCGACGGGAGCCGAAACTCCCGTCGAAATCGTCGAGGCGGTCATACCGCCTCTCGCGGCCCGCGAAAAGCCCCCTTCGGGGATTTTCTCAGAGCTGGTGATCCTCGTAGCGCTTGGCGAGCTCCTCGATGTTCTCCGGCGGCCAATTGGTGACCTCCATGCCGAGATGGAGACCCATCTGGGCGAGAACTTCCTTGATCTCGTTGAGCGACTTGCGGCCGAAGTTCGGGGTGCGGAGCATCTCGGCTTCGGTCTTCTGGATCAGATCGCCGATGTAGACGATGTTGTCGTTCTTCAGGCAGTTGGCCGAACGCACCGACAGCTCGAGCTCGTCGACCTTCTTCAGCAGCGCCGGGTTGAAGGCGAGCTCGGGGATCTTCTCCTCGATCTCGGCCTTGCGGGGCTCCTCGAAGTTCACGAAGATCGCCAGCTGGTCCTGGAGGATGCGGGCGGCATAGGCCACCGCGTCTTCCGGCTTGACCGAACCGTCGGTCTCGAGCTGGAGGGTCAGCTTGTCGTAGTCGAGAACCTGGCCCTCGCGGGTGTTCTCGACCTTGTAGGAGACCTTCTTGACCGGCGAATAGAGGCTGTCGACCGGCATCAGACCGATCGGGGCGTCCTCGGGACGGTTGCGATCGGCCGGGACGTAGCCCTTGCCGGTGTTGACGGTGAACTCCATGCGGATCTCGGCGCCCTCGTCGAGGGTGCAGATCACCAGCTCGGGGTTCAGGATCTCGATGTCGCCGACGAGTTGGATGTCACCGGCGGTGACGACGCCCGGTCCCTGCTTGCGAACGACCATGCGCTTGGCGCCGTCGCCCTGCATCTTGACCGCGATCTCCTTGATGTTGAGGATCATGTCGGTCACGTCCTCGCGGACGCCGGGGATCGAGGAGAACTCGTGGAGGACGCCGTCGATCTGCACCGCGGTCACCGCCGCGCCCTGCAGCGACGACAGCAGGATGCGACGCAGCGCGTTGCCGAGCGTCAGGCCGAAGCCGCGCTCCAGCGGTTCGGCGACGACGGTGGCGCGACGCTTCGGATCCTCGCCGGGCTTCACCTCGAGCTTGTTCGGGCGAATGAGCTCTTGCCAATTCTTGTGAATGGTCACGTGCGCACCTTCTTCGGGCTCGCGACGGGATATCGGTGCGTCTCACACCCTGCCCGTCGGCAACCCTGGTTCGTGAACGAAACGCGCGCCGGATGAGACGATCCGACGCCGAGCGGGGCCGCGCGCGAGGGCGGCCCCGGAACTTGCGACACGTCAGACGCGACGACGCTTGCGCGGGCGGCAGCCGTTGTGCGGGATCGGCGTGACGTCACGGATCGAGGTCACCATGAAGCCGGCCGCCTGGAGAGCGCGGAGCGCGGATTCACGTCCGGAACCCGGACCACGAACTTCGACCTCGATGGTGCGCATGCCGTGCTCGGCAGCCTTGCGCGCCGCATCTTCGGCCGCGACCTGAGCGGCGTAGGGGGTCGACTTGCGCGAGCCCTTGAAGCCGAGAGCACCGGCCGAGGACCACGAAATCGTGTTGCCCTGGGCGTCGGTGATGGTGATCATCGTGTTGTTGAACGTCGAATTCACGTGCGCGACACCAGACGAGATGTTCTTGCGCTCGCGGCGCTTCACGCGCGTCGCTTCCTTGGCCATGGAATGTCCTTACCTTCGATCTCTACGCCGCCGTAGTTCCAGCGGCTCCACCGGGACGGCGCGCGGACGGCGCCACCCCTCATAATCACTTCTTCTTGCCGGCGATCGCCTTCGCCGGACCCTTGCGGGTGCGGGCGTTGGTGTGGGTGCGCTGACCACGGGTCGGCAGACCACGACGATGACGCAGGCCACGGTAGCAGCCGAGGTCCATCAGACGCTTGATGTTCATCGCCACTTCGCGACGCAGGTCGCCCTCGACGGTGAATTCGCGGTCGATCATCTCACGGATCTGCAGCACCTCGGCGTCGCTGAGGTCCTGAACCCGGCGCTCGGCCGAGATGTTGATCTTCTCCACGATCTCGGACGCCTTCTTGGCGCCGATGCCATGGATGTACTGAAGCGCGATGACGACGCGCTTGTTGGTCGGAATGTTCACGCCTGCAATGCGGGCCACGGTCTTTCTCCAGTCTAACGCCGAGATCACCATCCGATGGGCTCGGGTCTGTCGCCCCGCCGAACGATCCGTTCGAGCACGAACAGATCGGCGGCCGGACACTCCACGTATCCGGCGCCGATCGCGCGTTCAGCGATGTGGCCGGTGTGATAACGGATTCCACG
>JAFHCF010000005.1:0-14670 GCA_048497495.1 Prosthecomicrobium sp.
GGCCTCTTTCTCTTCGTGCCGAGCGGACGACCGCGCCGGGCTTCCTCGTCGCGAGACGACCACCGGCCGAGGTCGGTGGTCCCTCGTCCGAAGAGAGCCGGACGACGCGGCGAGGCCTCGATCAGGGGCAGGCGACGCGGTAGCGGCGGCCGTAGTCGTCGCGGGCCCAGCAGCGCCGCGGGGTCGTGGCATTGCCGACCACCGCGCCGGCGACACCGCCGATGGCGGCGCCGGTGAGGGCGGCATTGGCGCCACCACCGGTCGCCGCGCCGATCAGCGCGCCGGTGCCGGCGCCGATGGCGGCGCCGCCCAGGGTGCGGTCGGTGCGAGAGGTGGAACTGCAGCCGGCGAGCGCCACGGCGGCGACGGCGATGACGAGAAACTTCCTCATGAGATACCTCTCGGTTGGCGAAGAGCGCGCCCCCGACCGGAGAGGTTCCGTGACGAGGCCGCGCCGAAAGCGCGTCGGGAGCCTTCCGATCACACGCGATACGCGGACCCCCGACGGAGCGACGAGGATACCCACTATCCAGACCCTGGCAAGATCGGCGAGGAGGTCGGGCGAACGCAACCCACAGAAGTCGGGGGTATCGTGATCATCAGGGCGAGAACCCTGGGATCATTTGACCTGCTTCGGTTGCATTTCATCAAGGATGAATCGATTTGAACGCGCCGGCGCGCCGGTCTCGCGCCTCTCCTCGGGCGTCAGCGCCCCCCGGCGAGGCGGCGGACGCAGTCCTGACCGAGCTTGGAGGCCGGAACGATGGCCGCGCCGCGCTGGCAGGAGGCGAGGGCATCCTTGCGGTCGCCGAGTTGTTCCGAGACGACGCCGCGATTGATCCACGCCTCGCCGAAATAGAGGTCGTTGTTGAGGGCGCCGTTGAAGTCGTCGAGGGCGCCGCGCAGGTCGCCGTTGGCCGCCTTGAGCAGGCCACGGGCGTTGAAGGGCTCGGGCGCCGAGGCGTCGCGTTCGATCGCCGCGGAATAGTCGAGCATCGCGCCGGCCTTGTCGCCCTGGCTCTGCTTGGTGACGGCGCGGTCGTGATAGGCCCCGGGGTTGCGCGGATTGACGCGGATCGCCTCGGTGAAGTCGGCGAGGGCGAGATCGATCTGGCCCAACTGGCGATGCACGGCGCCGCGCCCGACCAGCGCCGCGTCGTAGTCCGGGCGGATGGCGACGGCGCGCGAATAGGCGTCGAGCGCCAGATCGAAACGACCCATGCGGCGGAAGGCGAGGCCCTTGTTGGCCCAGGCCTGATGGAAGTTGGGATCGAGTTGGAGGGCGCGGTCGAAGTCGGCGATCGCCGACTTGTTGTCGCCGCCGCGGGCGTAGGCGGTGCCGCGGATGTTGAAGGCCGCCGCGTCGTTGGGGTTCATCTTGATCACCTCGGAGAGCGAGGCGATGTTGGCCTGGGAGCCGGCGCCGGCGTCGTTCGACGGGATGTTGCCGGGGCCGCCGCCGTAGCCGCCGTTGACCTGCCCGCAGCCGGCGAGGGTCGCCGCCGCGAGGAGCGCGGCGAGGCCGCGAGCGCGGAGTGCGGCGAGGCGGGAGGTGGTCGAGACGTCGGGCGACATGAGGGCCGGCTCCAATGCGATCGGGCGGGGTGTCTTGCGGCGGTCGATGAAGCCCCGAGGCTCGCGTTCTCGACAGCCGACCTTATCGCAGGTTCCGAGCGGGCGCGGAATACGAAAAACCGTCACGCGCCTTCCGGCGCGTCACGGCTTCATCGGGTCGAGATCGGTGCGTCGAGACGGGCGTGTCGAGATCGCCGCGCCGAGATCGGCGCCGGCGCGATCGACGTCAACGCTTGACGACGGGCTTGCTCGGCAGCAGGCCCTCGCGCTGGGCGCGCTTGCGGGCGAGCTTGCGGGCGCGCCGGACGGCCTCGGCCTTCTCGCGCGCCCTCTTCTCGGAGGGCTTCTCGTAATGACCGCGGAGCTTCATCTCGCGGAAGATGCCCTCGCGCTGCATCTTCTTCTTGAGCGCCTTGAGAGCCTGGTCGACGTTGTTGTCGCGAACGAGAACCTGCACGCGTTCGATCCCATCTTGAAAGTGTCGATATTTCGAGGGGCACTCGGCCTCGACAACGACCTTCCGGCGAACCCGGCAGTGACGACGATCGAGGAAAAGCACTCCCCGGCGGCACCCGCGTGCCACTCACGAAGTGGCGGTTCCGTAGCAGAATCGAAAGGCGCTGTCCACACTCGGCGAGCGTCCGGCCGGCGGATTCCGTCACGCGGTCGGTCGGGCTCGGGGCTGGAGCCGATTGACGTGGCCCATCTTGCGGCCGGGACGGATCTCGGTCTTGCCGTAGAGGTGGAGCGAGGCGCCGTCCTCGGCGAGAAGACGGGCCGGATCACGGGCGTCGTCGCCGATCAGGTTCTCCATCTCGACGTCGGAGTGGCGGTAGGGATCGGCGAGCGGCAGGCCGGCGACGGCGCGCATGTGCATCTCGAACTGGGAGACGAGGCAGGCGCTCTCGGTCCAGTGGCCGGAATTGTGGACCCGCGGCGCGATCTCGTTGGCGACGAGGCGCTCGCCCTCGGCGCTCTCGACGAGGAAGAGCTCGACGGCGATCACCCCGACGTGGTCGAGGGCGGTGGCGACGGTCGCGCCGATGGCGCGGGCCGCCGTCGCGGTGGCCGCCTCGATGGCGGCCGGCACGCGCGAATATTTGAGGATGTGATCGCGGTGCTCGTTCTCCGGCACGTCGAAGGTGACGATCCGGCCGTCGAGGCCGCGGGCGGTCAGGACCGAGATCTCGCGGGCGAAGGGCACCCAGCCCTCCAGGATGGCGGGGGCGCCGTTCATCGCGGCGAAGGCGGGGCCGATGTCGTCGGGCGAGGCGATCTTCGCCTGACCCTTGCCGTCGTAGCCGAAGCGGCGGGTCTTGAGGACCGCCGGCCGCCCGATCTCGGCGAGGCCGGCCTCGAGGTCGGCGAGCGTGTCGACGGCGCGGAAGGGCGCGGTCTCGATGCCGAGGCCGGCGAGGAAGGTCTTCTCGGCGAGCCGGTCCTGCGCCACCTCGAGCGAGCGCGGACCGGGGCGGACGGCAGAGCGGGCGGCGAGGAAGGCGGCGGTCGCCGCCGGGACGTTCTCGAATTCGTAGGTGACGACGTCGACGCGGGCGGCGAAGTCGGCGAGCGCCGCCTCGTCGTCGTAGGCCGCGACGAGGTGCTCGGCGGCGACCTCGAAGGCCGGGCTCGCCGCGTCGGGGCAGAAGACCACCGAGCGCAGGCCGAGACGGGCGCCGGCCAAGGCCAGCATGCGGCCGAGTTGGCCGCCGCCGAGGATGCCGACGGTCAGGACGGGTTTCGGCGCGGCGTCGCTCATGGGAACCTCAGGGGGTGTCGACCGGGCGGTCGGCGACGGCCTCGGTCTGGCGGCGACGCCAGGCCTCGAGACGGTCGGCGAGGGCGTCGTCGTGGAGCGCCAGGACGGCGGCGGCGAGCAGGGCGGCATTGACCGCGCCGGCCTTGCCGATGGCGAGGGTGCCGACGGGAATGCCGGCCGGCATCTGGACGATCGAGAGCAGGCTGTCCTTGCCCTTCAGCGCCTTGCTCTCCACGGGTACGCCGAAGACCGGCAGGGCGGTCAACGCGGCGGTCATGCCGGGCAGATGGGCGGCGCCGCCGGCGCCGGCGATGATCACCTTGAAACCGCCGGCCTTGGCGGAACGGGCGAAGGCGAACATGCGTTCGGGCGTGCGATGGGCGGAGACGATGCGGGCGTCGTGGGGAACGCCGAGCGCGTCGAGCGTCTCGGCGGCGTGGCGCATGGTCTCCCAGTCGGACTGGCTGCCCATGATGATGGCGACCGGCGGGGTGGATGCGACCATCTCGGCCTCTCGAAGGATTGCCCGGGAAGCGCGCGGTATAGGGGAAGCCCCTCGCCGGCGCAAGGCGGAGAAATGCCCGATCGGCGCGGCTGTCCGCCGGATTCCGATCTCAGGCGATGATGTCGGGAACCAACTGGTCCTCGAGATGACCGATGCGATCCCTGATCGCGAGCTTCTTCTTCTTCAGCCGTTGCAGGGTGAGGTGATCGCCGCGGCCGGTGTCGGTGAGGGCTCCGATGGCGAAATCGAGGTCGCGGTGCTCCTGGCGGAGGCGGATCAGCTCGGAGCGGATGTCTCTTTCTTCTTCGTCCGTCATGTCTTGGGCGACCGACTTCTTGGTGCGAGGAACGACACGTGAATGCAACGACCGGCATCCTCGCCGGACCGGTCGGCGCGTAGGAGGCGTACCGGAAGAGGATAGTGCATCGCGGCGTGAAAGTGGACCCTCCACGAGGGCTCGGCCGGCGATTTCGCGGCGATCCCACGACGCCGGAATCGGTCTTCGCGGGGCTCGGCGCGGAGGGGCGGTGGGCGCGGTAGGAAATCCTCGAGGATGTGATCGGCCAATCCCGACGAACGGTCAGGATGCCGATTGCAAGGTCACAATTTCATGACATGATGATCGGGTCATGGCCAACGACAGGAGGCAGGAGCAATGTCCATCGAATCGCACCTTGCGGAACTCGAACGTCGACACGCTGCTCTCGAGGACAAGATCAAAGAGGCCACCACGCACCCGAGCAGCGACTCGCTCTCGATCGCGGAATTGAAGCGCCGCAAGCTGCAGCTGAAGGACGAGATCAAGCGCCTGAGCGGCGACGCCACCCTGCACTGACGGGGGGTCTGCTCCGATATTTCACAGGTGACGCCGCGGCCCGACCGCGGCGTTGTCTTTTCTCGATCCCGATTTTCCGCTCGATCGGGTCGACCGCGCGCGCGAGGGCGGAGATTATTTTCCCCGGGTCGCCCGAAATCGGGGGGGCTCGGCGGAACGAAAGGTGATTTCGGTGTTCCGCCGGGAGAATCTCGCGAGGACATGCAACATGTCGTTACGTAATGCTCATCGCCGAGTTCTTCGGTGTCGATCGAATGTTTCGAGAGTCGATACCGGTTGTTAACCGCCGATCGACAGGCTCCGTGGTCGAGGCGTGTGCTTCGCCGTTGTCGGCCTCTACTTCGGAGAATTCGGATGACGTTTCGGATACGCGGTCTGGCGCGGGGCGCGGCGCTCAGCATTCGCGCCCGCATCTGGGTCTTGGCGCTGGTCTCGGTGGTCGGGCTGGTCGCCGTCGGCGGGTTCTTCTGGATCGGCAACCGTGGCCTCGACGGGGCGATCGTTCGGCGCGACGCCTATTCGACCCTGGCGACGTCGGTGCGCGACATCCGCTCCGACGCGTTGCGGTTGCGCTCGACCGTGGTGGAACTGGCGGCGGATCGCAACAAGCTGACCGCCGAGCGCTTTCCCGCCGAACTCGCCGCGGCGCGCGCCGATCTCGCCCATCTTCGTGGCCTGCCGCTCGCCGGCGAGGTGGCGCGGAAGACCGACGACCTCGGGCGTCTGCTCGACGAGGCGGCGGCGCTGTTCGCCCCGCTCGAGGCCTCCTTGGCGAAGATCGGCTACACCGCGGACGAAGGGCTCGCCGGCACGCTCGCCGAGACCGCCACGCAGATCGAGGGGGCGATCCGCTCTCTGACATTGGGTGAGGGCGGCGAGCCGGCGTTCCGCCTCGCCCATGCCTTCGCGACGCTGCGGGCGACGCAGTGGCGCTACGGCGTCACCCACGACCAGGACGCGATCGGCGGCATCGACGTGGCGGCCGGCCGGGTGCAACGGGCGATCGGCAAGGCCGGGTTCGAGCCGGCGGTGGCGACCACGGTGGAGGCCGCGTTCACCCGCCATCTCGCCGCGGTGCAGGCCTGGATGAACGAGAACGGCGAGGCGATCGTCGCGCGCGACCGGCTGGTCGGCGCCTTCGATCTGATGGAGCCGGTGGTCGCCGAGGTCGACGCCTTCGCGGCGGAAGGCCTGGCGGCGGCGAACGGCGAACTGACCGCGTCGCGGGCGCGGACCCAGGCGGCGCTGGTGGTCACCATCCTGGCGGCCCTCCTCGCCGCGCTCGGGCTCTCGGTGATCACGGCGCGCTCGATCCTGGTGCCGCTCGGTCGGCTCAGGCGGTCGATGGACGCGGTCGCCGGCGGGGACACCGGAGCGCCCGTCGACGACGTCGATCGGGTCGACGAAATCGGCGAGATGGCGCGCGCCGTCGTGGTGTTCCGCGACAGCGGCGCCGAACGGGATCGCCTGTCGCGGGCCCAGATCGACGAGGCCGAGACGCGTGGGCGCAAGGCCGAGGCGGTGGCGGTCGCGGTGGCGCGCTTCGAGGCATCGGCCTCGGCGGCGTTGCGGGCCATGCGCGGCGGCGCCGAGGATCTCGGCCGGTCCTCCGCCGGGCTCGACCGGGCGGCCGGGACGGTCGGCTCGGGCGCGGATCAGGCCCGCACCGCCGTGGAGAACGCCGGACGAGACATCACCGCGGCGGGTGGGGCGACGGAGGAACTCGCCGCCTCGATCGCCGAGATCGCGACGCGCACCCGGACCTCGGACCAAGTGGCGCGCACCGCCGTCGATCAGGCGCGGCGCACCGCCGACAGGCTCGGCGAATTCGCCGATCTCGCCCGGCGCATCGGCGCCGTGGTCGGGCTCATCCGCGACATCGCCGAACAGACCAACCTCCTGGCGCTGAACGCCACCATCGAGGCGGCCCGGGCCGGCGAGGCCGGTCGCGGCTTCGCGGTGGTGGCGAGCGAGGTCAAGGCGCTGGCGAACCAGACCGCGCGGGCGACCGAGGACATCGCCGCCCATGTCGAGGGCATTCAATCGGCCTCGAGCGAGGCGGTGGCGGCGATCGGTTCGGTCGGCACCACGATCGACGAAATGGCGGGGATCACCGAAGCGGTCGCCCGCGCCATGTCCGAGCAGAGCGCGGCGGTGAACGCCATCGCCGAGGGCATGCACCGGGCGACGGCGGAATCCCAGCGCGGCTCGCAGGCGATCGCCGGTTCGGCCGACGGCGCGCGCGAGGCCGGTGGCATGGCGGCCGACGTCGGACGGCTGGCCGGCGATCTCGGCCGACGCGCCGAGGATCTGGCGGCGGAAGTCGATCATTTCCTGAAGTCGATCGCGGCTGCGTGAGGGCGATGGCGGGCGACGGCGGACGACGGCGTGGGTGGGTGGTTCACGCCCAGCCGAGGCCGTGCGCGCCGTCCCACACCAGCTTCACCGAGATCACGGCGAGAGCGCCGAGCACCAGGCGGAAGAACAGCGTCTCGGGGATCAGGCGGGTCAGGCGGACGCCGATGAAGGTGGCGGCGACCGCCGCCGGCACCAGCACCGCCATCTTCTCGAGGTTCTCCAGCGACAACTGACCGAGATACCAATAGGGGATCAGCTTCACCGCGTTGACGATGGTGAAGAAGATGGTCGAGGTGCCGGCGAAGACCATCTTGGGCAGGCGTTGCGGCAGCACGTACATCTGATAGGGCGGCGCGCCGGAGTGGGAGACGAAGCTGGTGAAGCCGGTGACGGCGCCCCAGAACAGGCCGCGCGGCACGTCGGCCGGCCGCGCCGCGCCGCGCACGCCGTGCCGGAGCAGGCGGTCGGAGGTGAAGGCGAGGCCGATGGCGCCGACCAGGAGCGTCACCGCGTCTTCCGACACCAGCGAGGCGGTGGCCCAGCCGATGGCGATGCCGACGATCGAGCCGGGCACCAGGATCATCAGATTGCGGCGATCGAACTCGCGGCGATAGGCCCACAGGCCGAACCAGTCGGAGACGACGAAGATCGGCAGCAGCAGCCCCGCCGCCTGGACCGGCGAGACCGCGAGCGCCAGCACCGGCACCCCGAGCATGCCGACCATCGGCAACCCGCCCTTCGACAATCCGACGAGAAAGGCGGCGGGGAGCGCGGCGAGATAGAATAGAAGCGCGGTATCGGGCATTCTCGGTCCGGGAGACGGGGAAGCTGGGTCGTCTTGGCGTGGGAAGCGGCTCTGGCCGGCGGACCGGCCTCGGGAGTCCAAGTCCTGGAGCAGTTACCAATCTGATCGCATCAGTTCGGAAACTGCTCCGGCTCATTGTTGGAGCAAGTTCTCATCGACCGGACCGATTCAGTCCGATCGGAACATGCTCTAGACGATCCGACCGGGCGATGCGACCCGATACGGCACGATTCGACATTCTTGATCCGGAACACTGCGTATTGCTCATTTCGGCGTAGTCGAACGTAGCATTGCGAGCGGCCGGCTCGGGGTGTGAAAGCGTGTCGGCGGGGAACCGACAGAAGACTTGGGGCGGAAGCGGGAGGAGACCAGCATGACGAGCCGATACGCGGACGTGTACCAGGGCTGGAAGGCCGATCCGGAGGGCTTCTGGGCCGAGGCGGCCGCCGCCATCGACTGGGTCGAGCCGTGGGACAAGGTCTTCGATCCCTCGTCCGGCCCCTATGGTCGCTGGTTCGTCGGCGCCCGGATGAACACCTGTTTCAACGCCGTCGACCGCCACGTGGCGCGCGGTCGCGCCGATCAGACGGCGATCATCTACGACAGCCCGGTGACGGGTGTGAAGGCGAAGATTTCCTACGCCGAGCTCCTGACCCGTGTCCAGGCGACCGCCGCGGCGCTCGCCGACGTCGGCGTGGTGAAGGGCGACCGCGTCATCGTCTACATGCCGATGATCCCGGAAGCGGTGGTGGCGATGTTGGCGGTGGCCCGTCTCGGCGCCATCCACTCGGTGGTCTTCGGCGGCTTCGCGCCGCGCGAGCTCTCCACCCGCATCGACGACGCCAAGCCGAAGGCGATCATCACCGCCTCCTGCGGCATCGAGGGCAAGAAGGTGCTGGCCTACAAGCCGCTGCTCGACGAGGCGATCGAACTCTCCGCCCACAAGCCGACGGCGGTCTTCGTAACCCAGCGGCCGCAGGTCGAAGCCGAGCTGAAGGCGCCGCGCGACCATGACCTCGGCGCGCTGATCGCGGCCAACGAGGGCCGCGAGGTCGCTTGCGTGCCGGTTCTCGCCACCGATCCGCTCTACATCCTCTACACCTCGGGCACGACGGGCGCGCCGAAGGGCGTGGTGCGCGACAACGGCGGCCACGCGGTGGCGCTCGCCTGGACGATGAAGAACCACTACGGCATCGAGCCGGGCGAGGTGTTCTGGGCGGCCTCCGACGTCGGTTGGGTGGTCGGCCATTCCTACATCTGCTACGCGCCGCTGCTGCACGGCGCCACCACCATCGTCTTCGAGGGCAAGCCGGTCGGCACCCCCGACCCGGGCACCTTCTGGCGCGTCATCTCGGAATACGGGGTCGCCGGCTTCTTCACCGCGCCGACCGCCTTCCGCGCCATCAAGAAGGAAGACCCCAACGGCGAGTTCCTGAAGAAATACGACATCTCGTGCCTGCGCACCCTGTTCCTGGCCGGCGAGCGCGCCGATCCGGACACGGTGCAATGGGCCGAGCGTCAGGTCGGCGTGCCGGTGATCGATCACTGGTGGCAGACCGAGACGGGTTGGGCGATCGCCGGCAATCCGGTCGGCCTCGGCCTCCTGCCGGTCAAATACGGCTCGCCGACGGTGCCGATGCCGGGCTACGACGTGCGGATCGTCGACGACGGGCTGCATCCGATGAAGCCGGGCGAGATGGGCTCGATCGTCATCAAGCTGCCGTTGCCGCCGTCCTGCCTGCCGACCCTGTGGAACGCCGATCAGCGCTTCGTCGACAGCTACCTCGTCGATTTCCCCGGCTACTACAAGACCGGCGACGCCGGCTACATGGACGAGGACGGCTACCTCTTCATCATGGCGCGCACCGACGACATCATCAATGTCGCCGGCCACCGGCTCTCCACCGGCGGCATGGAGGAGGTTCTCGCCTCCCATCAGGACGTCGCCGAATGCGCCGTCATCGGCATCCACGACGAGATGAAGGGCCAGATGCCCTGCGGCTTCGTGGTGCTCAAGGCCGGCGTGACCAAGTCGGCGGAGGACCTCGAGAAGGAGTTGGTGGCGCTGGTGCGCGCCAAGATCGGCGCGGTGGCGGCGTTCAAGGTGGCGATCACCGTCGATCGCCTGCCCAAGACCCGCTCGGGCAAGATCCTGCGCGGCACCATGCAGAAGATCGCCGATCACCAGGACTGGAACATGCCGTCGACCATCGACGACGCGTCGGTGCTCGACGAGATCGAGGCGGCGATCCGCGAACGCGGCATCGGCGTCTGAAGAGTTACGGGAGGAAGACGGGGGGGCCCGGTCACCGAAAGGTGGCCGGGCCGCACTCGTTTCGGGGGGCGGAGTCAACCATCGAACAGCGCCGCGTGCACCGCCCGCCAGCTTTCGCGATCGGGGGCGAGCAGCAGGCCGCCGCCGATGTCGGTCGGAAGATACGGGGTGCCGTCGAGTTTGGCGGAGAAGCCGCCGGCCTCGGCGTGGATGAGTGCGCCGGCGAGGTGATCCCAGGGCATCAGCTTGGCGTAGAGCAGCACGTGGCAGCCGCCGCTCGCCGCCAGGCGATATTCGTGGGCGGCGTTGCGATAGCCGTAGCCGGCGGCGAGCCGCGGCATGCGGGCGGCGACGGTCTCGCGCGGGCCTTCCGGCAGATAGGACCAGGAGAGCGAGCCGTGCATCGCCGCCACCTCGGCCGGGGCGGCGACCTTCAGCGGCTGGTCGGGTCGGCCGTCGCGAAACACCGTGCGGGCGCCGGCGCCCTTGCGGGCGCAGGCGTAATCGCCGCAGATCGGATCGTAGATGATGCCGGCGACCGTCTCGCCGTCGGCGACGACGGCGGCCATGACGCCGAAGAGTGGCAGGTCGTTGGCGAAGTTGAAGGTGCCGTCGATCGGGTCGACGACGATCGCCAGGCTCGCCCCGGCGATCAGACCGATGCGTGCGGGGTCGGCGGCGACCGATTCCTCGCCGACGAAGACGGCGCCGGGAAAGCGCGTCGCCACCCGGGCGGCGATGAAGCGCTCGGCTTCCCGGTCGGCGATGGTGACGAGGTCCTGCGGGCCCGATTTGGTGGCGACGTCGTCGAGGCCGAGCCGCTTGAAGCGCGGCAGGATCTCTCGATCGGCGGCGTCGATCAGGATGGCGGCGAGATCGGAGAGATCGGCGTCGGAGAAGGTCGTGGGCATGAGCGGGTCTCGACTTTCCTTGGAGAAGGTGTCGATCCTCTAGGCGTCTTCGGTGACGGATGCGAGGCGCTCCGTCGCCCTCGGGCGCGGGCCTCCCATGCGCGAAGCGATTCCGTCACTTCCCCGTCGCCAGATCCAACCGCCGGATCACCTTCATCGTCTCGAGGTCGACGACCAGGATCGCGACACCCTTCGGGCTCTCCACCGTCACCGTCATGCGGTTGCCGTCGAGGCGGGTCGAGGCGACGCGGCCGCCCTCGGGCATCGGCAGTTCGGTGACGATCGGACGATCCCAGACGACGGCGGGCTTCACATCGACCTTGGTGACGCGATAGAAGATCGCTGCGAAGACGGCGACGAGGCCGAGCACCATCACGCCCGACGACCAGAACAACAGTCGTTTCAGCTTGGCCTGGAGGCGGAGCTGGGCGGCGTCGAGGGGCTTGTCGTCTTCGTCTTCGAAATTCGGATTGGTCATCGGCGGTCGAGGTCTCGTGAAATCATGGTCAGAGAGACGAAGCGTGAACGGATGGAACGCAAGGCGGCGGAAGAGGCGCTGAGCCTCGTCGCGCCGGAGCCGGCGTCCGTGGTCGACGACGTCCTCGACGATTTCGAGGTCGAGGCTGAGGTCGAGGTCGCCGCGCCGGGTGCCGGGCCGTTCGAGATCGTCATCGAGGCCGAGGCCCTCCCCGAACGTCTCGACGCGGCTCTGGCGCGCCGGATCTCCACCCTGTCCCGGTCGAGGCTGAAGAGCCTGATCGGCGAGGGCCGGGTGACGATCGACGGCGCGACCGTAGTCGACGCCTCGCGCAAGATCAACGCGGGCGCGCGGGTGATCGTCGATCTTCCGGCGCTCACCTCGGCCGTGCCGCAGCCGGAGGCGATCCCGCTCACGGTGCTCCACGAGGACGACGAGGTCATCGTCGTCGACAAGCCGGCAGGGCTCGTCGTCCATCCCGGTGCCGGCAACTGGTCGGGCACGCTGGTCAACGCGCTGCTCGCCCATTGCAAGGGCTCGCTCTCCGGCATCGGCGGGGTCGAGCGGCCGGGCATCGTCCATCGGCTCGACAAGGACACGTCCGGCGTCATGGTGGTGGCGAAATCCGACCGGGCGCACAAGAGCCTCGCCGCCCAATTCGCCGACCATGGCCGCACCGGCGCGCTGGAGCGGGCCTATCTGGCGATCGTCTGGGGGGTGCCGAAGCTCAACGAGGGGACGATCACCACCGAGATCGGTCGCGATCCGCGCAATCGCCAGGCGATGGCGGTGGTGAAGTCGGGCGGACGCGAGGCGATCACCCATTTCGAGGTGCTGGAGATCTTCGGCGCCCCGCGCTCCGGCGCCAAGATCCGCGAGGTGGAGGCGGGGCCGGTGGCGAGCCTGATCGAATGCCGGCTGGAGACGGGACGCACCCACCAGATCCGCGTCCACTTCGCCCACATCGGCCATCCGCTGCTCGGCGACGACCTCTACGGCTCGGGCTTCCGCACCAAGCTCGACAAGCTCGACCGGATCGCGCCGGAAGTGGCGGCGGCGCTGCGCGAACTCGGGCGGCAGGCGCTGCACGCCCGCCTCCTGGCCTTCGATCATCCGGTGAAGAAGAACAAGACGATGAGCTTCGAGAGCGATCTGCCGGAGGACATGGAACGGTTGGTCGAGGCGCTGCGGACGCTCGATTGAGGCGGAGCCACATCGGGGCGCATCGCGCGCGCCCCGACCTTTCTCCGAGGCCTCAGGCGCCCTTCACGCCGCGTTCGATCTCGGCGACGAGATCGGCGGAGAGGCCGAGCTTCTGGGCGAGCGCCGCCAGATAGGCCTTCTCGATCGCCTGATCGGGATCCATGGCCAGCAGCGAGGCGGCGTAGAGATGGGCCGCCTCCTGCGGGTTGGTGGCGAGGCTCGCGACCCGGTCGATGTCGACGGGGCCGGCGAGTTCGGTCTCCAGGAAGGCCTTGGCGGCGCCCTCGAGCGCACCGACGCGGCCGAGGATGGCGGCGCGCTCGGCGTCGTCGACATGGCCGTCGGCCTTCGCCGCCTGGACCATGGCGATGATGGTGGCGGCGGCGAGCTTCTGCTCGGCGGCGGGATCGAGTTTCGTCGGCGCCGGTGTGACGAGGGGGGCCTCGCCCTGGACCTGCCAGTTCTGATAGGCCTTCCAGGCGAGACCGCCGAGGGCGGCGAGCGAGCCGACCTTGACGGCGGTGCCGGCGACGTTGCGGCCGCCCTGGGTGCCGACCAGCAGCGCCAAAAGACCGCCGCCGATGGCGCCGGCCGCCAACTGGTTCTCCTTCACCAGGGTCTTGGCCTGGGCGACCTTGTCGACGCCGACATATTGATTGGCGGTGGCCTCGAGCCGCGACAGGCCCTGGCCGAAGAGGTCCCGGCCCTTGGCCAGCGTGTCGGCCCCGACGAGGCCTTCGACCGACTTGGAACCCTGATCGATGTAGCCTTTGGCGGTCGCCGCGGCCTGAGGCCCGAGCAACTGTTCCAGGAGCTTGGTGGCGTCGAACATCGCAATTCCTCCAGGAAGACCGCCGGACGCGCGAGCGTCGCGCGCCTTCCCCCCGCCGCACGCGCATCGGCGTGGTGATTTCGGCGGAGACGGCCCGAAAGATCTGATGACGCCGCAGGGCGATTTCAAGACCGCGCGGTTCCGCCGCGAGGTCACGGGGAGCGCCGCCGCCGCCGGAGGCGATCACGGTCGCGTCCGGCGGCGCCACGGCGACCGGACGATGGTCCGGTGGCGTCGGCGGGTCTCACTCCATCGCTTCCAATTCGTCGATCAGGCCCTCGATCACCGAGAGGCCGATCGACCAGAAGCCGGGGTCGCCGGCGTCGAGGCCGAAGGGGGCGAGAAGCTCCTTGTGGTGCTTGGTGCCGCCGGCGCGAAGCAGGGCGAAATATTTCTCCTGGAAGCCGGCCGGGGCCTTCTGGTAGGCGCCGTAGAGCGAGTTCACCAGGCAGTCGCCGAAGGCGTAGGCATAGACGTAGAAGGGCGAGTGGATGAAGTGGCCGATGTAGACCCAGAAGGTCTCGTATCCCTCGGAAAGGTGGATCGCCGGCCCGAGGCTCTCGGCCTGCACCTCCATCCAGAAGCGGCAGAGATCGTCGGAGGTCAACTCGCCGTCGCGGCGGGCCTCGTGGATCTTGCGCTCGAAGGTGTAGAAGGCGATCTGGCGCACCACGGTGTTGATCATGTCCTCGACCTTGGAGGCGAGCATCGCCCGCTTCTCCTCCTTCGATTTCGCGTCCGCCAGCAGTGCCCGGAAGGTCAGCATCTCGCCGAAGACGGAAGCCGTCTCGGCCAGCGTCAAGGGCGTCGGGGCCATCAGCGCGCCGTTGGGGGCGGCGAGCAACTGGTGGACGCCGTGGCCGAGCTCATGGGCGAGCGTCATCACGTCGCGCACCTTGCCCTGGTAGTTGACCAGCAGATAGGGGTGCGCCGAGGGCACGGTCGGATGGGCGAAGGCCCCGGGCGCCTTGCCGGCCCGGGTCGGGGCGTCGATCCAGGCGTTGTCGAAGAAGCGCCGACCGAGATCGGCCAGGTCGGGCGAGAAGCGGCCATAGGCCTCGAGCACGGTGTCACGCGCCTCGTCCCAGGGGATGACCCGGGCCGGCGCGGTGGCGAGCGGGGCGTTGCGGTCCC
>JAFHCF010000006.1:0-5230 GCA_048497495.1 Prosthecomicrobium sp.
GTTCGGCCCGCGCCAGCAGGTCGCCCTCGGTGATCACGCCGACCAGACGGCCGGCCGCGTCGACCACCGGCAGGCCGCTGATCCGCGCCTCCAGCATCGTTTGAACGGCTTCGGCGACCGACGCGCCCGGCGCGATCGTCTTCGGTTGGGGGGTCATCACCTCGTCGGCACGCATGATCGTCGTCCTCTCCGGTCCGTCCGTTCGCCCGTGACCCGCGTCGACGGGCTGCGCGGCCATCAAATCACATCTAAGCAGGCGATGGGGCCGCCGGGATCGGGGAGAGCGCGTAAGAGGCATGCGGTTGCGGTCGATCATTGCGCTTCGCCCGGATCGCATGTGAGATGGTCTCGAACGGGGGACGACGTAGCGAGGCCGCGACCGGCCGCCGAGATGCCGAAAGACATCGCGGCGATGCGGGGGCGCGACCATCATCGAGTCCGACCGCCGAGTCCCATGTCGTCCCGGCCGTCCAGAACGAGAGTTTCCTCCGTGTCCGCCACCGCTGCCCGCTCCCTCCTCGTCCGTCTGCTGCGTTGGTCCTTCCTCGCCGCCCTGGTCGCCGCCGCCGGCTGGGGCGCCGTCCAGTTCGTCCTCGGGCCCCGCGTCGCCGTGGTCGGCGTCGAACGTGGCGAGGTGGTCCGCACCATCGTCGCCACCGGCCGGGTGTTGGCGCCCTACCGGGTCGACATCGGCGCCCAGGTCACCGGCGTCGTCGCCGATATCCCGGTCGCCGAAGGTCAGAGCGTGACCCGCGATCAGGTGCTGATCCGCCTCGACGACGGCGAGGCCCGCGCCGCCGTCCGCCTCGCCGAGGCGGCACTCGCCCAGGCCGCCGCGCGGCTGAAGCAGATCGACGATGTGACCCTGCCGACGGTGCGCGAGACCGTCGCCCAGGTGGAGGCCAACCTGATCGCCGCCCAAGCCGCCTTCACCCGCGTCGAGCGGTTGAAGCAGACCGGATTCGCCACCCAGGCCCAGGTCGACGACGCCCGCAAGGCCCGCGACGTCGCCGTCGCCCAATCGCGCTCCGCCCATCTGCAACTGGCGAGCAACGCCCTCGGCGGCATCGAGCGGGTGATGGCCGAGGCCGCCGTCGCCCAGGCCGAGGCGACACTCTCCTCCGCCCGCGTCAAGCTCGCCTATACCGTCATCGACGCTCCCGCCGCCGGCGTCCTCATCGCCCGCAACGTCGAGCGCGGCGACGTGGTCCAGCCCGGCAAGACCCTGATGACCCTGTCGCCGACCGGCGAGACCCAGATCGTCGTGCAGATCGACGAGAAGAACCTCGGCCTGCTCGCCGTCGGCCACAAGGCGATGGTTTCCGCCGACGCCTATGCCGACGAGCGCTTCCCCGCCGAACTCGTCTACGTCAACCCGTCCATCGATCCGCAGACCGCCACGGTCCAGGTCAAGCTCGACGTCGTCGCGCCACCCCCCTACCTGCGCCAGGACATGACCGTCTCGGTCGACATCGAGGTGGCGCGCAAGGCCGACGCGCTGGTGCTGCCCTCCGCCGCCGTCCACGATTCGCTGACCCAGAGGCCCTGGGTGCTGGTGATCGACGACGGTCGCGCCACCCGCCGCGCCGTCACCATCGGCCTGCGCGGCGACGGCCGGTTGGAGATCGCCGACGGGCTCGGCCCCGAGGACGCGGTGATCCCGGTCCGGGCCAAGGTCGCGGCCGGCGACCGGGTCCGCGCGATGGCGCCGACGGCCGCGGAAGCCGGACAGCGCAAGCCGGGATCGGGCCAGGGCCGCGGCCTGGGGCTCGGGAGAGGGCTCTTCTGATGACCCGCTGGCTGCCCTTCGAATGGATCGCCGCGATCCGCTTCCTGGTGGAAGGTCGGATGCAGTCGTTGTTCATCGCCGCCGGCGTCACCATCGGGGTCGGCGTCATCGTCTTCATGTCGGCGCTGCTGACCGGCATGACCGCCAACATGATGAAGCGCATCCTCAATTCCCAGGCTCACATTCAGATGGTGCCGCCCGACGAGGTCGCCCGCCCCTTGCGCGACGGCGACCGCGTCCTGGTGGTCGGCACCATCCAGCGCCCGACCCAACGCATCAAGTCGATCGACCAGTGGCAGTCGCTGCGCGACATCCTCGATCGCGACCCGGAAGTGGCCCACGTCGCCCCGACCGTCACCGGCTCGGTCTTGGCGGCGCGCGGCACCGCGACCCGTTCGGTGACGGTGATCGCCGCCGAACCCCAGCGCTACTTCTCGATCGTCGACCTGCCCGGGAGTCTGGTCGAGGGCCATGCCCGCCTCGCCGCCGACGAGGTGGTGATCGGCGTCGATCTCGCCAAGGATCTCGGCGTCGCGCTCGGCGACAAGATCCGCCTGACCTCCTCCACCGGCGCCGCCATCACCCAGAAGATCGCCGGCATCTTCGATCTCGGCGACCGCCGCGCCAACATCCGCAACGCCTATGTGGCGCTCAGGACCGGTCAGGCCCTGCTCGGCCTGATCGGCGGCGCCACCTCGCTCGAGTTGACGGTGAACGACGTCTACGCCGCCGAGGAGGTCGCCAAGGTGATCCAGGCCTCGACCGGCATCGAGGCCGACAGCTGGATCAAGACCAATGCCCAGTTCTTCACGGTGATGCAGACTCAGTTCACCGCCAACACCGCGATCCGCGCGCTGGTCGCCCTGTCGGTCGCCTTCGGCATCGCCTCGGTGCTGGTGGTCTCGGTGGTCCAACGCTCCCGCGAGATCGGCATCCTGCGCGCCATGGGCACCTCGCGCGGCCAGATCCTGCGCATCTTCCTGATCCAGGGCGGGGTGCTCGGCCTGCTCGGCTCGATCTTCGGCTCGGTCCTCGGCCTCGCCGCCCTCTACGGTTTCCACGCGCTCGCCCGCAACGCCGACGGCAGCGAGTTCTTTCCGCTCGTCGTCGACAACTGGCTGCCGCTCCAGGCGGCCCTGGGGGCGACGCTGACCGGCGTCGCCGCGGCGGCGATCCCCGCTCTGCGCGCCGCCCGTCTCGATCCGGTGGAGGCGATCCGTGGCTGACCCCGTCCTCGTCCTCGACGGTGTGAAGAAGTCCTTCGGCATCGGCACGCCCGTCGAGGTCGAGGTTCTGCACGGTCTCGACGTGAAGCTCGAGGAGGGCGAATTCGTCGCCCTCGTCGGCCCCTCGGGCTCGGGCAAGAGCACCATCCTCAATCTCATCGGCCTGCTCGACCGACCGACCTCCGGCCGGCTCCTGCTCGGCGGCCAGGAGACCACCACCCTCGACGACGCCGAACTCACCCGGCTGCGCGGCCGCGCCATCGGCTTCGTCTTCCAGTATCACCACCTGATCTCCGCCTTCACCGCGGCCGAGAACGTGATGATGCCGCTCCTGGTCGACCGCGGCTTTCCCAACGACGCGATGCGGATCCGCGCCGAGGAGCTTCTCGACCAGTTCGGCCTGCTGCGCTGGAAGGATCAGCCGGTGATGCAGCTCTCCGGCGGCCAACAGCAACGCGTCGCCATCGCCCGGGCCCTGGCCATGAACCCCACCCTGGTGCTCGCCGACGAGCCGACCGGCAACCTCGACACCAAGTCGGCCGACGTCGCCTTCGATCTGATGCGCGAGATCAACCGGACCCGGCGCACCACCTTCCTGGTCGTCACCCACGACCCTCGCCTGGCGCGGCGCTGCGACCGCATCGTCGAGGTGATCGACGGCCTCGTCACCTCCGACCGCCCGAACGTCGCCGTTCACGAGGGCGCCACCTGACCGGCGAACGCGGTCATATGTTTCTCGAGTTCCATTCATGATCGGTTCAGCGACGAGAAGGTCATATGCTCTCGACCTTCGCGGGTGATCCATGCGCCGCGTGCCGCTCCCCCTGCGGCCGCGAGACGCCCCTCGCGCGAAGGCGGCATCCGCCACGCGACCGCGCCCCGAGGGGGTGTCGTCCCTGCGGGTGAATACGGACTTCGCCGGCCCACGGGCCCCTCTTCGAAAGGTCATTCGATGCGCCTTCTTCGTTCGGCCACCCTCGCGCTCGCGCTCGGGTTCGGCTGGCTTCCCTTCGTCGCCGCGCCGGCCGATGCCGCGATGAGTATCTCCGTGACCATCGCCCCGCCGCCGCTGCCGGTCTACGAGCAGCCGCCGATCCCCGGCCCCGGCTACAACTGGATCCCCGGTTACTGGGCCTATGACGACGACGACTACTACTGGGTGCCGGGCTATTGGACCCGCCCGCCCCGCGTCGGCCTGCTCTGGACCCCCGGTTACTGGGGCTGGAACGACGGCGCCTACATCTTCAACCGGGGCTATTGGGGCTCGCGCGTCGGCTTCTACGGCGGCGTCGTCTACGGCTTCGGCTACACCGGCGTCGGCTACGACGGCGGTTACTGGCGCGGTGGTTCGTTCTTCTACAACCGCTCGGTCAACAACATCAGCGTCAACATCACCAACGTCTACAATCGGCCGGTGGTGATCAACCAGCGCACCAACGTCAGCTACAACGGCGGACGTGGCGGCCTGGTGGTGCGCCCGACCCCGGCCCAGCTCGCCGCCGTCAAGACCCGCGTGCCGCCCACCGCCGTTCAGCTCCAGCACCTGCGCGCCTCCGCCGCCGATCGCAATCTGCGCTCGAAGGTCAACCAGGGTCGCCCGCCGGTGGCGGCGATCCGTGCCCCCGGCCCGGCCGCGACCGGCCTGAAGCCCGGTCCCGCCCAGGCTCTGCCCGGCCGCACCCCCGGTGCCGCCGGCCTGCCCGGCGCCGCGACCAACCGTCCGGGCCTCGCCGCCAAGCCCGGTGCCCAGCCCGGCGTGAACCGGCCCGGCCTCACCGCCAAGCCCGGTGCCCAGCCCGGCGTGAACCGGCCCGGCCTCACCGCCAAGCCCGGTGCTCAGCCCGGCGTGAACCGGCCCGGCCTCGCCGCCAAGCCCGGCGTCGCCAAGCCCGGCGTCGGCCGTCAGCCCGGCGCCGTCGGCCCGGGTCAGGCCAATCGTCCTCGTCCGGTGATTCGCCAGCCCGGCGCCAATCCGGCCCAGTCGCGTCCGGCGCCGGCCCGTCAGCCCGGTGCTCGTCCGGCCCAGGCGCGTCCGGCCCAGGCACGTCCTGCCCAGGCGCGTCCGGCACCGGCTCGTCAGCCCGGCGCTCGTCCGGCCCAGGCCCGGCCTCAGCCCGGCGCTCGTCCGGCTCAGGCGCGTCCGGCGCCGGCCCGTCAGCCGGCCCAGCGGGCTCCCCAGCCCCAGCAGAGGAAGCGGCCTCAGCAGCCGATGTGA
>JAFHCF010000007.1:0-4277 GCA_048497495.1 Prosthecomicrobium sp.
CCCCACCTCGTCCCCTCCCCCCTGGTGGGGGTGGGACTGGGAGGGGGGGCTCGGCCTCGCGGTAGAGCTCGGCCCTGTCGAAACGAAATCCGCCCGCCCTCACCGCCCGAGATAGACCTCGATCACCCGCGGGTCGCTCGCCACGTGGTCGATCGAGCCTTCCGAGAGCACACCACCCTCGTGCAGCACCGTCACCTTGACGCCGAGCTCGCGGACGAAGGCCATGTCGTGCTCGACCACCACCACCGACTTGCCCGAGGCGTTGATCTCGCGCAGCAGCGCCGCCGTCTCCATGGTCTCGGCGTCGGTCATGCCGGCGACCGGTTCGTCGACCAGGAGCAGCTTGGGCTCCTGGGCGAGCAGCATGCCGATCTCCAGCCACTGCTTCTGGCCGTGGGACAGATTCTTGGCGAGGTCGGCGCGGCGGGCGGTGAGTTTCACCGTGGCGAGGATCTCGTCGATGCGGGTCGCTTCCGCGCCCGAGAGCCTGTGGAACAGGGTTGCCAGCGGCCCGCGATCCGACTTCAGCGCCAGATAGATGTTGTCCTCGACGGTGTGGCTCTCGAAGACGGTCGGTTTCTGGAACTTCCGGCCGATGCCGAGTTCGGCGATGGTCGCCTCGTCGAGCCTGGTCAGGTCGATGGTGCCGCCCTCGAACAGCACCTCGCCCTCGTCGGGCCGGGTCTTGCCGGTGATGCAATCCATCATCGTGGTCTTGCCGGCGCCGTTGGGGCCGATGATGGCGCGCATCTCGCCCGGCTCGATGGTCAGCGACAGGCCCTTCAGCGCCTTGAAGCCGTCGAAGGAGACCTTGACGTCGTTCAGGTAGAGCATGGCATTGGCGGCGAGCGCTTCGGTCATGGGGTGCTCCTGGGCGCGCGGGAGGTGGCGTCGGCGTGAGAGTGGCGAGGCCGAGCCCCCCCTCCCTGTCCCTCCCCCTCCAGGGGGGAGGGGACGTTGGGGAGACGGCCTTCGTGAAGAGAGGCCGTGCGGCGCGGACGGCGCCGGAAGTGGGGCGAAACCTCGCCTCTGGCTTTCCCTCCCCCCTGGAGGGGGAGGGCCAGGGAGGGGGGGAGCCCCACGGTCCGGCTCATGGGAGCGATCATCGCCATCGCCCTCACTCCGCCGGAGCCGGGGCGGCGTCCGACGGCGGGGCCGCCTTGCGCTTCGCCCAGAAGTCCGACCAGGTCCCGACGATGCCCTTGGGCAGGAACAGGGTCGACAGCACGAACAGGCCGCCGAGGGCGAAGAGCCAGAATTCGGGGAGCGCGCCGGTGAACCAGGTCTTGCCCCAATTGACCGCGACCGCGCCGACCACCGCCCCGACGAGCGTGCCGCGACCGCCGACCGCCACCCAGATCACCGCCTCGATCGAGTTGGCGGGCGAGAATTCGCCCGGGTTGATGATGCCGACCTGGGGCACGTAGAGGGCGCCGGCCAATCCCGCCAGCATCGCCGACACCGTGAAGACGAAGGTCTTGTAGGTGGCGACGCGGTAGCCGATGAAGCGGGTGCGGCTCTCGGCGTCGCGGATGGCGATCAGCACCTTGCCGAGCTTGGAATTGACGATCGCCGCCGAGAACAGCAGGCCGAGCGCCACCAAGAGGCACGACAGGAAGAACAGCGCGGCGCGCGTCCCCTGGGCCTGGACGTTGAAGCCGAGGATGTCCTTGAAGTCGGTGAGGCCGTTGTTGCCGCCGAAGCCCATGTCGTTGCGGAAGAAGGCGAGCAGCAGGGCGTAGGTCAGCGCCTGGGTGATGATCGACAGATAGACGCCGGTGACGCGGGAGCGGAAGGCGAACCAGCCGAAGACGAAGGCGAGGAGGCCGGGCACGAGGACGACCATCGCGAGCGCGAAGCCGAAGGTGTCGAAGCCCCACCAGTACCAGGGCAGTTCCTTCCAATTCAGGAAGACCATGAAGTCGGGCAGGACGGGGTCGCCATAGACGCCGCGGGTGCCGATCTGGCGCATCAGGTACATGCCCATGGCGTAGCCGCCCAGCGCGAAGAAGGCGCCGTGGCCGAGCGACAGGATGCCGCAATAGCCCCACACCAGATCCAACGCGAGCGCCAGGACCGCGTAGGTGGCGTATTTGCCGAAGAGCGTGACGAGATAGCTCGGCACGTGGAGCGGCGAGCTCTCCGGCAGCGCCAGATTGGAGATCGGCACCAGGACGCCGATGGCGAGGATGACGACCAGCGCGATGCGGACGCGCGTGTCCAGGCCGTTCTTCAGGAAATGTCCGATCATGCGTCCACCGCCCGGCCCTTGAGGGCGAAGAGGCCCCTGGGACGCTTCTGGATGAAGAGGATGATGAAGACCAACACCAGGATCTTGCCGAGCACGGCGCCGGCGTAGGGCTCCAGGAACTTGTTGACCACACCGAGCGTCAGCGCCCCGACCAGCGTGCCCCAGAGATTGCCCACCCCGCCGAAGACCACGACCATGAAACTGTCGATGATGTAGCTCTGGCCGAGGTTGGGCGAGACGTTGTCGATCTGGGAGAGCGCCACCCCGGCGATGCCGGCGATGCCGCAACCGAGCCCGAAGGTGAGGGCGTCGACGAAGGGGGTGCGGATGCCCATGGCGCTCGCCATCGCCCGGTTCTGGGTGACCGCGCGCATCTGCAGGCCGGCGGGGGTCTTCTTGAGGATCAGGATCAGGCCGACGAAGACGGCCAGCGCGAAGACCACGATCCACAGGCGGCCCCAGGTCATGGTCAGGTTGCCGACCTCGAAGGAGCCCGACATCCAGCTCGGCGCGCCGACCTCGCGGTTGTTGGCGCCGAAGATCGAGCGCACCGTCTGCTGGAGGATCAGCGACAGGCCCCAGGTGGCGAGCAGGGTCTCGAGCGGTCGGCCGTAGAGGAAGCGGATGATGGTGCGCTCGATGGCGACCCCGACGGCGCCCGAGACCAGGAAGGCGAGCGGAATGGCGATGGCCAGCGACCAGTCGAAGAGGCCGGGCGCATGGGTGCGGATCACCTCCTGGACCACGAAGGTCGTATAGGCGCCGAGCATCACCATCTCGCCGTGGGCCATGTTGATGATGCCCATGACGCCGAAGGTGATGGCCAGCCCGATGGCGGCGAGCAGCAGCACCGAGCCGAGGGAGATGCCGTAGACGGCGTTCTGCGCCGAGGCCCACAGCGCCAGATCGGTCTCGATCGCCTTGGCGGCGACGACGGCGGCGTCCTGGACGCGCTTGGCCGTGTCCTTGGGCAATGAGCGTAGGATCGACACGCCATCCTGATCGCCTCGCGCCCGGATGAGGTCGATCGCCGCGATCCGGTCGGTCTCGGTCGATTCGGGCCTGGTCAGGACGACGGCGGCGTGGGCGGCCTGGAGGGCGGCGCGGATGCCCGCGTCCTTCTCCTTGGCGATCGCCGCCTCGAGGGTCGGCAGCGCCGAGGCGTCGCGCGACTTGAACACCGCGTCGGCCGCCTCGCGGCGCTTGGCCGGATCGGGCGACATCAGGGTCAGCGACCCCATGGCGGCGGCGAGCGCGACGCGCACCCGGTTGTTGACGCGGACCGGCGAGAGACCGGCGGGCGGGGTGGCGAGCGCCGCGCCGGTGGCGGCATCGACGACGCCCGAGGGCGTGCGGATCGCCACGGTCGCGGCGGCGGCGTCGAATTCGAGGCTGCCCGCCTGGAGGGCCTCGACGATCACGGCGGCGCGGGGATGGCCGCTCGACGCGAGCGCCGCGATGGCCTCGCCGGTGTCGGCGTAGCTGTCGGCGGTGAACTTGACGAGGGCGCCGGAGATGTCCTGGGCGCGCGCGGCCGAGCCGACGAAGGGCAGGGCGGCGATCAGCGCCAGCAGGAGGAGAACCGATCGGGCGAGGCGGGCGAAGCGTTGGACGTCGCCGGTCAGGACTGGGGCCGTCATGCGTCTCGTGTCCCGTGGCTCGAGGACGTCCACGACCGTCGTGCGGTCGTCCTTCTCCCGCGAGGGACCCTCAGCGCAATTCAGTCGTGCTCGATTTCGCATGAGAAGGTCACCCGTCGTCAGCCGGTGCGCGATGGTTCGAGACGGGCCTGCGGCCCTCCCCACCATGAGGCGCCTCACCATGAGGCGCCTTGAGTTTTCGGAACGAATTCAAACCCCTCATGGTGAGGAGGCGCGGGCACCGCGCCGTCTCGAACCATCGCGCACGGCCGCTTCGCGGGGACCGAGCCGGCCATCGGCCGTAGTGCGCGAGGATCCCGCAAGGGGAGAAGGAAGAATCGGGCCGCGCCCGGAGAGGAATTCGGCACGAGTCCGGAAGAGGGGGG
>JAFHCF010000008.1:0-5600 GCA_048497495.1 Prosthecomicrobium sp.
AGGAGACCGCCGTCAGCGCCGCCTCGCCCTCCGCCGGCGTCGGCGCGCCCGACAGCTCGGCGCCGTGGCCGGTATCGGTCCAGAAGGCGTCGTTGCCGGTGAGCGCGATGTGCGCCTTGCGGTCGAGGATGTTGATCATCGCCAGGCCGTGGCGTTTTCCCACCTCGAAGTCGTTGAAGTCGTGCGCCGGGGTGATCTTCACCGCGCCGGTGCCCTTCTCGGGGTCGGAATACTCGTCGGCGACGATCCGGATACGGCGGCCGACCAGCGGCAGGATGGCGTGCGCGCCCGATGCCACCAGATCGGCGTAACGCTCGTCGTCGGGGTGGACCGCCACGGCGGTGTCGCCGAGCATGGTCTCCGGCCGGGTCGTCGCCACCGTGATGAAGCGGCCGGGCTGGCCCTCGATCGGGTATTTGAAATACCAGTAATGGCCCTTGATCTCGACCTGCAACACTTCCAGGTCGGAGATCGCCGTCTCGAAATGCGGATCCCAGTTGACCAGCCGCTTGTCGCGGTAGATCAGCCCGTCGCGGTGAAGCTGGACGAACACCTTGAGCACGGCCTTCGACAGGCCCTCGTCCATGGTGAAGCGCTCGCGCGACCAGTCGCACGACGCCCCCAACCGCTTCAGCTGATTGACGATGACGCCGCCCGATTCGCCCTTCCACGCCCACACCTTCTCGAGGAACGCCTGACGGCCGATGTCGCGCCGGCCGGGTTCCTGGCGCAGCATCATCTGGCGTTCGACCACCATCTGGGTGGCGATGCCGGCGTGATCGGTGCCGGGCTGCCACAACACGTCGCGCCCGCGCATCCGCTCGAAGCGGACCAGCACGTCCTGCAGCGTGTTGTTGAGCGCGTGGCCCATGTGGAGCGAGCCGGTGACGTTCGGCGGCGGAATGACGATGGTGTAGGTCGGCGCGCCCGGCTTCGCCCCGGCCCCGGCGGCGAAGGCCTCGGCCCTCTCCCAATCGGCGGTGATGCGCGGTTCGACCGCGGCGGCCTCGTAGGTTTTCTCGAGCATGACGGGTTCCGGAAACGCAAAGCGGCCGGCGTGAGGCCGGCGGCGGGAGACGAGGCGCCCGTTGAACCTCGAGGGGCCGGGGGTGTCAACCTCGGCCGGCCCCTCGAAGGTCGAGATCGTCAGGCTTTGTCGGCGAGAACCGCCTTGTGGATCAGCCCGCCGATCGCCCCGCCGACGATCGGCGCCAACCAGAACAGCCACAGCTGCTGGATCGCCCAGCCACCGACGAACAGCGCTTGACCGGTCGAGCGCGCCGGATTGACCGAGGTGTTGGTCACCGGAATCGAGATCAGATGGATCAACGTCAGGGCGAGACCGATGGCGATCGGCGCGAAGCCGGCGGGAACGCGGGATTCGGTCGAGCCCAGGATGATCAGCAGGAACATCGCCGTCAGCACCACCTCGATCACCAGCGCCGAGGCGAGGCCGTATCCGCCCGGCGAGTGCTCGCCGTAGCCGTTGGCGGCGAAGCCGCCGGCCAGGCTGAAGTCGGCCTTGCCCGAGGCGACGACATAAAGCACCGCCGCCGCGCCGAGCGCGCCGAGCGTCTGCGCCACCACGTAAGGCACGAACTCGCTCCACGAGAAGCGCCCGGCGACGGCGAGGCCGGCGGAGACGGCCGGGTTGAAATGGCCGCCCGAGACCGGACCGAAGGCATAGGCGCCGGTCAGCACCGTCAGGCCGAAGGCCAGCGCCACGCCGGCGAAGCCGATGCCCAGTTGCGGGAAGGCCGCGGCCAATACGGCCGAGCCGCAGCCGCCGAACACCAGCCAGAAGGTTCCAAGGAATTCCGCGATCAGTTTGCGCGACATCGTCGTGCCCTCGTCTTTTCGATGTACGAACGAGGTCCGATGCGCCGCCACGCCAGGACCGAAGCACCGCTCTCCCGGCGCGGCGCGTCTTACGGTGGAATGCATCGCACGACTACGTGTCTTTGCCTACGGGCACGACATCGCGGCCGCACACCGATCGAGGCAGGAGTGGGCGCAGATCGTCACGGAGGATCGCCGATCGATCCACGAATCGGGGGCCGTGGCGCTCAGCGCCCGCGGGTCACCCGATCGATCTCCGCTTTGACCAGGCGCTCCACCATCCCCGGCAGATTCTGGTCGAGCCAGGACTTCAGCATCGGCCGCAGCATGTCCTGGACCAGATCCTCGAGCGTGCGGGCGTTGCGGTTGAGCACCGTCAGCGCCAGATCGTTGAAGGCAGAGGAGACCAGACCCTCGGTCGAGTGCGACAGCAACGGCGCCTCCTCGACGAAGCTCGGCGTGGGCGCCGGAGCCGGCTCGCGGACCGGCGGCGGCGCGGCGGCCCGCATCGGTGCCGGTTCGGGCGCCCGCGCGACCACCGGCTCGCGAACGAAGACCGGCTCGGGTTCCGGTTCCGGCTCGGGTTCCGGCTCCGATTCGGCGACTTCCTCGAAGGAGAGATCGGTGCCGTTGCCGAAACCCTCCACCAACGGCGGATCGCTGGAGACGACTTCCTCGGTCAGTTCCAGGACGTCGTCGTCGTCCTCGTCCTCCTCGACCTCGGCGTCGTCGCTGCCGGCCGAAGCGAAGAGTTTGTCGAGTTCGTCCTCGGAAATCGTCTCGCCGGCGCCGGCTTCCTCGACCGGAGGCGCGGTTTTCGCCGCCGCTCCCTTGGGAGCGGTCTCCTCATCCGCGATGATCCTGCGGATCGAGGCCAGGATCTCCTCCATCGAGGGTTCCTGTGCTTGCGCCTTGGCCATGACTTCCTCCGCCCATATCCGGGTCGCCGTCGCCCCCGACATCCACGGGATGGGGGCCGCCGGGCAGCACGGATACTATAGATGGGAAGTCGCCGGCCGGAAACGGATCGAAATCACCTCGACCGAGTTATCCCCGACCGCGACGACCGCCCATCGTCGCGCCGCTCAGCGCCCGTCGGGCGTGCGCAGGCCGAACCACTTGTCCTTGACCGCCTCGTAGTGGGCGCTCGGGTCGTAGGACGAGACCTTGAGACGCAGATGGTCGGCATCGAGACGCCCCACCGCGGCCACCAATTGATAGGATCCGACGATGCGCGAGCGCTCGGCGTTGACCAGATTGGAGCGGGCGGTGATCAGCGCCGTCTGCTGGTTGAGGACGTCGAGCGTCGTGCGCTGACCGACCCGTTGCTCCTCGATCACGCCGTTCAACGCCAGTTGCGAGGCCTCGACCTGCGCCCGATAGGCGGAGATCGAGGCATTGGCGGCCTGCAACATGCCCCAGGCGGCGACGACGTTGTAGCGCACCGTGTCGCGCGTCAGATCGACCTGGATCTTGGCGCCGCCGAGCTCTTCCTTGGCCTGACGAACCTTGGCGAATTCGCCGCCGCCCTGATAGAGCGGCACCGTCAGCTGCAGCCCGATCTGGGCGCTGTTCATGGTCTTGTAGGAGGTGCCGTCCCAATTGCGGCCGACCGAGCCCTGGACATTGAGTTGCGGCAGCAGCGCGCCCTCAAGCGCCTTCACATTGTGGACGGCGACGTCGACGTTGTGGATCGCCGACACGATCGACGGATTCTCCGATTGGGCCGCCGATACGGCCGCCTCCATCGACTTCGGCAAGAGCTTGTCGACCGAATCGGCACCGGTCAGCTTGGCCGGATCCTTGCCGATCGCCTGGCGGAACTCGGCGCGCGAGGCGTTGAGCTGGGCCCGCGTCGCGTTGAGCTGCGAGATCGCCAGTTGATAGGTGGCGGTCGCCTGGGCGACGTCGGTCTGGGTGCCCTCGCCGACGCCGAAGCGATCCTTGGCGGCACGCACCTGCTCGGCGAGGAACTTGACGTTGCTCTCGGAGAGCGACACCAGCGCGGTGTCGCGGATCACGTCCATGAAGGCGGTGGCGGCGGCGAGCAGGACCGTCTGTTCGGCCGACCGCAGCAGCTCGCGCTGCGCCATCAGGGCCGCCTTCGCCTGATTCTTGCCGGCCTCGATCTGGCCGCCGGCATAGATCGGCTGCACCAGCGAGAGACCGATCGAACCGGGAATCGTGTTGAGCGAATTGAAGAGCCCGCCGCTCGAATTGCGCAGGGTGATGTCGTTCTGGGCGGCGCCGAACGAGGCCGTGCCGTTGAACTTGGGGCGCCCGGCGCCGGCGGCGATCCCGATCCCCTCGTCGGACGCGCGCGTCGCGGCGCGCGCCGCGTTGAGCTGCGGATTGGAGTTGTAGGCCAAAGCCAAGGCTTCGGTCAGCGACTGCGCCGAGCCGGTGGAAACCGACCCGATCAAGCCGAGGGAGCCGACGAGACCGGCAATGACACGACTGCGAAACTGCACGGCGATACTCCTCGTTTCGATCCACGAATCGACGACGCGCTCTCATCGCCGGTCGCGAGCGAACGGCCTAACGAACAGTTAAATGCTCCGCTTGGCAAACCGTTGAAGGTCGCAGGCAGGCCCCGGCGGCGAGTTTTCCCCGCCCTGAGGCATCACGGCAACAGCCCCGCATATGACCTGAGCGTCCATCATCGACACGATGGCTCGCATTCGGTCGAAACGAAGCCGACGCCCGCCGGATTTCGGCTGGACCGTCGTTCCGTGAGACCGCGCCCCGCCTTCGGCGTGGCTCAGAGAGCGAATTCCACGATCCGGGTGAATCCGGGAAGCGGCGGCGCCGGAAGATTGAAGGCGATCCGCGTCGACAGGGTTCCGGCGGTCTTGTTGGAAACCACCGCTCGTCCGGTCTGGCCGCGGCCTTCGACCGAGACGATCCGGCCACCTTCCGCCGTCTGGTCGGCGAAGACCTCCGGCAGCACCTCGATCGACCCGTCGAAGAGGATCAGATCGAACGGCGCCTGGGCCGGCGCGCCGACGGCGAGCGGTCCGCGCACCACGGCGACGTTGTGGACACCGGCGAGCGCCTGTTCGGCGAGCCCGGCGAGATCGGCGTTCTCCTCGAGCAGCACCACCGAGCCGGCGAGTTCGGCGGTGATCGCCGCCGAATAACCGGTGTTGCCACCGACGATCAGCACCTTCTCGCCCGCCGCCGGTCGCGCCAGCTGGATCAACCGGGCGAGCTGCGCCGGCTGCATCACGAAGCGCCCCGGGGCGACCTCGACGTTCTGGTCGATATAGGCGAGCGTCTGTTTCGCGGCCGGCAAGAAGGCCTCGCGGCCGACCGCCAGGAAGGCATCGAGCACCGCGTGATCGGTGACGTCGACGGTACGGATCTGATTGTCGACCATCGTCTTGCGCTGAATGGCGAAATCGGCCATCGGCTCCCCCGCTCTCGCTGGCTCGTGACTGGAGTGACGACCCGAGGGTCGCCCGGCTTCAATAGCCCCGGCGCTCGGCCGAGACAATAGGAAGCTCGGCGGAAGGCGCGAGCCGGTGGATCACCGATCAGCCCTGGCGGTCGTCGGGAGCGCTCATCACCGTGCCCGAGAAGGGTTCGACCCAGACCATGTGGTCGGCGATCGCCCCGACCCCGGGAACGTTCTCGGTCGCCACCCGGATCGCATCGCGCTGACGCTCGTCGAGGATCGATCCCCACAATTCGACCGTGCCGGCGACGACGCGGACCTCGATCGAGGTCATCGGCGCCCAGCGCTCGCCGGCGAGCGCCGC
>JAFHCF010000009.1:0-6681 GCA_048497495.1 Prosthecomicrobium sp.
GACGAAGTCCGCCGCGCCGCGATGGAAAACGACCAGCCGGGCAAGGACGGGCGCATCATGACGCCGGACGAATTGGCGCGCTACGCCATCCCCGGTTCCGGCCGTACCGTGCGCTACGACGACAATCCGGGCCGCAAGTTGACGCCGCAAGAGATGGCCGGTCAGAGCGAGATCAACGCCGAGGCGATCAAGCGCGCCGCCAATCCCACCGGCCGGCGCTCGCTGATCGAGCCGCCGGACGCCTATTCCAAGCCCTCGCCCAATGCCCCGGTCGCCGCGCCGGAGGAAAAATCCTCGTGGAAGCCGGGCTGGTGGCCGCTCTGAGACGAGATCGATCGCCGCGCGGCCGGGCTCGGCTCGCCGCCGGCTCGTTCGGTCCCTTCGACATCGCGATCGCAGCGTGAGGCGACCGGCGCCGGAGGGCGCGAGCCGGCGAGACCCATTCGACTTCGTCGACCGACCACCGGCCGGCGAAGCTGCCCGAAGGCGAGCGAAGTGCCGGCCGCCGGCCTTCGCCAGGAGGCGTCGTTCGTTCTCCGCGCCGAACCGACCGATCGCCGTCGGTCTTCGTTCTGGGAGGAAGTCCACTTGCATCGTCGATCCACCGCCGCAGCGCCCTCGAGGCGCCTCTCCGCCTGGACGACGCGCATCGCCGCCGTCGCCTTCCTCACCGCAGGCCTCGCGGCGACGCCGGCCGACGCCCAGACGCCCGCGCCGGCGCCTGGTCCGGCACCCGTGGCGGCGCCCGCGCCCGACTCCGCCCCGGTGATCGGCGCCGCGGTCTCCACCTTCGCTCTGCCGAACGGCATGACCGTGGTGGTCATTCCCGACCATCGCGCCCCGGTGGTGACCCACATGGTGTGGTATCGGGCGGGTTCGGCCGACGAGCCGGCGGGCAAGTCGGGCATCGCCCACTATCTCGAACACCTGATGTTCAAGGGCACCAAGGCCAACCCGGACGGTGCCTTCTCCAAGAAGGTGTCGGAGATCGGCGGCCAGGAGAACGCCTTCACCTCCTACGACTACACCGCCTATTACCAGCGTGTCGCCAGGGAGAAGCTCCGCCTGATGATGGAGCTCGAGGCGGACCGCATGCAGAATCTGCTGCTCGACCCCAAGGTCGCCGTGCCGGAGTTGAAGGTGGTGATGGAGGAGCGCTCGATGCGCACCGACAACGACCCCTCCGCCCAGCTCTCCGAGGCGCTGGACGCGGCGCTGTTCCGCAACCATCCCTACCGCATCCCGGTGATCGGCTGGCCGCGCGAAATCGAGAAGCTGACCGCCGAGGACGCCATCGCCTACTACAATCGCTTCTACACGCCCAACAACGCCATCCTGGTGGTCGCCGGCGACGTCGAGGAGAAGGCGGTGCGCGATCTGGCGCTCGACACCTATGGCCGCGTGCCGCGCCGGGCGGAGCCGGGCGTGCGCAAACGGCCGCGCGATCCCTACATCCCCGGCGTGACGCGCGTCGTCGACCTCGCCGACGAACGGGTGTCGCAGCCGTCGTGGCGGCGCGTCTACGAGGTTCCCTCCGAACGGACGGCGACGACCGGGGAGAGCGAGGCGCTCGACATTCTCGCCGACGTCCTCGGCGGCGGCTCCACCAGCCGGCTCTATCGCAAGCTGGTGGTGGAAAAGGGTGTCGCGGCGCAGGCCGGGGCCTACTACATGTCCGGCTCGCTCGACGACTCCAAGCTGATGATCTACGCCACGCCCCGCGACGGGGTGTCGCTCGAGGATCTCGGCAAGGCGGTCGACGAGGTGGTGGCCGATCTCGCGGCGAACGGCCCGAGCGACGTCGAGGTCGCCCGCTCGTCGAGGAAGGTGCTGGCCGAGGCGATCCGCGCCCAGGACAACCAGGCCTCCCTCGCCCGCATCTTCGGCGCGGCGCTCGCCACCGGACGCACGGTCGACGACGTGCGCACCTGGCCGGCACGCATCCGCAAGGTCACGGCCGACGACGCCAAGAAGGCCGCCGTCCATTGGCTGACCGTCGACCGCGCCGTCACCGGCTTCCTGCGTTCGGCGCCGTCCTCGGGCAAGCCGGTCGCCAGAGCGCCGTGGCCGCCGGTCGACCCCGGCAATGCCGGCCATATCCGCATGATCGAGGAGGCCCCGATGCCGGGCCTGCCGATCGCGCCCCGATTCTGATTCCGCGAGGCTCGCCCATGTTCGTCGCTCCCCTCGAAGCCTGCGCCCGCGTCTTCCGCGTGCGCGCCGGCCACGGTCGCCGCCTCGGCCTCGGCATGGCCTTCGCCGCGCTCTTCGCCATCGGCGCCACCGGGCCCGCCGCCGCCACCACCATCCAGAAGGTGACGAGCCCCTCGGGCCTCGAGGCCTGGCTGGTGGAGGAACACGCGGTGCCGCTGATCGCGGTGCAATTCGCCTTCCTCGGCGGCTCGACCCAGGACCCCGCCGGCAAGGAGGGCACCGTCGACCTCCTGTCGTCACTGCTCGACGAGGGCGCCGGCGACCTGACCTCGCAGGCCTTCCAGGGCAAGCTCGAGGATCTCTCGGTCCAGTTGAGCTTCAGCGACGGCCGCGACCGCTTCGAGGGCGAGATGAAGACGCTGTCGGAGCACCGCGACGCCGCCTTCGATCTCCTCGCGCTCGCCCTCAACGCGCCGCGCTTCGACAAGGAGGCGGTGGAGCGGATGCGGGTGCAGTCGATCGCCGGGCGCCGCCGCGCCGAGAAGAACCCCGACGCCATCGCCGGCCGGCTGTTCACCAAGGCGGTGTTCCCGGACCACCCCTACGGGCGGCCCTCCGACGGCACCGAGAAGAGCCTCGCGGCGGTGACGATCGCCGACATCAAGGACATGCGCTCGAGGATCTTCACCCGCAAGGGGCTGAAGATCGCGGTGGTCGGCGACATCGACGCCGCCACCCTGGCGCCGCTCCTCGACAAGCTGTTCGCCGGCCTTCCGGCGGAGGGCGAGCTCGCGCCGGTGGCCGAGGTCACGCCGGTCGCCGGCGGCGACATCCGCGAGGCGGCGCCGATCCCCCAGGCCGTGGTGCGCTTCGGCGGGCCGGGGCTGAAGCGCGACGATCCCGACTTCGTCACCGCCTATGTGATGAACCACATCCTCGGCGGCGGGTCGTTCTCGTCCTGGCTCTACCGGGAAGTGCGCGAGAAGAAGGGGCTGGCCTATTCGGTGTCGATCGGGCTTTCGCCGCTGATGCATGCCGGGCTCTTCGTCGGGGCTGTCGGCACCCGCGCCGACAAGGTCGACGAGAGCCTCGCCATCATCCGCGCCGAGATCGCCCGCATGCGCGACGTCGGGCCGACGGACAAGGAATTGGCCGCCGCCAAAGCCTATCTCATCGGCTCCTATCCGCTGCGTTTCGACACTTCCGACAAGATCGCCGGATCGCTGCTCGCCATCCAGGTCGACGATCTCGGCATCGACTACATCGACAAGCGCAACGCGATGATCGAGGCGGTGACCCTCGACGACATCCGCCGCGTCGCCGAGCGCCTGTTCTCCGGCGAGATGACGGTGGTGACGGTGGGTCCGAAGGCGGAGTGATCCGACCCCGGCCGGCCCCCTGCCCTCACCCCAGCAGATCGGCCAGCGCCAGGGCGATCACCTTGGTCGCCTTGCGCAGGTCGTCGAGCGGCAGGCGTTCGTCGGCGCGGTGGGCGTTGGCCTCGATGATCGAGCGCGGGCCGGCGCCGTAGAGGACGATGGGGATGCCGGCGTCGGCATAGTGGCGGGCGTCGGTGTAGAGCGGCAGGCCAGCGACGCCGACGGGGACGCCGAAGATCTCCGAGGCCCGCTTCGACAGGGCGTCCGACAGTTTCTCCGAGCCGGCGAGCGGGGTCAGCGGGCGGGCGAGCAGGATGCGGCGCACCTTGACGCGGGCTTCCGATTCGGGTCCCAGCGCCCCCTCGATCACGCCACGCAGTTCCGCTTCGACGACTTCCGGGGTCTCTTCCGGGATCATGCGGCGATCGAGGCGCAGTGTCACCTTGTCGGGCACGACGTTGGTGTTGATGCCGCCGGAGATCAGGCCGATGGTCAATTGCGGGCTGCCGATCCCCGCCGTCGCCGAAACCTGGCGGGAGAGCGACTTGCGGAAGGCGTATAGCGCGGCGAGCACGCCGGTCGCCGCCTCGAGCGCGTCGACGCCGGTATAGGGCATCGCCGCGTGGGCCGAGCGTCCCTCCACCGTGATCTCGAGATGCAGGCAGCCGTTGTGGGCGTCGATCACGGCATAGGAGAAGCTGGCGGCGATGGCGAGATCGGGCTTCACGATCCCCTCGTCGAGCAGCCACTTCGGCCCGATCTCGCCGCCGGCTTCCTCGTCCCAGGTGCCGTGCAGCTCGAGCGTGCCGTTGAGGGGCAAGCCGGCCTTCTCCAGCGCCAGGATGGCGAAGGCGTAGGTGGCGAAGTCCGACTTCGACACGGCGACGCCGCGGCCGTACATCCAGCCGTCGCGGATCTCGGCGCCGTAGGGGTCGGCGGTCCAGCCCTCGCCGGGGGGCACCACGTCGCCGTGGATGTTGAGGGCGATCACCGGACCGCCGCTGCCGAAGGTCCGCCGCGCCACCAGATTGGTCGCGGTGATCATGCCGGCGGCCTTCACCACGGCCTCCGGCACCGGATGACGCGAGACGGTGAAGCCGAGCTTCTCCAGGAGCCCCGCCGTCACCTCGGCGTGCGGGGCGCAATCGCCCGGCGGATTGTCGGAGGGCACCTTCACCAGTTCGGCGAGAAAGGCGACCTCCTCGTCGAAGCGGGCGTCGACGAGATCCGAGACGAGGGCGGTGGCATCGGTGGACATCAGGCGGGTCCTCGACCAAAGGGAGCGGTGAAGGCGGGGCGGCCGGCGACGAAGGTCGCGCGGACGGCGCGTTCGTCGCCGAGGATGGCGAGGGCGAAGAGCAGATCCTCGACACTCTCGCTGAGATCGTCGCGCGCCGCCAGAACCTCGGTGGCGCGTGGGTCGATCACCACGAGATCGGCGACGAGGCCGGGCTCCAGCGCGCCGATCTCGGCCTCGAGCCCGAGGGCGCGGGCATTGCCGAGCGTCGCCAGATAATAGGCGCGGGTGGCGTCGAGTTCGGCGCCGACGAGGCGGGCCACCTCGACGGCGCGGCCCTGGGTCGCCAGCATCGACCACGAGGTGCCGCCGCCGATGTCGGTGGCGAGCGCCAGCCGCACCGGCCGATCGGGGTGGTCGAGACGCGAGACGTCGAAGAGGCCGGAACCGAGGAAGCAGTTCGAGGTAGGGCAATGCACCGCGATCGAGCCGGTCTGATGCAGGCGCAGGCATTCGGCCTCGTCGAGGTGGATGGCGTGGCCGAAGAGCGAACGGGGGCCGAGAAGACCGAAGTGGTCGTAGACGTCGGTGTAGCTCGAGGCCTTGGGAAAGAGCGCGCGCACCGTCTCGATCTCGCGGGCGCTCTCGGCGAGGTGGGTCTGCATCAGGCAGGTCGGGTTCGCCGCCAGCAATTCGCCGGCGAGGCGGAGCTGGGTCGCGGTCGAGGTGACGGCGAAGCGCGGGGTGACGGCATAGCGCAGCCGGCCGCGCCCGTGCCAGCGGGCGATCAGGGCGGCGCTCTCGGCGATGCCGCGCTCGGGATCGTCGCGCAGCGTCTCCGGACAGCCGCGATCCATCAGTGTCTTGCCGGTGGCGAGCGCCATGCCGCGGGCCTCGGCGGCGGCGAAGAGGGCATCGGCGGCGACGGCGTGCGACGACGAATAGACCGCGGCGCTGGTCGTGCCGTTGGCGAGCAGCCGGTCGAGGAAGACCTCGGCGTTGGCTTCCGCATGCATGCGGTCCGCATACCTCGCCTCCTCGCGGAAGGTGAAGCGCTCGAGCCAGTCGAGCAGATCGCGGCCGGGGGCGGCGAGCATGCGCCATTGCGGGAAGTGGAGGTGGGTGTCGACGAAGCCGGCGGAGAGCAGGCATCTGCCGTGATCGAGGCGGGGGGCGTCGCGGTGGACGGCGGGCAGGCGGGCGGCGTCGCCGGCCCAGGCGATGCGGCCGTCGTCGCCGACCACCACGGCGCCGTGCTCCTGAAAGACCACGGCTCCCGGCCCGGCGGTCGCCGGATCGTCGCGAAACGAGAGGGTCCTTGCGAGATGAACCGTGGTCATGCCCCCTCCCCCCGGCCGAGGCCGGCGATGGCGCGCACCAGCGCCTCGACGCCGAAGCCGATGTCGGCGGGCGACGACCATTCGAGCGGATTGTGCGAGATGCCGGCGCGCGACCTGACGAAGAGCATGGCGGAGGGGAAGCTCCGCGCCATCGCCATGGCGTCGTGGCCGGCGCCCGACGGCAGCCGGCGGACGTCGAGGCCGAGAGAGACCACGGCGTCGGCCAGGGCGTTCTGCAGGTGTTCGTCCATCGGGCAGGTCGGCACGTCGATGTGGCGGGTGAGCTCGAAGCCGAGGCCGCGCCGCTCGGCGATGCGCGCCGCCTCGTGGGAGATGCGGTCGATGGCGACGAGGCGAGGAGCGTCGGCGCCGGCGCGAATGTCGAGGGAGGCGTCGACCCGGCCGGGCACGGTGTTGCCGGCGCCGGGCGAGACGACGACGCGGCCGACGGTGGCGACGAGGCCGTTGGTGCCCTGACGGCCGACGCGCTCGACCGTCAACGCGATCTCGGCGAGGCCGGCGAGGGCGTCGCGGCGCAACTCCATCGGCACGGTGCCGGCATGGCCGGCCA
>JAFHCF010000010.1:0-10765 GCA_048497495.1 Prosthecomicrobium sp.
CCCCGCCGACGAGAACCTGCTCGCGGACACGACCAGCACGAAGAGCGAAACGAAGAGCACCGGCCGAGCCCACGCGGCGACACCGGGCGATCCTCCGTTTCCGACTCGGGGCCCCCCGGGAACGCCCGTCATCGCGGCGGACGCCGGCGCGGCCGTGCGCTCACGCGCCGCCACGCGGCGGAGCCGACCGTCGCGCGGCGAGACCGACCGTCTCAGGCCGCCGCGTCCTTCTTGCCGCCGATCCGCGATTCGGTGCCCGCCCTCAGCCGGCGGATGTTCTCGGCGTGGCGGATCCACACCAGCACGGCGAGCCCGATCAGCACCGCCGCCATCGGCGTCGACACCCATCCGCCGAGCCACAGCGCCGGCGGCACGACCGCCGAGGCGGTCAGGGCGGCGAGCGACGAGATGCGGAAGATCCCCGCCATGGCGAGCCACACCGCCCCGAAGGCGAGCACCGCCGGCCAGTAGAGGCCGAGGAGGCAGCCGATGTAGGTCGCCACCCCCTTGCCGCCCTTGAAGCCGAGCCAGACGGGGAAGATGTGGCCGAGGAAGGCGCCGACGCCCGCCGCCATACCCGCGCCCTCGCCGGCGAAGTAGCGGGCGATCAGGATCGCCACCGTGCCCTTGAGGGCATCGCCGAGGAAGGTGGCGAGCGCCAGTCCCTTGCGGCCGGTGCGCAGCACGTTGGTGGCGCCGATGTTGCCCGAGCCGATGGCGCGGATGTCGCCGAGCCCGGCGGCCCGGGTCAGCACCAGCCCGAAGGGGATCGAGCCGAGGCCGTAGCCGAGCACGAGGGCGACGATGATCTCGATCATGGGTCTCTCCGGCGCGATCAGTCGAGGCTGTGGATGGTACGTCCGCCGACCAGGGTGCGCACCACCCGGCCGACGAACCTCGCGTCCTCGAAGGGCGTGTTCTTCGACCGCGACTTCAGCGTCGCCCGGTCGAGCAGCCACGGCGCCCCCGGATCGATGACGGTGAGATCGGCCCGCGAACCCGGCGTCAGCCGCCCGGCCTCGAGCCCGAGCCGCTCGGCCGGCCGCAGCGACAGGGCCTCGACCAGCCGTTTCCACGAGATCCGCTCGTCGTGGACGAGGCGCAACGCCGCCGCGAGCAGCGTCTCGAGCCCGACCGCCCCGGGGGCGGCCTCGGCGAAGGGATGGCGCTTGGTCTCGACGTCCTGCGGATCGTGGCCGGAGACGACGATGTCGATGATGCCCTCGGCCAGCCCCTCGATCACCGCCTGGCGATCGTCCTCGGATCTGAGCGGCGGCGAGAACTTGAGGAACGAGCGGTAGGTGCCGATGTCGAGTTCGTTGAGCGTCAGGTGATTGATCGACACCGCGGCGGTGACGTCGAGCCCGTCGCGCTTGGCGATCCTGAGGATCTCGACCGCGTCCGCCGTCGACACCTGGCTGGCGTGATAGCGCCCCCGGGTCAGCCCGACGAGCCGCATGTCGCGCTCCAGCATGATCGATTCCGCCTCGCGCGGAATGCCGGGCAGGCCGAGCCGCGAGGCGAATTCGCCCTCCGTCGCGACGCCGGCGCCGGCGAGGCTCGGCTCCTCGACGTGATGGACGATCAGGGCGCCGAAATCGCGGGCATAGGTCAGCGCCCGGCGCATCACCAGCGCCGAGGCGACCGACTTGCGGCCGTCGGTGAAGGCGACGGCGCCGGCTTCGGTGAGAAGCCCGATCTCGGTGGTCTCGAGGCCCTCCAGCCCCTTGGTCAGCGCCGCCATCGGATGGACGCGGACCTCCGCCTCCTCCCGCGCCCGCCGGAGCACGAAGTCGACCAGCGCCGGATCGTCGATCACCGGATCGGTGTCGGGCATGGTGACGATGGTCGTCACCCCGCCGGCGGCGGCCGCGCGCGAGGCGGAGGCGAAGGTCTCGCGATGTTCGTGGCCGGGTTCGCCGAGGAAGACCCGCATGTCGACGAGGCCGGGCACGATCACCTTGCCGCGCGCGTCGACCACCTCCCAGCCCTCCGGGCTCCCCTGGTTCAACACCTCGGGGCCGGCGGCGAGGATGCGGCCTTCCGCCACGATCACCGAGCCGACGGCGTCGAGATCGCGGGCGGGATCGACGATGCGGGCGCCGGCGAAGACGGTGGGCTTGTGGTCGGTGGCCCGTCGCTCGGTCGTCGGGCGCGCGGTCTGAGCTAGCGGCGTCATGGCGACCCTCATGAATTCGGCAGGTGTTCGGCGAGCGCTTCCAACACCGCCATGCGCACCGCGACGCCCATCTCGACCTGTTCGGCGATCAGCGACCGCGGCCCGTCGGCGACTTCCGGATCGATCTCGACGCCGCGGTTCATCGGGCCGGGATGCATGACGAGCGCATCCGCCTTGGCGTAGTCGAGCTTCTCCTGGTCGAGCCCCCAGTAGTGATAGTACTCGCGGATGCTCGGCACGTAGGAGCCGTTCATGCGCTCGCGCTGGAGGCGCAGCATCATGACGATGTCGGCGCCCTCGAGCCCCGTCTTCATGTCGATGAAGGTCTCGACCCCGAGCCGATCGACGCCGGCCGGCATCAGGGTCGACGGGCCGACCAGCTTGACCCTGGCCCCCAGGGCATTCAGCAGCAGGATGTTGGAGCGGGCGACACGGGAATGGACGATGTCGCCGCAGATGGCGACGGTCAGACCCTCGATGTTCCCCTTGTGGCGGCGGATGGTCAGCGCGTCGAGCAGCGCCTGGGTCGGGTGCTCGTGGGCGCCGTCGCCGGCGTTGATCACCGAGCACGAGACCTTTCGCGCCAAGAGGTGCACCGCGCCGGCGGCGTGATGGCGCACCACGAGGATGTCGGGCCGCATGGCGTTCAGCGTCGCCGCCGTGTCGATCAGCGTCTCGCCCTTCTTCACCGAGGAGGACGCCACCGACATGTTCATGACGTCGGCGCCGAGGCGCTTTCCGGCGATCTCGAAGGACGACTGGGTCCGGGTCGAGGCCTCGAAGAACAGGTTGATCTGCGTGCGGCCACGCAGAACGTTCTTCTTCTTCTCGACCTGGCGGGAGACGAGGACCTCCTCGTCCGCCCGATCGAGAAGATGCAGGATCTGCAACGGCGTCATCCCCTCGATACCGAGGAGATGGCGGTGCGGAAAGGCGGGCGTGGGGTTCGATGGTGCGCTGGTCATCGAAGAGGAGGTCTTAGGGCGTTCAGGGACCGCGCACAAGGGCGGCGGCGGCAAAGGCGGCGCTGATCCAGAGGATTCGGCGGCGGGTTCCGCCTCGGCTTGTAGTCATGTTCAAAGTTGTGTATCAATACACAACAAAATTTGGACCAAACGATGAATCCGAAACGCCTCACCATGACGCCGAAAGAGGTGGTGCGGCGCCTCGAGGGCGAAGGCTGGGCCGTGGTCCGCAAGGGTCCCGGCGACCACGTCCAACCGAAACACGCCGAACGAGCCGGACGCGTGACGGTCGACATGGGCGTCCGAGAAATTCCGATCGGCACGCTGCGATCGGTTTTCCGGCAAGCCGGATGGGATTGGTGAGGATCCACGTATGACCCAGGTCTATGCCCTGATCCACGAAGAGAACTGCAAATTCGGCATCTCTTTCCCCGATTTTCCCGGCTGCGTCTCCGGTGGCGCCAGCGTCGAGGAGGCGCTGGCACGTGGCCGCGACGCCCTCGCCTTCCATGTCGCCGGCATGGTCGAGGACGACGAGGCCCTGCCCCATCCCCGCACCCTCGCCGAGTTGCGCCGCGATCCGCTCTTCGTCGCCGAAGGGGAAGGGGCCACCCTCGCCCTGGTTCCGATCGACCTGCCGGGCAAGTCGGTGCGCGTCAACATCTCGCTCGACGAGACCCTGCTCGACCAGATCGACCGCGCCGCACGCGCCCGCGGCGAGACCCGCTCCGGCTTCCTCGCCTCCGCCGCCCGCCGCCGCCTCGCCGGCTGACGACTCGGCGCCCGCCCCTCCCCGTCCCGCTCCCTTCACGATCCCGCTACACTCGCTTCGAGCGAATCGGGAGAGCATCCATGTCGGGGTCGAAGGAGACGAAGCGGGCGCCCGCGATCCCGCCCTTCGCGCCGCGCAACCTGCTCGAGACCGACCCGATCCTGATCGGCGCGCTGGAGGCGATCCTGACGCCCGAGATCGAGACCGCGCTCTCCGAGCACGGCGCCTTCTGGGGATCGGCCGAGGCGCGCGAGCTCGCCCGGCTCGCCGAGGCCAACCCGCCGAAACTCGTCGACCGCGACCCCTGGGGCGAACGCCTCGACGCGATCGAATATCATCCCGCCCGCCATGCCCTGGTGCGTCGCACGGCGGAATCGGGCCTCGCCGTCGTCCTCCACGAGGAGGAGCGGCCCGACCGCGCCAAGCGCCACGTGCTGCGCACCGCCCGCCTGCTGATGACCGCCGAGACCGACGTCTCCCATCTCACCGTCGCCGCCACCACCTCCGCCGTGCTCGCCGCCCTGATCGGCGCCGGCGAGGTCGGCACCGAATGGCTGATCCGCGCCTCCACCCGCCGCCACGACCACCGCCATCTGCCCGTCACCGCCAAGGCCGGGATCTCCCTCGGCCTCGGATTGGTCGAGCGCGACGGCGCCTTTCCCGCCGCCCCGACGCGGAACCGGGTGCACGAGACCGAGACCGGCGAACTACGGCTCGACGGGCACGCCTGGTTCCTCGCCGCGCCGATGAACGACGCCACCCTGGTGGCGGCCGAGGGGCCGGAGGGGGCCGGCCTCTTCCTGGTGCCGCGCTTCCGCCACGACGGCACGGTCAACGGCCTGGAGATCGAGCGGCTGAAGCCGACGATGGGGGCGCGCGGCGAGGCGATCACCGAGGTGCGGTTCGTCGCGGCGGAAGCGATCCCCGTCGGCCGCCCCGATCAGGCGGTGGAACTCGCCGGCCGGGCGCTGCATCTCTTGCGTCACGATCAACTGGTGATCGCCGCCGGCGCCATGCGTGGGGCGCTCGCCCGCGCCGTCCACCACGTCCGCCACCGCGCCATCGCCGGCGAACCGCTGATCGATCAACCGCTGATGGCCCGCGTCCTCGCCGACGCCGCCCTCGACACCGCCGCCGCCACCGCCCTGGCGATCCGTATCGGCCTCTCCCTCGACCGCGCCGACAGCGACGACGGCGATGCCGCCTTCGTCCGACTGGTGGTGCCGGCGGCGAAATACTGGATCGCCAAGAGCGCCGTGGCGGTCTCGGCCGAGGCGCTCGAATGCCTCGGCGGCAACGGCTTCGTCGAGGATCACGACCTCGCCCGCACCTTGCGCGACGCGCCGCTCGCCGGCCTCACCGCCGGCGCCGGCAACGTCCTGGCGCTCGACGTGCTGCGCTTCGCCGAGGAGAGCCCGGACGCCTTCGCCGCCGCGATCGGCGAGATCGCCGTCGATCTCGATCGCCAGACCAGCGCCTCGTCGGCCGACACGATCCGCGTCGCGGCGCAGGCCTGCGTCGCCGATCAGGGCTCGGCCCGCATCCTGACCGAACAGGTGGCGTTGGTCGCGGCCGCCGCCGCCCTCCACCGCTTCGCCCCGCGCGTCATCACCGACGCCTTCGTCGACACCCGCCTCGCCGGCCCCTGGCGGGCGAGCTACGGCATGCTCGACGGGCGGTTCGACGCCCATGGCATCGTCGACTACGTCTTCCCGCCGATGTGATCGACGGGCCGAACGCGGCGACGGATCGGTGGGATCATTCGGCCGGCGCCGCCGGGGTCGGCGGCCGATGGGGCGAGGCCGCCTTGGACGCCGCCTCGAGCCGCGCCATGTCGATCAGATAGGCGAGGAAGCCGTAGCCCGAATTCTGTGCGAGATCGCGCAACTGCGTGGCGACCTGCTCGATGTAGGCAGCCGCCTCGTCCGGTTTCGTCGGAGATCGAACCGCGCCGATCATTCGGTCGCCTCGCGTCGCCGGGAACGTCCTCGACCATCCCACCCGACCGATCGCCTCGTTCGCACGGTTCGATACGCCTGCGGATGCGGGATCGGGGCCGGCTCGTCTCCCGGTGGAACGGCCCCCCGGCTTCCCACCGAGGATCGTATTGATTGTTTAAATCTAGTCTATCTACCTATGGTTGTATTTTCGGCTTCCCGGGGCGAAATCGTGCTTCGGAGCAGGGATGCCGAGACGGGGCCTTGACCGTGCCCCCCATGAGGTCGCATTCAAGAGCGCCTTCGAAGCGGATATCCGCCGAACAACTCTCATTGGTTGTATCAGGTTGTAGACAACCTACCGAGAGTATCGCATCCCTCCTGCCGAGACACAACGGCGAAGGGCATGGTACCGGTTCGCGGGAACCGCGCCCCGAGCGGCGGAAACGTGGTCCACGCCGTCCGGCGAGGTCGAATTTGGAAGTCACCCACGCCGGAGTCCCGGCGTCGGGGCGGTGATTGGAAGGTCCGTGGGCTCGCGCCGACCGGCCCCACAGCCTGAGCCTGGAGCGGCGGAAAACATGCACGTCGTCATCGTCGAATCGCCTGCCAAGGCCAAGACCATCAACAAGTACCTCGGCCCCGGCTTCACGGTGTTGGCCTCCTACGGCCACGTCCGCGATCTGCCGGCCAAGGACGGGTCGGTGCGTCCCGACGAGGACTTCGCCATGGACTGGGAGGTCGACGGCAAGTCGGCCAAGCGCCTCGCCGAGATCGTCAAGGCGGTCAAGGACGCCGACAAGCTGATCCTCGCCACCGACCCGGATCGCGAGGGCGAGGCGATTTCCTGGCACGTGCTCCAGGTGCTGAAGGAAAAGCGGGCGATCAAGGCCCAGACGGTCGAGCGCGTCGTCTTCAACGCCATCACCAAGCAATCGGTGCTGGAGGCGATGAAGAAGCCGCGCCAGATCGACGTCGCCCTGGTCGACGCCTATCTCGCCCGCCGCGCCCTCGACTATCTCGTCGGCTTCACCCTGTCGCCGGTGCTGTGGCGCAAGCTCCCCGGCGCGCGTTCCGCCGGCCGCGTCCAATCGGTGGCGCTGCGCATCATCTGCGACCGCGAGCACGAGATCGAACTCTTCGTGCCGCAGGAATACTGGTCGATCCTCGCCCGCCTCGCCACGCCGAAGGGCGAGGAGTTCGACGCCCGCGTCGTCGGTTTCGAGGGCAGGAAGCTCGGCCGCCTCGACGTCAAGTCCGGCGGTGAGGCGACCCGCATCCGCGAGGTGCTGGAGCGCGCCACCCTCTCCGTCGCCTCGATCGAATCCAAGCCGATCAAGCGCCACCCCTTCCCGCCCTTCACCACCTCGACGCTGCAGCAGTCGGCGAGCTACGCGCTCGGCATGAGCGCGGCGCGCGCCATGCAGGTGGCGCAGCGACTCTACGAGGGCGTCGAGATCGGCGGCGAGACCGTCGGCCTCATCACCTACATGCGAACCGACGGCGTCGACATCGCCCCCGAGGGCATCGCCTCGATCCGCAAGGCGATCGGCGAGGACTTCGGCGATCGCTACCTCCCCGAGGTGCCGCGCAAATACACCGCCAAGGCCAAGAACGCGCAAGAAGCCCACGAGGCGATCCGCCCGACCGATCTCGCCCGCCGGCCCAAGGACGTCGCCCGCTATCTCGATGCCGAACAGACCAAGCTCTACGAGCTGATCTGGAAGCGCACCGTGGCGAGCCAGATGGAATCGGCCGTCCTCGACCGCACCACCGCCGAGATCCGGGCGCTGGCCGGCGACGAGCGCGTCGACCTGCGCGCCACCGGCTCGGTCGTCCGCTTCGACGGCTTCCTCGCCCTCTATGCCGAGGGCCGCGACGACGAGGAGGACGAGGAGGCCCGCCGCCTGCCCGCCATGGCCGAGGCCGACGCCCTCGCCCGACGCAAGATCACCGTCGACCAGCACTTCACCGAACCGCCGCCGCGTTTCACCGAGGCGACGCTGGTCAAGAAGATGGAAGAGCTCGGCATCGGCCGACCCTCGACCTATGCCGCCACCCTCCAGGTGCTGCGCGACCGCGAATACGTCACCCTCGACAAGCGCCGCCTCGTGCCGGAGGACAAGGGCCGTCTGGTCACCGCCTTCCTCGAGAGCTTCTTCCTGCGCTACGTCGAATACGACTTCACCGCCGACCTGGAAGAGAGCCTCGACAAGATCTCCGCCGACGAGGCCTCGTGGAAGGAGGTGCTGCGCGCCTTCTGGGCCGATTTCTCCGCGGCGATCGAGCAGACCCGCGAGTTGCGCGTCGCCGACGTCCTCGACGCCATCGACGGCCTCCTCGGCGCCCACATCTTCCCCGAGCGCGCCGACGGCAGCGATCCGCGCGCCTGCCCGTCGTGTGGCGGCGGCCGCCTGTCGCTGAAGCTCGGCAAGTTCGGCTCCTTCATCGGCTGCTCGAACTACCCCGAATGCCGCTACACTCGCCAGATGCAGGCCTCCGGCGTCGAGGGCGAGGGCGCGGAAGGGCCGAACGGCGACGGCACCAGGGTGCTCGGCACCGATCCGGCGACCGGTCTGGAAGTGACGCTTCGCGCCGGCCGCTTCGGCCCCTATGTCCAACTCGGCGAGGGCGACAAGCCCAAGCGCTCGTCGCTGCCCAAGACTTGGGTTCCCGCGGAGATGGATCTCGACAAGGCGCTGGCGCTGCTGTCGCTGCCCCGCGAGGTCGGCCTCCACCCGGAGACCGGCAAGCCGATCACCGCCGGCCTCGGCCGCTTCGGCCCCTTCGTCCTCCACGACGGCACCTATGCCAATCTGCCGAACCCGGACGAAGTCTTCGAGATCGGCCTCAACCGCGCCGTGACGCTGATCGCCGAGAAGAAGGCGGGCGGCCGCGGCCGCTCGGCGCCGGCGGCGCTGAAGGATCTCGGCGAACATCCCTCGCTCGGCGCCGGCTCGATCACCGTGCGTGACGGCAAGTACGGCCCCTACGTCAATCACGGCAAGACCAACGCCACCCTGCCGAAAGACATGGCGCCCGACACCGTGACGCTCGAGATCGCCATAGCCCTTCTCGCCGAACGCGCCGCCAAGGCGCCGGCCAAGGGCGGCAAGGCCCCCGCGAAGCCGAAGACCGCGACCAAGGCGGCGGCCAAGCCGAAGGCCGCGGCGAAGACTCCCACCGCCGGGGGCTCGGTGAAGGCACCCAAACCGGCGGCGAAGCCCAAGACCAAGCCGGCGACGAAGTGAAGCCGCCCGGACGACCGTGTTCGCCACACGGTCGTCCATCGCCGCCGATACCGGCTCGAATGAGATTTCTACTTACGTCACCGCGGAGAGATGCTCGCCGTCGACGTCTTCCATTGCGATCATCGACGACGGTTTCGGCCCATTCCGGCACGATTACCCGCCTTTGCGGAAAATTTTAGGAAGAGCGAGAGACCCTTCGTAAGACTCCTCACCGCAAGATCCCTGATCCGGGGCATGCCTCCGGAAGGATGATGCCCGAGGGGACGAGGACGCGACTCCTGTGGACACGACCCATGCACTGCTCCGCGACACCGCGCGCCGCAGCATTCGCTGCAACGACGATCTGTGGCGCTACGTCGCCCGGATGACCGGCCAGATCCTGATCGTGGTGGTCTTCATCACCGCGATGCTGTGTCGGCGCGACGACCTGTCGACGCTGATCGTCGACTGCGCCGTCGTCGGCCTCGGAGCCTTGCTCCTGGCGCTGCCGATCACCTGGGAATTCGGCCGGATGTACCTCGACCTGTGGAATTCGACACAGGCCCTGCGCGATCTCGCCACCAAGGACCAGCAGACCGGCCTGCTCAACAATCGCTCCTTCGTCGCCACCGTCGAGGACCGCATCGCCGCCGGGCGCCGCCTCGCCCTCTTCGTCGGCGACCTCGATCGCTTCAAGTCGATCAACGATCTCCACGGCCATCTCGTCGGCGACGAGGTGATCGCGCGCGCCGGCGAGACCCTGCGCGATCTCTTCGGCGAGGCCGCCGTCCTCGGCCGCATGGGAGGCGAGGAATATGCCGTCGTGATCGAATGCCCCTTCGAGAATGCCGAGGCGGCCCATGCCCACGCCATCGCGCTCGCCGAGGAGATGCGCCGGCGCATCGCCGAGATCGTCGTTCCCGCCGAAAACGGCCCGGTCACTCCGACGATCTCGATCGGCGTCGCCTGGAGCCGGTCGGAGAGCGATTTCGCCGATCTCTATGCCCGCGGCGACAAGGCGCTCTATGTCGCCAAGGCCGTCGGTCGGAACCGGACCGTCGGCGAGCAGAGACCGAGCTGTTCGATCCGATGAAGGCGCTCGCCCGCCGCCAGGATCTCACCTGGAGGGAGGCCGCCTGACCCCTCGGGGGCGGACGCGGTCGCGAGGTGGGCCATCCCGCGAAGATCGGCGCGCGACAGCGTCGGCGCGAAGGTCTATCCTCGGGCTCCGACCGACCTCCGACGGACAGATCGAACTTGGCGCGCCCTCCGAAATCCCCCGCCTCCCCGCCCCGACCGGCCCAGCGCAAGAAGCTCGGCGACGCCCTGCCGTCGCGCGACGCGTTGCTGTCCTTCCTCGCCGCCAATCCCGGCGCGGCGGACAAGCGCGACATCGCCCGCGCCTTCGGCATCACCGGCGGCGCCAAGATCGCCTTGAAGCGCGTGCTGCGCGAACTCGAGAGCGAAGGCGTGGTGGAGAAGAAGCGCAAGCACTTCGCCCCCAAGGGTGTGCTCACCGAGGTCTTCGTCGCCGACGTCACCCGTCGCGACCCCGATGGCGAGCTTCTCGCCGCGCCCGACGAATGGGACGAGGACGAGCACGGCCCCGCGCCGGTGGTGCTGGTCCTGCCCGAGCCCAAGGGCCGGCGCGCCGGCCCGGCCCCGCCCCCCGCCCGCCTCGG
>JAFHCF010000011.1:0-12190 GCA_048497495.1 Prosthecomicrobium sp.
CACCCTGCCGGCGAGCGACCCGCAGAAGCCGGTCGTCACCGGCTATGCCAAGGCCTATTCGGACAGGTTCAAGTCCGAGGTCTCGACCTTCGGCGGCCATGCCTACGACGCGCTGATGATCTATGCCGACGCGGTCGAGCGCGCCGGCACCACCGACAAGGCCAAGGTCCGCGACGCCATCGAGCAGACCAAGGGCTTCGTCGGTACCGGCGGCGTCGTCAACATGAGCCCGACCGACCACATGGGCCTCGGGCTGGCCGCCTTCCGCATGCTCGAGATCCGTGGCGGAAAGTGGACGCTGGTCGACTGACGATCCTCAGCGATCGGGTCGGGGATGCCTCCCCGGCCCGCTTTCCTCGCCGTCCCGACCGTCCGGAGCCGAAGGCCCATGTCCCAGTTTCTGCAACTGCTGTTCAGCGGATTGACCGTGGGGGCGACCTACGCGCTGTCGGCGCTCGGCTTCTCGATGATCTACAACGCCTCCGGCGTGATCAACTTCGCCCAGGGCGAGTTCATCATGCTCGGCGGCATGGTGGCGGCGGTGCTCGCCGCCTCCGGCGTGGCGCTGCCGGTGGCGATCGTCGCGGCGGTGGTGATCGTCGCCCTGGTCGGCCTGCTGATCGAGAAACTGGCGATCGAGCCGGCGCGCGACGCCGACATCACCTCGATCATCATCATCACCATCGGCGTGTCGATGACGGTGCGCGGCATCGTCGAGATGACCTTCGGCAAGGGCAATCGCACCCTGCCGCATTTCTCCGGCGACGCGCCGCTGGCGTTCCTCGGCGCGACGGTGTTGCCGCAGAGCCTGTGGGTGATGGCGGTCACCGCGCTGGTGGTCGTCGGGCTCGCCCTGTTCTTCGGGCGCAGCCGTGTCGGCAAGGGCATGCTCGCCACCGCCCACAATCGGTTGGCGGCGCAGCTCGTCGGCGTCGACGTCAAGAAGGTGCTGCTGGCGAGCTTCGGCCTCTCCGCCGCGCTCGGCGCCGTCGGCGGCATCCTGGTGACGCCGATCGCCACCACCTCCTACGACGCCGGCCTGATGCTCGGCCTCAAGGGCTTCGTCGCGGCGACCTTCGGCGGCCTCGGCTCGGGGGTGGGCGCGGTCGCCGGCGGGGTGCTGCTCGGCCTGATCGAGACGATGACCGCCGGCTACGTCTCCTCGTCCTACAAGGACGCGGTGCCCTTCGTCCTCGTCCTCGTCATCCTCGTCGTCCGACCCCGCGGCCTCTTCGGCCTCGGCTCGACCGATCGCGTCTGAGAGGGATCGATGTCCGATACGACCGCCGTCCCCCTGATCGGCACAGCTTCGCCCGAGACCACGCGCGCCGCGCTCGCCACGGCGCCGTCGTTTCGCGGCCGTCACCTGCCGACCGCGATCCTGGTGGTGGTGGTGGCGCTTCTGCCGCTGGTGCTGCCCAACGCCTTCTATTTCGACGTGGCGATCCGTATCGCCATCAACGCCGTCCTCGCCGTCGCCCTCAATCTGCTGATCGGCTATTGCGGTCAGATCAGCCTGGGGCACGCCGGCTTCTTCGGCCTCGGGGCCTACGGCTCGGCGATCCTGACCAGCCACTACGACTGGAAGGCGCCGACGGCGCTGGTCGCCGCGGCGGCGGTCACGGGGGTCGTCGCCTGGCTGGTGGCGCGCGCCATCCTGCGGTTGAAGGGCCACTATCTCGCCATGGCCACCCTCGGCCTCGGCGTCATCGTCACCATCGTGCTGACCAACGAGGCGGCCTTCACCGGCGGGCCCGACGGCATGGCGGTCGGCGACTTCGCGCTGTTCGGCTACCGGCTCTACGGCGAGCGGGTGTGGTACTGGGTCTTCGGCGGGCTGCTGATCGCGGCGGTGGTGCTCGCCGGCAATCTGGTGGAGAGCCCGGCGGGACGGGCGCTCAGGGCGCTGCACGGCTCGGAAGTGGCGGCGCGGGTCGTCGGGGTCGACGCGGCGGCGTTCAAGGCGCGGGTCTTCGTGCTGTCGGCGGTGGTGGCGGCGGTGATGGGCTCGCTGAGCGCCCACTATCTCGGCTTCATCACGCCGGGGGTCGCGAGTTTCCACAAGTCGGTGGAACTCGTCACGATGGTGGTGGTCGGCGGCATGGCGTCGATCTGGGGCTCGGTGGTCGGCGCGGCGCTGCTGTCGCTGTTGCCGGAGTTCCTCGCCCGTTTCGAGGGGTTCGAGACCGTCACCGTCGGCCTCATCCTGGTCGTCACCATGATCTTCCTGCCGCGGGGCATCGTGCCGTCGATCGCCGCCCGCCTGACGCGTCGAGGGGAGTGAGCCATGCTTTCGGTCCACGACCTGACCAAGTCCTTCGGCGGCGTCACCGCGGTGGCCGCCGTCTCATTCGAAGTGGCGAAGGGCACGATCCACGCGGTGATCGGCCCCAACGGCGCCGGCAAGACGACGCTGTTCAACCTGATCACCGGCGTCTACACGCCGTCCTCCGGCTCGATCCGTTTCGAGGGCCAGGAGATCGGCGGCGTCGCGCCGGAGCGGCTCGCCCGCCTCGGCATGAGCCGGACGTTCCAGAACCTCCAGGTGTCGATGAACCTCTCGGCGATCGAGAACGTCATGACCGGGGCCCATCTCGGGCTGAACTCGAGCCTTCTGGCCGGGATGATCCGGGTGCCGGGGATGGGGGCGCGCGACCGCGCCGCCCGCATCCGCGCCGCCGAACTGCTCGAATTCGTCGGCTGCGGCAAGTATATCGCGGCGGAGGCGCGGTCGATGCCCTATGGCGCCCTGAAGCGGCTGGAGATCGCCCGGGCGCTCGCCGCGAACCCGCGCATCCTGTTCCTCGACGAGCCGGCCGCCGGCCTCAACCACACCGAGACCCACGAGATCGAGGCGCTGATCGCGGCGCTGGGCAAGACCGGCGTCACCGTGGTGCTGGTCGAGCACGACATGAAGCTGGTCATGAACGTCTCGGACCGCATCGTCGTGCTCGACTACGGCAAGAAACTCGCCGAGGGCACGCCGGCGGAAATCCGGGTGAACCCCGACGTGGTCGCCGCCTATCTCGGCGCCGAGAGCGAGGGAGCCTGAGCGATGCGCGCACTCGCCGTCATCGAAGCCGAACACCGCAACATGGGGCGCGTCGCCAACGCGCTCGGGGTGCTCGCCGATCGTCTCGCCGGCTCGGCCCCGGCCGCCGAGCGGGCGGTCGACCTCGCCACCGTCGGGCTGATCGCCGACTATCTCGGCTCCTTCACCGAGCGGTTCCATCATCCCAAGGAGAGCGACCTGCTCTTCGCCCGCATCCGCCGACGCTCCAACGAGGCGGCGGTGGTGATCGACCGGCTCGAGCACGACCACGAGATGAGCCCGCACCAGGTCGAGCGCATCCGCGACCTCGCCCGCATGCCGGTCGGGGCGACGGCGGAGGTGGCGGCCGACCGGATCGTCGGTCTCGTCGGTGAGATCGGCTCGTTCCGCCATCGGCTCGGCGAGCACATGCGACTCGAGGAGGACGTGACCTTTCCGCTGGCGCGCCAGGTGCTGACCGCCGAGGATTGGCGCGATGTCGACGCCGCCTTCGACGCCCATGTCGATCCGCTCGGCGATCCGCAGGCGCCGGCGGAGATCGCGCTGCTGCGCGCCCGCATCACCGCGTTGCTCCCCGCCCCGGAAGGGCTCGGCGGCCATTCCGACGTGGTGGTCGAGAAGATCGCGCCGCGCCGCGCCGCGGCCCAGGGGACGCTGATCGAGATCATCGATCTCGGCAGCCGCTACGGACGAATCGAGGCGCTGCACGGGGTCAGCCTGAGGGTCGGCACCGGGGAACTCGTCGCCCTGGTCGGGGCCAACGGCGCCGGCAAGACGACGCTCCTGCGCTGCATCTCCGGCGTCCAGCCGGCGGCCTCGGGCTCGATCCGCTTCGCCGGCACCGACATCACGAGGATGCGGGCCGATGCGCGGGTGCGCGCCGGCATCGCCCAGGTGCCGGAGGGGCGGCAGGTGTTCGGGCCGATGTCGATCGAGGACAATCTGGTGATGGGGGCCTATACGCGGCCGTCGTCGGAGATCCGCGCCGGGCTCGACGAGGTCTACGACCTCTTCCCGATCCTGCGCGAACGCCGGAAGCTCCCGGCCGGCACGCTCTCCGGCGGTCAGCAGCAGATGCTCGCCGTCGGCCGCGCCATGATGAGCCGGCCGAAGCTGCTGCTCCTCGACGAGCCGTCGATGGGGCTGGCGCCACTGATCGTCGAGGAGATCTTCCGCATCGTGAAGATGCTGAAGGAGGCCGGCATCACCATCCTCCTGGTCGAGCAGAACGCCCGCGCCGCGCTCGCCATCGCCGATCACGCCTATGTGCTGGAAACCGGCTCGGTCACCCTCGAGGGACCCGGCCCCGAACTTCTCGACAACGACGACGTCCGCCGCGCCTATCTCGGCATGTGAGCGGACTCCTCCGACCCCTCGAAAGGAACCCCCATGTCGAACACCACCAAGGCCTTCGCCTCTCAGGCCGACCTGGAGGAGAAGAAGGTCACCTTCGCCCGGATCTCCGAACACGCCTGGGCCTACACGGCGGAGGGCGACCCCAACACCGGCGTGATCATCGGCGACGACTCGGTGATGGTGCTCGACACCCAGGCCACCCCGGTGATGGCGCAGGACGTCATCCGCCGCATTCGCGAGGTCACCGACAAGCCGATCGAATGGGCGGTGCTGTCGCACTACCACGCGGTGCGGGTGCTCGGGGCGGAAGGCTATCGGGCGGCGGGGCTTCGCAACATCGTGGCGAGCCGGGCGACGTGGAACATGATCGTCGAGCGCGGCGAGGCCGACAAAGCGAGCGAGATCGGCCGTTTCCCGCGCCTGTTCCGGGCGGTGGAGAGCGTCCCGGGCCTGACCTGGCCGACCCTGGTCTTCGACGAGAAGTTGACCATTCGCCTCGGCAAGGTCGAGGTTCGGCTCGATCAGATCGGTCGCGGCCACACCATGGGCGACACCATCGCCTGGCTGCCCGACGAGGGCGTGGTGTTCTCCGGCGACCTGGTCGAATACGGCGCCACGCCCTACGCCGGCGACGCCCATTTCAAGGATTGGCCGTCGACGCTGGACAAGGTGGCGGCGCTCGACGCGGTCGCCCTGGTGCCGGGGCGCGGCGATGCGCTCGTCGGCCGCGACAAGGTGCGCGAGGCGATCGACGGGACGCGGTCCTTCATCGCCGACCTCTATGCCAGCGTCGAGAAGGGCGTGGCCGCCGGCCACGATCTGAAGCGGATCTACAAGGACACCCACGCGGCGCTGAAGCCGAACTACGGCCATTGGGTGATCTTCGATCACTGCATGCCCTTCGACGTCACCCGCGCCGTCGACGAGGCGCAAGGTGCCGACCATCCGCGCATCTGGACGGCGGAACGCGATCGCGAAATGTGGGCGGCCTTGGAGGGCTGAGACCATGAACCCGACCAACGATCCGACGCTCGTTTCCTGGGTGGCGAGCGCCCAAGGCTCCGACTTCCCCGTCCAGAACCTGCCCTGGGGCATCTTCTCCACCGAGGGCGACGAGCGCCGCCGCGCCGGCATCCGCATCGGCGACCGGGTGGTCGACGTCGACGCGCTCCAGGCGGCGGGCCTGCTCGATGCGAGCCTGCCCGTCGGCGTCTTCGCCACGGGCACGCTCAACGGCTTCATCGGGCTCGGGCGCGCGGTGTGGAGCGCCACCCGGGCGCGGATCTCCGAACTGCTCAGGGCCGACATCGCGACACTGCGCGACGACGCGGTGCTCCGGACCCGCGCCCTGGTGCCGGTCGAGGCGGCGACGATGCATCTCGCCGTCGCGGTCGGCGGCTACACCGACTTCTATTCGTCGCGCGAGCACGCCACCAACGTCGGGAAAATGTTCCGGCCCGGCGCCGAGCCGCTGTCGGCCAACTGGCTGTCGATCCCGATCGGCTACAACGGCCGGGCCTCGACGGTGGTGGTCTCCGGCACGCCGGTCGTCCGGCCCCTCGGCCAGACCAAGGCGCCGAACGCGGCGGCTCCCGCCTTCGGGCCGTGCCGCAAGCTCGACTTCGAACTGGAGATGGCGGCGATCGTCGGCGTGGCGAACCCGATGGGCGAGACCTTGACGGTCGAGGCGGCGGACCAGGCGATCTTCGGCTTTGCGCTGCTCGACGACTGGTCGGCGCGCGACATCCAACAATGGGAATACGTGCCGCTCGGCCCCTTCCAGGCCAAGGTCTTCGCCACCACACTGGGGGCGTGGATCGTCACCAGCGAGGCGCTGGAGCCGTTCCGGGTCGAAGGGCCGGCGCAGGATCCGGCGCCCTTGCCCTATCTGGCGCAATCGCAGCGGCGGAACCTCGACGTCGAACTCGAGGTGGCGCTGCGCCCGAGGGGCGGGAGCGAGGCGACGGTGATCAGCCGCACCAACTTCGCCCACATGTACTGGTCGAGCGCCCAGCAGCTCACCCATCACGCCATCGGCGGCTGCGCCATGGCGGTCGGCGATCTGATCGGCTCGGGGACGATCTCGGGGCCGACGCCCGACAGCGCCGGCTCACTGCTCGAGCTGACCTGGAACGGTGAGCGGCCGCTGAGCCTCCCCGACGGCACGACCCGGGGCTTCCTCGAGGACGGCGACACGCTGATCCTGTCGGGCCGCGCCCGCCGCGACGGGATCTCGATCGGCTTCGGCGTCTGCGAGGGCGAAATCCGTCCGGCGCCGGTTCATCCGAAGGGGTGAGGAACGCCGGAGATGGGTGTCGTCGCTCGCCTCAGGCGTCGACGGCGCCGAGCACCATGTCGACGTGGAGGGCGACCAACTCGTCCTCGTTCATCCGTCCGCCGGGCTGGTACCATTCGCAGATGCCGGTCAGCATCCAGATCAGGGCGAAGGTGGTGACGCGCGGATCGGCGACGCGGAAGAGGCCGCGATTGGCGCCGGCGACCAGGATGTCGGTGAGCTTCTGCTCATAGCGCTTGCGCAAGCCGACGATCGCGGCGCGGTTGGTGCTCTCCAGGCTGCGCAGCTCGCTGTTGGCGATGTAGACCAGCATGCGCCGGGTCATGTGGTAGCGCAGGTGGAAGCCGGCGAAGGCGATCAGCCGGGCGCGCGGCTCGTCGTGGCCGGCGAGCGCCGCGTCGCAGGCCGCCAGCAGCGTCTCCATGTGATCGCGGACGATGTCGAAGAGCAGCGCCTGCTTGGTCTCGAAGTGGTTGTAGAGCGAGCCGGGCTGGATGCCGACCTCGGCCGCCAGGCGGCGGAGGCTCATCGCCTCGAAACCGTGTTCCCAGATCAGCCGAATGCCGGCCTCGCGCACCAGCGCCGCCGTCCTCTCGCCGTTCGATCCCGCCGTGCGCGCCATGTCCCGTCCCGCTCGATCCCGTCCGAATGGATTAAGTCGACGCGGGCGCCTTGGAAAGCCCCTCCGTCGAAAGACATGGCGAGGGCGAAAGACATGGAGAGGCCGTCGGGAGGGGTGCCGGAAGTGAGGGCGGGCTCAGAACTCGACGTCGAGTTCGTCGAGTTCCTCGGGCTCGGCCATCGCCGCGTCGATCCATTCCTGCATCAGGGGCCAGGCCATGATGGTGCGGCGGTAGGCCTCGCATTCCGGCTCGAGCCTCACGTCATAGGAGGTGAAGCGGGCGGCGACCGGGGCATACATGGCGTCGGCCAGCGTCGGGGTGGCGCCGAACAGGAAGGGTCCGCCGGAGGTGGCGAGGGCCTGCTTCCAGATCGTCTGGATGCGGGCGATGTCGCCGAGCGCCCCGGTCCACACCTTGAAGCCGGGGTAGTGGCCCTTGAGGTTCATCGGCAGGGCGGAGCGCAGGTTGGCGAAGCCGGAGTGCATCTCGCCGGAGATCGAGCGGGCGCGGGCGCGCGCCGCCTTCTCGGTCGGGATGATGCCGGCCTTCGGGTTCCATTCGTCGAGATATTCGGCGATCGCCAGCGTGTCCCAGATCTCGAGACCGTCGTGGGAGAGGCAGGGCACGAGGAAGGACGGCGACAGCAACAGCAGCTCGGCGCGGGTGTCGGGATCGTCGATCGACAGCGGCCGTTCCTCGAAGTCGAGGCCGCTCAGCCGGCACAGGAGCCAGCCACGCAGGGACCAGGAGGAGTAGTTCTTGCTCGAGATGGTCAGCGTGGCGCGCGGCATGGCGGCTCTCCTCCCCTTCCGCTCGAAGCCGCCGAGGGACGACGATCGGATTTCGAGAATTATCTCGCACGTGCGATAAAATTGCACTAGCCTTTTCACGTATGCAGCACGAAGTGGAGTGGGCCGCACTCGCGCGCGCTCGTCCGGGAAGCGGTGCCAAGTCCATGCTCTATCTCGCCTATCAGAGTCAGAACGACCTCATGGATCCGCTCCGTACGGTCGCGCGATCGATGTTGTCGACGATCGACCCCTGGGTGAGCACCGCGGCACCGGCATCCCTGCGCTCGATGGCGGCGGCCTATGAACTGATCTCGCGCGCCGGCCTCTCCCACACCCGTCCGCCCTACGCCATCACGGAGGTGATGGTCGGCAACGAGATGGTGGCGATCGAGGAGAAGCCGCGTTTCGTGGCGCCCTTCGGCACGCTGCTGCACTTCAGGAAAGAGGTGGCGACGCCGCAGCCGCGGGTGCTGGTGGTGGCGCCCCTGTCGGGCCATTTCGCCACGCTGCTGCGCAACACGGTGAAGACGCTGCTCGCCGACCACGACGTCTACATCACCGATTGGCACAACGCCCGCGACGTGCCGCTGTCGCAAGGGGCCTTCGGCTTCGAGGACTACATCGAGACGCTGATCACCTTCCTGCAGGTGATGGGGCCGGGCACCCACGTGGTGGCGGTGTGCCAGCCTTGCGTCCAGGTGCTGGCGGCGGCGGCGATCATGGCGGAGGCCGACGATCCGGCGCAGCCGCGCTCGATGACGCTGATGGCCGGGCCGATCGACACCCGCATCAACCCGACCAAGGTCAACGAACTGGCGATGGGCAAGCCGATGGACTGGTTCGAGAAGAACCTGATCGCCACGGTGCCCGGGCGCTATCCCGGCGGCGGACGGCGGGTCTACCCCGGTTTCGTCCAGCTCTCGGCCTTCATGTCGATGAACCTCGACCGCCACGTCAAGGCGCATCTCGATCTCTACGAGAACCTCGCCAAGGGCGAGCACGAGAAGGCGGCGGTGACCAAGTCGTTCTACGACGAATATTTCGCCGTGCTCGATCTCGCCGCCGAGTTCTACCTCGAGACGGTGGCCTGGGTGTTCCAGGAGGCGCGGCTGCCGAAGGGCGAGTTGACCTATCGCGGTGCCAAGATCGACCCGAGGGCGATCCGCCGCACCGCGCTGCTCACGGTCGAGGGCGAACGCGACGACATCTGCGCGCTGGGCCAGACCTCGGCCGCCCACGACCTGACGCCGTCGCTGAAACCCTACCGCAAGCGCCACCACATGCAGGCCGGCGTCGGCCACTACGGCGTCTTCTCGGGCAAGCGCTGGGAACACCAGATCTACCCGATCGTGCGCAACGTCATCCTGTCGTCGGACTGAGGCGGGGGACGTCGGGAAGGTCCGGTGCCTGCGCGGGATCGGCGCGCGCGATGGTTCGAGACGGCCCCGCGGGCTACCTCACCATGAGGCGCTCATAAATTCCTCGAACAATTACAAACGCTTCATGGTGAGGAGCGCTCGGGACCCGAGCGCGCCTCGAACCATCGCGCACATATTCGCCGCTTGCCGGTGCCGGCGGCGGGGGTCGTTCTCGGCGGTCTTCCGGCGGATACGGCTTCGCCCGATCCGCCGGAGGGTGATCGCTCAACCCTTGGCGAAGGGCTTCATCTTCAGGAGCGTGCGGTCCTTCAGCACCACGTGATGGAGGATGCCGACCACCGCGTGGGCGAAGGCGACGATCATCAGGAGATGGGCGAAGACCTCGTGCATCTCGCCGAGCTGATCCTCGAAGGCCTGTTTGGTGGCCCAGGGCGAGGGGATCTCGAAGAGGCCGAAGAAGGGCACGGCGCGGGCGTTGGCGAAGGAGGCGAGGATGCCGCCGATCGGCACGGCGATCATCAGCACATAGAGCAGCAGATGGCCGATCTTGGCCACCCACTGGGCGAGGGGATCGAAACGCGTCGTCTCGGGGGCGGGGCTCGCGTGGGTGAGGCGCCACAGGAGCCTGAGGACCAGGAGCGCCAGGATCAGGACGCCGATGCTCTTGTGGACGAACATCAGGGAGATCCGCTGCTCGCGCGGCAGGTCCTCGACGACGACGGCGAGGATCCAGGCGATCGGGATCAACAGGGCCATCGACCAGTGCAGCGCCTTGGTGGCGCCATCCCAGGCGAGCGGGCGGGCGGATGTGGAATCGAGCATGGACATGGCGCCTCCGAACGGCACGACGATAGAGGCGGCGGCGGCCACCTCGGTTCGCCCTCGAGTTAGCAGGTTCGGCGCATATGTCAGCTTAAAGCTCGGTAAGGATCGAGCTCGTCGGTGGACGATGAAACGGCCCGGGTCTCGTGCGAGACCCGGGCCGTGGAGAACGGGGGCGGCCTCGAGGACCGAAAGCCGTTCGGATCAGTTCGAGGACCGTGAAGAAGAACGGGTGCCTCGGGATCAGAGGATGCCGGCGACGACCGCGGATACCACGAAGAACGCGGCTCCGACCATCATCACCTCGAAGGTGCGCGCGAACATGATCTACGTTCCCTCCCTCTCTTCTCGGTGAAGGAGATGGTAGATCGAGGAGACGGGGAGCGGAAGCACAATTCGTTGCTGCACCGCCGTCGAACTCGACGGAAATAATGTCGCAGGCGCGAAGTCATGCCTCTGCGGAAGGCGCACCGGCGACCGCGTCGATCGGCCTCACCAGGGGATGGTCGCGCCGTCCCAGGCGTGGAAGGCGGGCGAGTGCATGAGGCTCATCTGGTCGACGACGCGGGTGATGCCGGTGGCGCTCATCTCCGGCGAGATGTCGCCGCGCAAACCGACCATGTCGGTCTTGACCCAACCGGGATGACAGACGGCGACGGCGATGCCCTCGCCCTGGACGTCGGTGGCGAGACACTGCATCGCCTTGTTCACCGCGGCCTTGGAGGTGCGATAGGCGACGTGGTCGGACTTGGTGAAGGCCATCGAGCCCATGCCGCTCGACAGGGTGAGGATCTTGGGATGTTCGCCGAGCCGCAGGTTGGGCAGGAGCGCCTGGGAGACGGCGAGCGGGGCGACCGTGTTGACCTTCAGCGTCTCGATCCAGCCGGCGAAATCCATGTCGAGGGCGCTCTGCCGATCGGGACCGATGATGCCGGCATTGTTGATCAGCACGTCGAGGGGGCGGCCGGCGAGGCGGTTGGCGAGGGCCGAGATCGAGACCGGGTCGGTCACCTCGAGGCGGTGAACCTCGACGAGATCGGGGAAGCGCGCCATGACCTCGGCGAGTTCGTGAAGCTGGTCGGGGTTGCGGACGGTGGCGATCACGTGGTCGCCTCGTCCGGCGAAGGCTTCGGTGAGTGCGAGGCCGATGCCCCGGTTGGCGCCGGTGATCAGGATCGTCGCCATGGGATGCCCTCCTGGCGGTCTCGTGTCGTTCCACAGAATGAGCGCATCCGCCGCGAAGGGGAAGGGCCGTGATGCAGACGTGGTTCCCGCAGGGTTTCACCTCCGTGGGGAACCGAGCGGCTTGCGCATGAAGATCTCGGTCTGGCCGGCGGCCGCGAGATCGGGGATCGGGCCGATCTCGACGAAGCCGAGGGCTGTGTAGGCGGCGCGCGCCGGTGCGTTCCACTCGGTGACGCAGAGCCAGATGTTGGTCGCCTCGCCACGTACCTCCTCGGCCATCCAGTCGACGACCCGACGGGCGATGCCGCGCCGCTGCGCCTCGGGGAAGACGGCGATGGTCTCGACATAGGGACCGCGCATGAAGGGATGGCGCAGCGCGAGATAGCCGACCGGCACACCGTCGAGACGCAATGCGAAGCGGAAGGTGGCCGCCCAGGGCCGGGTCATCCGCTCGCGCAGCATGTCGGGGTGGTATCCGGCGGTGGCCCAGGGGTCGATGTTCACGATCCGGGTCGCGAGGAGGTCGATGTCCTCGCCGAGGGGACCGAGTTCGAGATCCCCGAGCCGGTGGCGGGGGGCGGCGAAGGCTTCGCGCGGCGGCGTGGCGGGCGTGGTCATGTCTTCTCCGATCACAGGGTCGGGCGCGGCGACAGCGGTCGCGCGCCCGGCTTCGGCCGAGCCGGTCC
>JAFHCF010000012.1:0-9676 GCA_048497495.1 Prosthecomicrobium sp.
GCCGCCGGCGTGCCGGTCGTCACCTTCACCACCGACACGTCGGTGGCGGCGCGCGGCATCTATCTGATCGGCTTCCTGCCGTCGGTCGACGTCGAGCGCATCGTCGGCTACGCGGCGTCGCAGAACCGCAAGTCGATGGCGGCGATCGTTCCCGACGACGCCTATGGGCTGGTGGTGGAAGCCGCCTTCCGCGAGCAGGCGGCGCGGGCCGGGGTGCGCGCCATGGCGGTCGAGCGCTACAAGGGCGACCCGGTCGACATGCAGGCCAAGGCGGCGGCGATCGCCAAGCTCGGCGCCCAGATCGATTCGGTCTTCGTGCCGGACGCCGGCTCGAACGCCGCGCAGGTGGTGCAGGCGATGGTCTCCGCCGGGCTCGACAAGTCGCGGGTGAAGATCCTCGGCTCAGGCCGCCTCGCCGATTCGGCCGCCTTCGCCTCGCCGGCGCTGGCCGGCGCCTGGTTCCCCGGCGCCGACGCCGGCGGCAACGACAGTTTCAGGGCGCGCTATCGCCAGAGCTACGGCTCGGATTCCGGACCGCTCGCGGTTCTCGGCTACGAGGCGGTGTTCCTCGCCGCCGGATTGGTGCGCAACGCCGGGGCGCGGCCGTTCCGCGACGACGTGCTGCTGTCGCGCAACGGCTTCCTCGGCGTCACCGGCCTGTTCCGCTTCCGCGCCGACGGCACCTCGGAGCGCGGCCTCGCGGTCTTCGAGATCGGCGCCGGCTCGGCCCGGACGATCTCGCCGGCGCCCAAGCAGTTTCCGGCGGGGACGTGAGGCGGCTTTTCGCTTCTCGGCACGGGATCCACGGTCGTCGCGCCTCGCCACGGGGGGCGTGACGCCGCTCGGACCCGTCCCTGCCTTCGTCGCGGCGACCCTCCCCTCAGCCCTCCTCCAGCGCCACGCCGAGTCGGGCGAGTCCGTCGCGCAGAGCGTCCATGCGGTCGCGGCCGATGGCGGCGGCGGCGACCGCTTCCGCCTCGGCGCTGAGTTCGACCAGGGCCCGCCAGACCTCGACGCCGCGCGCCGTCAGGCGGACGAGCTTGGCGCGGCCGTCCTGCGGGTCCGGCACGATCACCACATAGTCGAGATCGGCGAGCGACTGGGCGAGATAGGCCATCGACTGCTTGGTCATGCCGGCCCGTTCGGCGAGGTCGGAGACGCGGGAGCCGGCCGGCAGGATATAGCGGAAGACGCTGGAATGGGCGGGCCGGACATCGGCGAAGCCACGCGCCGCGAGGCCGCCGTAGACACGCGCCTGGAGCCGTTCGTAGGGGCGGCGCAGCAATGATCCCAAGGTCCCCCGCGCCTCCGATATGGTTCGTTCCGGCATTCCGCGACCCTTATTGACAGACAATCTGTCTATTGATAGACAGGATAACTGTCTATAACAGGGGGCGTCGAACGATGGAAGCGGCGATCGTCGAAAATCTCGAGGTGGTGGAGGCCCACATCCGCGGCGAGGGGCGCGACCCGGCCGCGATCATGGATCTCTACACCGACGACATCGTGCTGGAGATGCCGAGCCGTGGCCTGGTCCTCGCCGGCAAGGCGGCGATCGAGGCGAACTATCGCCGGATGTTCGGGGCCATCGAGTCGATCTCAATGGAGACGCTCGAGCGCTTCGCCACGCCGACCCGGGTGGTCGACGACTGCCGGGCGCGGTTCCGGCTGGCGCGCGAGGGGTTCGACAACGCCCCGCTGCCGATCGGCAGTCTCGTCGAGCTGCGGCTGCTGCACGTCTTCCACATGCGCCAGGGCAAGATCTGCCGCGAGCAGGTCTTCGAGGCCTGGCGCCCGATCGATCCGAGCGACCTCGGCCTTACGGCCGTCACCACCGAATGAAAGGAAATCCGATGGCCTCGAAATGGTTTCTGCGCCTCGCAACGCTCTTCGCCGTCGCCGGCATGGGGCTCGGCATCCACATGGCGGCGTCCTTCGATCACGCGATGTCGCCGGTCCACGCCCACGTCAATCTGATCGGCTGGGTCGGGATGTTCCTCGCCGGCCTGTTCTACGCCGTCCATCCGATCGCCGACGATCGCCTCGCCCGGGTCCATCTCGGCACCGCCTTCATCGGATTGCTGATCCTGGCGCCGGGCATCGCCGGCTCGCATCTCGGCCTGCCCTGGGGGCCGGCGGTGGCCGGGCTCGGCTCGATCCTGACCCTCGTCGCGATGCTGTTGTTCGCCGCGATCGTCTTCCGCGCCACCGCCGCGGCGCGGGTGGGCGCGGGCGCGATGTCGGGGCGGGTGCGCGGCGCGGCGGAGTGAGTTCGGAGGGGACGTGATCGTCCCCCTCGGGCTCGGTCGGCGCAATTCGCTCCGCTCATCGCACCCCAGTGGTCAAAATCTGATGCTTGCGTCCCGCAAGCGCCAGATTGTTTCGACCACGAGGTCAATGAGTCAGTGGTTCGATCGAAACGGATGGGAACCATCCGACTCGATCGAACCACTAGGGCGCCCTCACAGGATGAACCGGCTCAGGTCGGCGTTCTTCGCCAACTCCCCGACGTTGGTGCGCACGTGCGCGGCGTCGATGACGATGGTCTCGCCGGAGCGGTCCGGGGCGGTGAAGGAGATGTCGTCGAGGATGCGTTCCATCACCGTCTGGAGGCGGCGGGCGCCGATGTTCTCGATCGAGCCGTTGATCTCCACCGCGACCGAGGCGATCTCCTTGATCGCGTCGGGGGTCACCTCGAGGGTCACGCCTTCGGTCGCCATCAGGGCCACGTATTGCTTGATCAGGCTCGCCTCGGTCTCGGTCAGGATGCGCTCGAAGTCCTCCGCGGTCAGCGGCTTCAATTCGACCCGGATCGGCAGGCGGCCCTGCAACTCCGGCAGGAGATCGGCCGGGGTCGCCACATGGAAGGCGCCGGAGGCGATGAAGAGGACATGGTCGGTCTTCACCGGCCCGTATTTGGTCGACACCGTGGTGCCCTCGATCAGCGGCAGGAGGTCGCGCTGGACGCCCTCGCGGGAGACGTCGGCGCCGCGGCCCTCGCGCGAGCAGATCTTGTCGATCTCGTCGAGGAAGACGATGCCGTTCTCCTCGACCGAGCGGATCGCCTCCGCCGTCGCCTGTTCCTGGTCGACCAGCTTGTCGCTCTCCTCGCCGATCAGAAGCTCGTAGCTGTCGGAGACCAGCACCTTGCGGCTCTTCCTGGCGCCGCCGAATGCCTTGCCGAACATCTCGCCGAGATTCATCACGCCGATGCCGCCCTGCATGCCGGGGATATCGAAGTTCGGCATCTGCGGCGCCGCCGTCAGCTCGATCTCGATCTCCTTGTCGGCGAGTTCGCCGCGCCGGAGCTTCTGGCGGAAGGCGTCGCGGGTGGCCGGCGAGGCCGACTTGCCGACGAGGGCGTCGAGGACGCGCTCCTCGGCCGCCAGCTCCGCCTTGGCCTTGACCTCGGCGCGCTTCTTCGCCTTGACCAGGCCGATGCCGACCTCGACCAGATCGCGGACGATGGAGTCGACGTCGCGGCCGACGTAGCCGACCTCGGTGAACTTGGTCGCCTCGACCTTGAGGAAGGGGGCGTTGGCGAGTTTGGCGAGACGGCGGGAGATCTCGGTCTTGCCGACGCCGGTCGGGCCGATCATCAGGATGTTCTTGGGCAGGACCTCGTCGCGCAGGTGGCCGGTCAGCTGCTGGCGGCGCCAGCGGTTCCTGAGCGCGATGGCGACGGCGCGCTTGGCGTCCTTCTGGCCGACGATGTAGCGATCGAGTTCGGAGACGATCTCGCGCGGCGAGAAATCGGTCATGGGACGGGCTCCTGGGGGACAGACGGGGGAGAGGGCGGCCGGTCAGGCGCCCAGGCTCTCCACCACGACGTTGGTGTTGGTGTAGACGCAGATGTCGGCGGCGATCTTCATGGCGCGGCGGGCTATCTGCTCGGCGTCCATGTCCTGGTCGATCAGGGCCTTGGCGGCGGCGAGCGCGTAGGTGCCGCCCGAGCCGATGCCGGCGACCCCGTCCTCGGGCTCGAGCACGTCGCCGGTGCCGGTCAGCACCAGGGTGGTGGTGGTGTCGGCGACGATCATCATCGCCTCGAGCCGACGCAGGTAGCGATCGGTGCGCCAGTCCTTGGCGAGTTCGACGCAGGCGCGGGTCAATTGCCCGGGATATTGCTCGAGCTTCTTCTCCAGCCGCTCGAACAGGGTGAAGGCGTCGGCGGTCGCCCCGGCGAAGCCGCCGACGACATCGCCCTTGCCCAGCCGCCGCACCTTGCGGGCGGTATGCTTGATCACCGTGGCGCCGAGCGTCACCTGCCCGTCGCCGGCGACGACGACGCGGCCGCCCTTGCGCACGGCGAGAATGGTGGTGCCGTGCCAGGATTGCGAGCCGGTGGCGGTGGGATCGGACGACATGGGGGTGCTCCGGAGGATCGGGGGAGGGCCGGGTCACCGGCCGTGTTCGTCCTCATGTAGGGATCGACGCGCGGGATGCAAATGGCGGTGGAGGGTGGGGACCCCCAGGGTGCGATGAGCGCAAGCGGATCGCACCGGCCGACGCCGAGGGACCTCCACGCCGACGACGCCCCGGGCCGACACTCGGGTCGACGTCCCATGTGGGCTCGGCCAGTGCATCACGCCTCCGGCTGATGCACCCTACGGGTCCCCGCGAACCGCTCCTACCCCGGCCCTGCGCCGGCGCTTCGGGCGTTCGTCGCTCCTCACCCCAGCACCCTGCTCACCAGCTTCGCGGTGTAGTCGACCATCGGCACGATCCGCCCGTAGTTGAGCCTCGTCGGGCCGATGACGCCGAGGACGCCGACGACGCGGGCGTCCTTGTCGCGGTAGGGCGAGACGATCAGCGACGAGCCGGAGAGCGAGAACAGCTTGGTCTCCGAGCCGATGAAGATGCGCACCCCGTCGCCGCGCTCGGCGTCGCCGAGCAGTTCGATCAGGCCGCGATTGCGCTCGAGGTCGTCGAAGAGCAGGCGGATGCGCTCGAGATCCTCGGCCGCCTTGAGATCCTCGAGGAGATTGGCGCGGCCGCGCACGATCAGTTGCTGCGGCCGGCCTTCCGCCGCGCCGGCCCAGGTGGCGAGGCCGGCCTCGACGACGCGGTCGGTGAGGCCGTCGAGTTCGGCCTGACGCTCGCCGGCCAACCGTTCCATTTCGGCGCGGGCCTCCTCGAGGGTGCGGCCGCGAATGTGGGTGTTGAGGAAGTTGGTCGCCTCCTGCAACGCCGAGGGCGGCAGGCCGAGGGGCAGCTCGATCAGCCGGTTCTCCACCGTGCCGTCCTCGCCGACCAGCACGACGAGGCCCTTGGTCGGCTCCAGCCAGACGAATTCGATGTGCTTGAGGCGCATGTCGGCGGTGTGGGCCAAGACCACGCCGGCGCCGCGCGACAGGCCGGAGAGCATCTGGCTCGCTTCCGTCAACACCTGCTCGGGGTTGCGGCCGGAGGCGGCGACCTCGGCGTCGATGCGGCGGCGCTCGCCCTCGCCGAGATCGCCGATCTCGAGCAGGGCGTCGACGAAGAAGCGCAGGCCGGAATCGGTCGGCAGGCGCCCGGCGGAGGTGTGGGGCGCGAAGATCAGGCCGGCATCCTCGAGATCGGCCATGACGTTGCGGACCGAGGCCGGCGACAGGGTGCGCGACAGGAGCTTGGAGATGTTGCGCGAGCCGACCGGCTCGCCGCTGTCGAGATAGCCCTCGACGATGCGGCGGAAGATCTCGCGCGAGCGTTCGTCGAGGAGGGCGAGGCCGCTGCGCGGCGGGGTGGGCGTCTGGGCCGCCATGGACTCGAACCTCTCGGGTGGACGATCGCGGCCGATGGAACCACGTGGACGCCGCGGATTCAATTCGCCCGTGGTCGCCCCCGCTCGCCGCTCGGGCGGGACCCCGCGACTCCGCCGCCCTTTACGGGCGCTCCCCGCCGGGATAGGGGAGACGGGGCCAGCCCGAAACCCCTCCGGAGATCCGAGATCCCATGCGTCCTTCCAAGCGCGCCGCCGACGAACTGAGACCCGTGACGCTCGAGCGTGGGGTGGCCAAGCACGCCGAGGGCTCGTGTCTCGTCAAATTCGGCGACACCCACGTGCTGTGCACCGCCAGCCTCGAGGAGAGCGTCCCCGGCTGGCTGCGCGGCCAGCGCCGTGGTTGGGTCACCGCCGAATACGGCATGCTGCCGCGCGCCACCCACGAGCGCATGCGTCGCGAGGTCAATGCCGGCAAGCCGTCGGGCCGCACCCACGAGATCCAACGCCTGATCGGCCGGTCCTTGCGCGCCGTCGTCGATCTCCAGGCGCTCGGCGAGCGCCAGATCACCATCGACTGCGACGTCATCCAGGCCGACGGCGGCACCCGTACCGCCTCGATCACCGGCGCCTGGGTGGCGCTCAACGACTGCCTCGCCTGGATGAAGGCGCGCGAGATGATCAAGGCGCCGGTGCTCACCGATCACCTCGCCGCCGTCTCCTGCGGCATCTGGAAGGGCGTGCCGGTGCTCGACCTCGACTATGCCGAGGATTCGGTCGCCGAGACCGACGCCAATTTCGTCATGACCGGATCCGGCGGTATCGTCGAGATCCAGGGCACGGCGGAAGGCCGACCCTTCACCGAGGAACAGCTCCAGGCCCTGCTCGATCTCGCCAAGACCGGCATCGCCCAGCTGATCGATCTGCAGAAGATGGTGGTGCTCTGAGCGCCGAGGAGGCTGTGATGACCTTGCGTCGTCTCGAGGGTGGCAAGATCGTCGTCGCCACGCACAACGCGGGCAAGCTCGCCGAGATCCGCGACCTGCTGGCGCCCTACGGGTTAGAGGCCATGTCGGCGGGCGAACTCGAGCTGCCCGAGCCGGAGGAGACCGGCACGACCTTCGAGGCCAACGCGGCGCTGAAGGCGCTCGCCGCCGCGGCCGCCTCCGGCCTGCCGGCGCTCGCCGACGATTCCGGGGTCTGCGTCGCGGCGCTGGGCGGCGAGCCGGGCATCCATTCGGCCCGCTGGGCCGGCGAGGATCGGGACTTCGGCCGCGCCATGCGCAACATCGAGGAACTGATCCGCGACGGTGGCAGCGGCGATCGGCGCGCCCATTTCGTCGCCGCCCTCTGCCTCGCCTGGCCCGACGGCCACACCGAGACGGTGCGCGGCGAGGTCCACGGGGTGCTGGTATGGCCGCCGCGCGGCGACCTGGGCTTCGGCTACGATCCGATGTTCCTGCCGGAGGGCGAGAGCCGCACCTTCGGCGAGATGAGCGCCGAGGAGAAGCACGGGCTTCGCCCCGGCGCGGAAGGCCTGTCGCATCGCGCCCGGGCCTTCTCCGCCTTTTCGAAGAAATGTCTGTGAGGCGGAGGCGGCGTCACACGGACGTGGTCGGATGGACGTCTGGAAATTCCACCGATTCGCGAAGGGCCGGGCGGGGCGTTTCGCGAGATGACGGCGAGCCCTCGGGAGAGATTGGCGCATGACTTCGCAGGAGCCCGGTTTCGGCATCTACGTGCATTGGCCGTTCTGCGCCGCCAAGTGCCCCTATTGCGATTTCAACTCCCATGTTCGCCACGATCCGGTCGATCAGGCCCGCTTCGCCCGTGGGCTCGCCCGCGAACTCGGTCATTGGGGCGAACGCGCGCCGGGGCGCACCGTCACCTCGATCTTCCTCGGCGGCGGCACGCCGTCGCTGATGGAAGTGGCGACCGTCGGCACGGTGCTCGAGACCATCGCCAAGACCTGGCGGCTCGCCCCCGACGTCGAGATCAGCCTCGAGGCCAATCCGTCGAGCGCCGACGCCGCCCGCTTCCAGGGCTACCGCGCCGCCGGGGTCAATCGGCTGTCGCTCGGGGTCCAGGCGCTCCACGACCGCGACCTCAGGCGGCTCGGCCGCATCCACGACGTCGCCGAGGCGCTCGAGGCCATCGCGCTGGCGCGCGCCACCTTCGACCGGCTGTCCTTCGACCTGATCTACGCCCGCCCCGACCAGACGGTCGCCGAATGGGAGGCGGAACTGAAGGCGGCGGTCGCTCTCGCCGCCGACCACATCTCGGTCTACCAGCTGACCATCGAGGAGGAGACCCGCTTCGCCGATCTCTACAAGGCCGGCAAGCTGATCATGCCCGACGCCGATCTCGGGGCCGAACTCTACGAGGCGACCCACCGGATCCTCGATGCCGCCGGGCTGCCGGCCTACGAGATCTCCAACCACGCCGCCCCGGGGGCGGAATGCCGGCACAATCTCGTCTACTGGCGCTACGGCGAATATGTCGGGGTCGGCGCCGGCGCCCATGGCCGGCTGGTGCTCGACGACGGCCGCCACGCCACCGCCACCGAGAAGAACCCGGAGAAGTGGCTGCGCCTGACCGAAGCCCACGGCCACGGCGGCATCACCGACGACGTGCTGACGCTCGAGGAGCAGGGCGACGAATATCTGCTGATGGGGCTGAGGCTGAAGGAGGGCATCGATCTCGACCGCTGGGAGGAGATCTCCGCCCGCGTCCTCGATCCCAAGCGCCTCGCCGATCTCGAGGACAACGGCATGGTCGAACGGATCGTCGACACCGTCGGCCGTCGCCGGGTGCGCGCGACGCTCGCCGGTTTCGAGGTGCTCGACGCGGTAGTCGCCGATCTGGCGGCGTGACGCCGTCCGGCGGGCGCCCTGCCCTCACGCCCCGTCCTTGGCCGCCGCCGCGCGGACCCGGTGGGTCAGGTCCTTGAGCGAGGCCTTCGACAGGTGGCGGATGCGCTGCGCCAGGAGATTGGCGAGTTCGGTCGCTTCCGGGTCGAGGCCGGCGGTGTCGACGGTGACGCGCGGATCGGAGATCTCGGCGAGGCGCTGAAGCTCCTCCGCCTCGTCCCAGATGACGTTGAAGAAGGCGATGATGCGCTGGACCATGTACCAGGTCGGCACGCCGCGCTTGCCCAGTTCCAGCGCCGAGAGATAGGCCGGCGAGACGTTGAGCGCCGCCGCCATGGTCTTCAGCGTCACCGCGCGCTCGTGGCGCAATTGCCGCACCTTGGCGCCGAAGGGTGTCATCGCCCGCCCTCCTCGATGTCGCGGCGTCGACGCAGCCTGACGTAGATCGCCCCGGCGCCGCCATGGGCGTGATGGGCCTCCTCGAAGCCGATGACGACGTCGCGCAGGGACGGATCGCCGAGCCAATGGGGCACCGACCGACGCAGCACGCCGCGCTCGTGGGCGGCGGCGGTCCCGCCCGGCTTGCCCTTGCCGGTGATGACCAGGACGACGCGGGCGCCGTGATCGCGCGCCCGGAGCAGGAAACGCCGCAGGGCGCCGTGGGCGGCTTCCTGGGTCATCCCGTGGAGATCGAGGCGCTCGTCGATCGCCATGGTGCCGCGCACCAGTCGTCGCCGGGTGCGATCATCGATCGGCGCCAGCGACGGCGGCTGCGGCACGATGGCGGATTCGCCCGAGGAATCGCCGCGATGTTTCATGTGAATCGCCCGGAGCCATCCGGCGAGGGCTCGCTTGGAGGGCGGCGGCGGCGCGATCGGCGGCGGCGCCTCGGGCGCCGACTTCGTCCGGCGCGGCGGCTTCGGCGCGGAGGCCGTCGCCGGTACGAGAACCGGTTCGGGCACCGGTTCCGGCGCGGGTGCGATCGGGATCGCCACCTCGGCCTCGGCGGGGGCGCGGCCGGGGTGTTCGAGCGGGGTCACCGAGGCGGCGACCTGTTCCCAGAGGTGGCGCTCGTCGTCGCGCAGGACGCGGCGACGACGGC
>JAFHCF010000013.1:0-16785 GCA_048497495.1 Prosthecomicrobium sp.
CAGCCGCACCGCATTGGTGACGAACACCGCTTCGGCGCCGGTGACGTCGGCCGGCGTCAGCGACATCTCCTTGGTGCGCAGGCCGAGATCGCGCGCCATCTCGAGGATGAGGCGCCGCGTCGTGCCGTCGAGCACGCCGTCCTCGAGCCGTGGCGTGATCAACGCGTCGCCCGAGACGGCGAAGAGATTGGCCATGGTGGTCGAGGCGACGTCGCCGCGGGTGTTGAGGAACAGCGCGTCGTCGGCGCCCGCCGCCGTCGCTTCCGCCTTGGCGGCGATCGCGTCGACATAGGCGAGGGTCTTCAGCCGCGCCGTCGGCGAGGTCTCGTTGCGGCGGATCGACGAGGTGACGAGGGCGATCGGCCGACCGACCAGATCGGGCGACCACGGGGCATGGCCGACGAGCACCGTCGGGCGCGCCTCCGCCGGCCGGTCGAGACCGCGCGCGCCGGGGCCGCGCGTCAGCGTCAGCCGCACCACCTGCGTGCCCGGACCGAGGCGGGAGAGGAGGAGATCGAGATCGGCGTCGAGCCGGTCCCGATCGATGGCGATCGCCAGCCGCCGCGCTCCCGCCGTCAGGCGGTCGAGATGGCCGGCACGGCGAAAGACGCGGCCGTCGACCGCCAGCATGGTCTCGAACAGGCCGTCGGCGAGCAGGAGGCCCCGGTCTGTGAGATCGAAGGGGGCCACGGACGCGTCGTGGAGGCGGCCGTCGAGAACGATCATGGGGGGAGCCTTCCCTCGCCGGAGGAGCGCCGGACGAGCGCCAGGAAATTGGCGAAGAGCGCCCCGCCCTCGGGGGTGAGGACGGACTCCGGGTGAAACTGTACGCCGTGGGTCGGATGGTGACGATGGGCGAGGCCCATGATCTCGCCGCCGTCGCTCACCGCCGTCACCGCCAGCGGCGAGGCGGCCGCATCGTCGATTTCGACGATCAGCGAGTGATAGCGCCCGGCGCGCATCGGGTTGGGGAGGCCTGAGAAGAGGCCGGTGCCGTCGTGGTCGACCGGCGAGGCGCGGCCGTGCATCGGCTGGCGGGCGCGGACCACCCGGCCGCCGAAGACCTCGCCGATCGCCTGATGGCCGAGGCAGACGCCGAGGATCGGCAGGCGGCCGGAGAAGCGCCGGATCAACGCCAGGGAGACGCCGGCGGCGGCGGGCGTGCCCGGCCCCGGCGAGATCACCAGGGCCTCGGGCGCCAGGCGCTCGACCTCGTCGATGCCGACCGCGTCGTTGCGCAGGATCCGCGTCTCGGCGCCGAGATTGCGGAAATAGCGGGCGATGTTGGCGACGAAACTGTCGTAGTTGTCGAGGATCAGGATCACGGCACCGCCTCCGGCGCGGCGACCGTTTCGCCGCGCGCCGCCGCGAGGATGCGCGCGGCCTTGACCAGGGTCTCCTCCCACTCGTCCACCGGCTTCGACAGCGCGGTGATGCCGCCGCCGACCGAGAAGATCGCCCGACCCTCTCGAAACACCACGGTGCGGATGGCGATGTCGAGATCCATGGCGCCGTCGTGGCCGAACCAGCCGATCGACCCGCAATAGACGCCGCGCGCCACACCCTCGAGTTCGGTGATGATCTCTTGCGCCCGGATCTTCGGGGCGCCGGTGATCGAGCCGCCGGGAAAGGCGGCGGCGAGCGCGTCGACCGCGTCGCGGCCGGGCGCCAGCCGCCCGGTCACCACCGAGACCAGATGATGGATGCCGGCATAGCTCTCCACCCCGCACAACACCGGCACCTCGATCGAGGCATCGTCGCAGACGCGCGCCAGATCGTTGCGCATCAGATCGACGATCATGACGTTCTCGGCGCGGTCCTTCTCGCTCGCGGCGAGGCGCGTGGCGACGAGGGCGTCCTCGACGGGGTCGTCGACGCGGGCCGCCGTGCCCTTGATCGGCCGCGCCTCGACGCGGCCGTCGCGGATCTCCAGGAAACGTTCCGGCGACGCGGAGGCGACCGCCACCGCGCCGAAGTCGAGGAAGGCCGCGAAGGGGGCGGGATTGACCCGCCGCAGCACACCGTGGAAGGCGAGCCGATCGAAGCCTTCGGGCAGATCGGCGACGAAGCGGTGGGCAATGTTGACCTGGAAGACGTCGCCGGCCAGCACGTGTTCGATGGCGGCGGCGGCGCGGGACTCATGAGTGGCGCGATCGACGGTCGGACGGAAGTCGAGGCTCGTCGACGAGGCGGCGCGCGGTCGCGGGGGGCGGGCGAGACGTTTCTCGAAGAATTCGGCGCGGGCCTCGGCGCGACGCCGCCGCGCCGCCGGGTCGGTCTCGGGGCGGCCGGTCGAGATCAGACGGGCGCGGCCCTCGAGATGATCGAAGGCGAGGACGGTGTCGTAGAAGCCGAGGACGATCTCCGGCACCGCTTCGGCCTCGGCCGGCTCCGGCAGGCGTTCGAGCCTGCGGCCGAAATCATAGGAGACGAAGCCGATCGCCCCGCCGAAGAAGGGCGGCAGGCCGATCTCGTCGTCGGCGCGGGGGGCGGCGGCGAGGCGGCGGCGGAGTTCGTCGAGGGGGGCGCCGACGAGGGGCACGCCGTCGGCGAAGGCGCGGCCGTCACGGACGGTGAAGACGAGATGGGGATCGGCCGCGACATAGGACCAGCGGCCGAGCCCGGCGTCGGCGCCGAGCGCTCGCACCCGCATGGCACTGTCGAGAAAGACCAGACCCGGCAGATCGGCGAGGCGGAGCGCCGCCTCGAACGGATCGGCCGGCGCCCAATCGCGAACGATCATGAAGCTCAGCGTTCGGGGCGATAGACGCCGTCGGCGTCGCACACCAGGCGCACACCCTCGGCGGGCCGGCTCGGCACGCGCACCTCCGCGAGGCGGCCGGCGACGCGGGCCATCTCGCGGCGCACGAGGCGCCAGGTGGCGTAGGCGACCAATCCGGTGGCGGCGACCAAAAGGGCTTGCGGCATGATCCCTCCTTCGAGCGGTCCCGGTCCGCGACCGCGCGACACCGTTCACTCGTCATTCGTCCATAGATGGGGCGTGGAGGGGCCGACGTAAACCGTCGTTCTCCGTCGTTCGACCGACATCTTCGAAAAATGATGGAGGCGGATCACGGCGGCATGGTGGCGGTGGGGCGAAGTCCCTCGCGCGGCGTCGATCAGCCGTGGCCATAGGCCTCGGCGGCGGTGCGCGCATGTTCGGCGGCGCGGTTCTCCTGGACGCGCAGGAGCGCGGCGTTGAGCTCGTCGCTCGTCGCCGACACCGGCTTCCTGTCGCGGGTCGTCGCCGAAGCCCCGCTCGCCGCCTTCGATCCGCCGTCGGAATTCGAAGCGCGGCTCGCCTCCTCGCTCGCCGCCGCGGGCGCGGTCTCGCGCGCCGCCGCATCCGGCCGGATGTAGGAGAACGACGAACCGATCGACGTGATGGTCATGGGCAATCCCTCCGGCCGTCATCCGGCCGTTCGCGTGGCTTTTCCCGTCCGTATCCGAGAAAACACCCGAAACCCTGGAGGAAGACCCAAGATCATCGTTCGAATTTGAACGAACCGGCGAATTTCACCCTCGATCCGCGGGCGTGCCCAGCGCCCGCTTCAAGGCGAGGAAATCGCGGAAGGCGAGGCGCTTCTGAATCGGCTGGCGCAGGAGATAGGCCGGGTGCAGCGTCGCCAGCGCCCGGATCCGGCGGGTCCCCGCGTCATAGTCGAGCCACCGGCCGCGCAGACGCAGGATGCCCTCGGTGGCGCCGGCGAGGGCGGCGGCCGACGCGCCGCCGAGGAAGACCAGCACGTCGGGGTCGACCAGTTCGATCTGGCGGGCGACGAAGGGCTTGCAGATCTCCGTCTCCTGGGGCGTCGGCGTGCGGTTGCCCGGCGGGCGCCAGGGCACGACGTTGGCGATGTAGACCGAGGTGCGGTCGAGACCGATCGCCGCCAGGATACGATCGAGGAGGCGCCCCGACCGACCGACGAAGGGCAGGCCCTGCTCGTCCTCGTCACGGCCCGGGGCCTCGCCGACCAGCATGACGCGGGCTTGCGGATCGCCGTCGGCGAAGACCAGCCGTTTGGCGGTGGTGCGAAGGTTGCAACCCTCGAAGCGCTCGAGCGCCGCGCGCAACTCGTCGAGGCTCGCGGCGGAGCGGGCCGCCTCGCGGGCCGCCCCGACCGCCGCGTCACCCGGCACCGCCGCGCCGAGCATCGGCCGGGCGACCGGTTGCGGGGCGGGCTCGAAACGGGGTCGCTCCGGCGGCGGCTCGAAGCGGCGCGGCGGCGGCGCGATGTCGACGGGCGCGTGGGCGGTGGCGGGCGGGCGGGCGGGCGCCGGGCGGGCCTCGCCGTCGTCGACGTCGAAGGGGGGCGTCGGGGCCGGGGCTCGCGCGGTCACGGCGGCGGCGGCGGCCAGCGCGCGCGCCTGCCGTTCCTCCGCCTCGCGCACGGTTTCCAGGAAGCGATCGACCGGTTCGTCGCCGAGCCCGACGTCGACGCCGGCGGCCGCGTACCAGTCGAGAAGGGCGATCAGCTCATCGGTTTGCATGTACGTGCGACGTCATGACCTATACGGCATTTAATTCCACCTTGGCGGAAGGTGCGAAAGCGTCTAAGTGGTGCTTTGCAGCATAGCGGCGGGCGCTCCTCGTGGCGACTCCGAAGCGTTGCTTTCCCGCCTTCGCGCGTACAGGCGAGGCGCGCGATGTCGGTCACGACGGCGAGGGACCCGGAACCCGCGCCGAAGGGGGACGCAAGGCCGAACGGCCGGTTGACGAGGAGAGCCAGAGCATGAGCGTGGCGGCGGAGCTTCCCGAGCGTGACAGCATGGAATTCGACGTGGTGATCGTCGGCGCCGGCCCCGCCGGCCTGTGCGCCGCCATCCGTCTGAAGGAGATCGCCGCCGAGACGGCGCAAGAGATCTCCGTCGTCGTCCTCGAGAAGGGCTCCGAGGTCGGCGCCCACATCCTGTCGGGCGCCATCGTCGATCCGATCGCCATCGACAAGCTCTTCCCCGATTGGCGCGAGGATCCCACTCATCCGTTCAAGACGCCGGTGAGCGACGACCATTTCCTCGTCCTCGGCCCCGCCGGGTCGCTCACCCTGCCGAACTTCATGATGCCCAAGCTCATGAGCAACCACGGCAACTACATCGTCAGCCTCGGCAACGTCTGTCGTTGGCTCGCGGCCAAGGCGGAAGCCCTCGGCGTCGAGATCTATCCGGGCTTCGCGGCGTCGGAGGTTCTCTACGACGACCAGGGGACCGTGATCGGCGTCGCCACCGGCGACATGGGGGTGGGCCGCGACGGCGAGCCGAAGGGCAGCTTCACCCGCGGCATGGAACTCCACGCCAAATACACCCTGATCGGCGAGGGCGTGCGCGGCTCGCTCGCCAAGCAGTTGATCGCCAAGTACCAGCTCGACAAAGATTGCGACGTGCCGAAGTTCGGCATCGGCATCAAGGAGCTGTGGCAGGTCGACCCGAAGAAGCACAGGCTCGGCCTCGTCCGCCACTCCTTCGGCTGGCCGCTCGACCTGAAGACCGGCGGCGGCTCGTTCCTCTATCACCTCGAGGACAACCAGGTGGTGGTCGGCTTCGTGGTTCATCTGAACTACGGCAATCCGTACCTGTCGCCCTTCGAGGAGTTCCAGCGCTTCAAGACCCATCCGGCGATCCGCGACGTCTTCGAGGGCGGCAAGCGGCTGGCCTATGGCGCCCGCGCCATCACCGAGGGCGGCTTCCAGTCGGTGCCGAGGCTCACCTTCCCCGGCGGCGCCCTGATCGGCTGCTCGGCCGGCCTCGTCAACGTGCCGCGCATCAAGGGTAGCCACAACGCCATGCTGTCGGGCGAACTCGCCGCCGAGACCATCGCCAAGGCGCTGGCCGCCGGCCGCGCCCACGACGAGTTGGTCGAATACGAGACCGGCTGGCGCGCGAGCCTGATCGGCAAGGATCTGAAGAAGGTCCGCAACGTCAAGCCGCTGTGGTCGAAGCTCGGCACCGTCCTCGGCGTCGCCTGCGGCGGCCTCGACATGTGGACCAACGAGCTCCTCGGCTTCTCGTTCTTCGGCACGCTGAAGCACGGCAAGACCGACGCCGCGTCGCTGAAACCGGCGAGCGCCTGCAAGCCGATCGCCTATCCCAGGCCCGACGGCAAGATCTCCTTCGACCGCCTCTCCTCGGTGTTCCTGTCGAACACCAACCACGAGGAGGACCAGCCGATCCACTTGAAGCTGACCAACGCCGCCCTGCAGAAGTCGTCCGAACACGACGTCTTCGCCGGCCCCTCGGCCCGCTACTGCCCGGCCGGCGTCTACGAATGGATCGAGAAGGACGGCGCGCCGACCTTCGTGATCAACGCGCAGAACTGCGTCCACTGCAAGACCTGCGACATCAAGGACCCCAACGGCAACATCACCTGGACGACGCCGGAAGGGTCCGGTGGGCCGAATTATCCGAACATGTGAGGGTGGGCTGTAGGGCGGAATAGGCGAAGCCGTATTCCGCCGCATCTGGCGCGGTCACGTATGCCTCATGGCTGTCGGCGCAATACGGCTTCGCCTATTGCGCCCTACGGTTGCGCCTCATATTCTTCGCCCATGCCGAACTATCGACGGACCCGCTTTCCGGGCGGCTGTTGGTTCTTCACCGTGACGCTGGCCGATCGACGCAGCGACCTGCTCGTCCGCCGCATCGAGGATCTGCGCGCCGCGCTGCGCAAGGTCCGCGATCACAGGCCGTTCGCCATCGAGGCCATGGTGGTCCTGCCCGACCATATCCACGCGGTGTGGCGCCTGCCCGAAGGAGACACCGACTATTCGCGGCGCTGGCATCTCGTGAAGCGCGAATTTTCCATGAGAGTGGGGCCGGTAGCGGTCGAACCGGCGGTGCGGCTCCGTCCGGGGGAGCGCGGCATCTGGCAGCGCCGATTCTGGGAGCATCTCATCCGCGACGACGACGATTTTGCCCGCCATGTCGACTATTGCCACGTCAACCCGATGAAGCACCGACTAGTGGACCGGGTGAGAGATTGGCCGCATTCGACGTTTCACCGCGCCGTGGCGCGCGGGGAATTGCCGATCGATTGGGCGGGCGACGCGGGCGCAGCAGGGCCGGCGTCGTAGGGCGCAATAGGCAAAGCCGTATTGCGCCATCGAGGATCGATCGAGACGTCACGGAATTGCGGCGTCTCGATCGATCCGTCACGTGGGATCGGTGCAATACGCTTCGCTATTGCACCCTACTGCGCCGCTCGATCGGCCTGATGCGATTTTCGTCACGGATGAACGCCCGATTGCAATGTCTGAGAAGTTCCCTCGAAATTCGGGCGAAATTCGTGCGTGGCGCAATAGGCGAAGCCGTATTGCGCCACGCACGCCGGCGGTGGAATACGGCTTCGCCTATTCCACCCTACGGCAGCCCCTCACTTCAACTTCCCCGGCATCCACCGCCGCACCACCCACACCGCCACCCCGACGCCGGCCACCAGCGCCGCCATCACCATCGATCCCGTCGCCGAATCCCCCTTCTCGAACAGGCTCCAGGCGATGGCGCCGAGCGAGCCGGGGAAGACCAGGATCGGGATCCAGACGATGGCCGAGCCGATGTTGGCGGCCTGGAAGACCGGGTGGGGCATGTGGGTGATGCCGGCGACGGTCGGCACACTCGCCCGCAAGGGGCCGATGAAGCGGCCGACGACGATCGCCGCCCAGCCCCAATGGGCGAAGACGTTGCGGGCGGCGGCGAGCATTTCCGGGTGGCGCGAGAAGGGCCACAGCCGGTCGACGCCGGGGCCGAGCCGGCGGCCGATCCAATAGGAGACGGTGTCGCCGAGCGCCGCGCCGATCACCCCGCCGATCCAGACGTCGAGGAAGGGAATGGTGCCGGCGCCGACCAGCGCGCCGGTCGCCATCATGACGGCGGTCGCCGGCACCAGGACGCCGACGATCACCAGGCTCTCGCCGAAGGCCATCAGGCCATAGATCAGCCCGGCCCAGGCGCGGTGGGTCTCGATCAGGCGGAGGCTCGCGTCGAAGAATCCGGAGAAGTCCATGGCCGCATCTTGGTCGAGCCGCGCCCCGCCGTCGATGCCCATCGCGAGCCTGAGGCCGAGATCGGCCGAGACCGCGAACGGGCCCTCGGCGTCGCCGCGCCACGGGCATCACCCGCCGCGCCCGAGCCGACGGGCGGGAGCCTGCCGGTTCAGTCGTCGGTCCAGTCGCCGGTCGGGGTGGGGAAACCCAGGCCGGAGGAGGTGATGCGCAGGAGGCGGCCGAGGGTCGGGGTGGCGCGGCCCCCCTCGGAGGGTGGCAGGACCACCGCGTCGGCGCGCAGCGTATGGATGTCGGCGCGGGCGATCCGGCCGACGAGGGCGCCGTGGCCGGCGGTGAGATCGGGGATGCGCGAGGTCAGCGCCTCGAGGTGGCGGCGGGAGATCAGCAGGCCCTGTTCGCGTAAGGGTCGGCCGAGGAGCGCGCCGGAGACCCCGACCACGCGCTCGGCGAGACGCGGACGCCAGCCGAATTCGTCGTAGACGATGCGGAAGGCGGCGACGTGGGCGTCGGCGCGACCGGCGCGCTCGGAACGGTCGACGAAGGTGGCGGCCTCGCGGAACCAGTCAGCCTCGAGGAAGACGTTGGGCGACAGGAGCAGGAACCAGGGGGCGCGGCGCGCCGCGTGGACGCCGGCCGTGACGCGGGCGAGCCAGCCGCCGGAGGCCTCCACCAGCGAGCAGCCGGCGGCGTCGGCGACGATCCGCGTGCCGTCCTTGGAGCCGGCGTCGACCACCACCACCTCGCGCACCACGCCCTCCGCCGCCGCCGACACCAGCGACGCCAGGGTGCGGGCGAGCCCTTCCTCGGAGTTCTCGGTCGGGATGACGACGGACAGCATGGTCTTCGCGGCCCTCGAGAAGGTGGACGGTTGGGAGATCTCGCCGAAACCCGCGCCATTCCGAGGGTTCGAACACGGTGTCGTGTCATACACGGGGTTCGATCGCTTAACCAGCGGGCGCCCCCTGGCGAATCGACGATTTTCGAGGCATGTTCTCGTCTTGTTCCGCCATGAGGTCCAAGATCCGTCGATGAAGCATCGCGCCCGGCCCCGCAGGATCGATGTCGAGCCCGTCCCCGAGGAGACGGACGGCGATCGGCCGATCCGCGACATCTCGCAGGACCGCTTCGAGGGCGGCGCGGTGGTGCTCGACGCGCGCGTCGAGGCGGAGCGGCGGCGCGGGCGCGGGGCGATCGCCAACGTCTCCGGGCGCTTCGAGAGCGAGACCCGGGTCGGCTTCGACGACGGCTGGGGCAGCCTCGGCGCGTTGCCGCCGCTGAGGACCGAAGTGACGATCGAGAAGCCGAAGACGATCATCACCCGCAATTCCTCGCCCGACATCGGCTTCGATCGCTCGATCAATCCCTATCGCGGCTGCGAGCACGGCTGTTCCTACTGTTTCGCCCGGCCGACCCACGCCTACATGGGGCTGTCGCCGGGGCTCGACTTCGAAACCCGGCTCTTCGCCAAGCCCAACGCGGCGAGCCTGCTCGAGCGCGAGCTCGGCGCCTCGGGCTACAAGTGCCGGCCGATCGCCATCGGCACCAACACCGATCCTTATCAGCCGATCGAGAAGCGCTTCGGGCTGATGCGCGAGATCCTCGAGGTCTTGGAGCGGACCGGGCATCCGGTGACGATCGTCACCAAGTCGGCCCTGGTGCTGCGCGACGTCGACATTCTCGCCCGCATGGGGGCGCGCGGGCTGGCCAAGGTGGCGATCTCGGTGACCACCCTCGACCGGCGCATGTCACGCTCGATGGAGCCGCGCGCCGCCGCGCCCGAGAAGCGGCTTCAGGCGATCCGCGGGCTGGCGGAGGCCGGGGTGCCGACCGGCGTCCTGGTGGCGCCGGTGATCCCGGCGCTCAACGATTTCGAGATCGAGCGCATCCTCGAGGCGGCGCGCGACGTGGGCGCGGTGGAGGCGGGATACGTGCTGTTGCGCCTGCCGCTCGAGGTCTCGGAAATCTTCAAGGACTGGCTGCTCGAGCACCATCCCGATCGCTATCGTCACGTCCTGACGATTCTGCGCGCCATGCGCGACGGCAAGGACTACGACGCCCAATGGGGCCGGCGCATGCGCGGGTCGGGGCCTTATGCCGCGACCATCCGCAAGCGCTTCGAGACCGCCACCCGCCGGCTCGGGCTCGCCAAGGGCTCGGGGCGCGCCGAACTGCGCTGCGATCTCTTCCTCCCGCCGCTCGGCGACGGGCGCCAATTGTCGTTGTTCTGAAGCGAGGTCCGCCATGGTGCTCCGTCTCTCCCTCGTCACTCTCGGCGTCGCCGATCTTTCGCGATCGATCGCCTTCTACGGCGGGCTCGGGCTCACGCCCGGGCCGGCGAGCAACGAGGCCGTCGCCTTCTTCGACATGGACGGCGTCATCCTCGCCCTCTACGGCCGAAAGGCGCTGGCCGACGACGCGGGCATCTCGGCGGCCGGCGAGGGCTTTCGCGCCGTGACGCTGGCCTGGAACCTCGCCGGTGAGGCGGAGACCGACGCCGCCTTCGCGCTCGCGCTCGCCGCCGGCGGGCAGGCGGTGAAGGCGCCGGAGAAGGTCTTCTGGGGCGGCTATTCCGGCTATTTCACCGACCCCGACGGCCATCTCTGGGAGGTCGCCCACAACCCGTTCTTCCCCCTCGACGGGCGCGGCGTCACCCGGCTGCCGGAGGCTCCCCGATGACGCGGATGTCGAAGGCGACGGGGGCGGGGCGGGTCAAGCCGCCGGGTCCCGACGACCGTCACGAGCGGGCCGCGGGGTTCCCCGGACGGCGGATCGCCGGCGTCGACGAGGTCGGGCGCGGGCCGATCGCCGGGCCGGTGGTGGCGGCCGCCGTGGTGCTCGATCCGGCGCGCGTGCCGGTCGGGCTGAACGATTCCAAGAAGCTCTCGGAGAAGGTGCGCGAGCGGCTGTTCGAGGAGATCTGCGCCCATCACGCCGTGTCGGTGGCGCTCGGCTCGGTCGCCCGGATCGATGCGACCGACATCCGCGCGGCGACGCTCGACGCCATGCGACGGGCGGTGGCGGGTCTGTGGGAGACCCCCGATCACGCCCTGATCGACGGTATCGACGTGCCGCCGGGGCTCCCCTGCCCCGGCACGGCGATCACCGGGGGCGACGGGGCATCGGTCTCGATCGCCGCCGCCTCGATCGTCGCCAAGGTGCTGCGCGACCGGTTGATGAAGCTCGCCGCGATCGAACATCCCGGCTACGGCTTCGAGAAGCACAAGGGCTACGGCGTCGCCGCCCATATGGAGGCGCTCGATCGGCTCGGCGCCACGCCGCTGCACCGCAGGAGCTTCGCCCCGGTGGCGCGGGTGATCGCCTCCCCGCGCTGAGGGGTCTCAGGCGGCCGGCTGGGGAATAGCGAATTCGGAGGTGCAGACCTTGGCGAATTCGGTGAAGCCGGCGGCCTCGAGGATCTCGAGGGCGGTGATCCGGGCCGGCCGGTCGGCATCCGGGTCCGGCACCGTCGGCGCGACGGCGAGGGCGGCGACGTCGGCGGCCGGCAGGCCCGCCTGCATGCCGCCGGCGACGATCAGGGCGCGATACCAGTCGTAGGGCGCCATCGGCTCGTTCGCCTCGCGGGCGAGGTAGACGGTGACGTCGGAGATCGTCTCGCCGGTCTCGTCGGTGACGGTGAAGTCCTCGTGGCGCAGATAGACCGGGGGATCGCGATCGAAGCCCTCGGCGGTGTCGAGCGCGGGCCGGTCGGCGAGGTCGATGTCGTAGAGACGGCCGTGGACGACGTCACCCGGCTCGGCCTCGATCAGCGTCGCCTTGCCGGAGCCGTCGAAGCTCTTCGACTGGAAGGCGAGACGCCAGCCCGCGACCGAGACGAGGCCGAGCGGCGTGGCGCTCGGACAGCGGGCGGCGAGGCGCTCGGCGAGCAGGTTCGAGCCATAGGCGAAATAGCGAAAACGCGGCATGGACACCTCGTGTCGGTCGATCTGGCGATCGAGATAGGTGAAAATCCCGGCGATAAGGCGGCAATCCGATGGCGAAGCCGGGCGGGGCCCGCCCTGGGGATTGCGTCCGCCATCCGTAGGGCGCGCCGGCGGCTCGGATCGGCAAGCGCGCCGACGAGACGCGAAACCCGCGCCCTCTCACGAGAGCGCGGGTTCCATGAAGTCTCACCCGGATGCGGCGCGGCTCAATTGAGCTTGGCGGCGACCTCGGCGATGCCCTTGGCGACCAGCTCGGTGCCGGTGGAGCCGGCGACCTTGCCGACGAGCAACTTCTCGGCGGCGGCCACCGCGATGTCGACGGCGCGCGAACGCACCTCGGCGATCGCCTGAACCTCGGCCTGGGCGATCTTCGCCTCGGCCGCCTTGGTGCGGCGAACGATCAGTTCCTCCAGCGCCTTGGTGGTCTCGGCGGCGGCCATGTCGGCGAGGGCCTTGGCCTCGGCGATGATCGACTGGGCCTCGAGCTCGGCGTCGGCGGCCTTCTGCCGATAGGCGGCGAGCAGTTGCTCGGCCTCCTCGCGCAGACGCTTGGCTTCCGACAACTCGCTCTCGATCGCGGCGACCTTGCCGTCGAGCGCGACGGCGATCTTGCCCGGCACCTTGAGATAGGTGATGACGCCGAAGAAGATCAGCAGCGAGACGAAGGCCCACAGAGAGGCGAGAGACGTCGCGTCCATGAGTATCTCCTCAACTGCGCGTCACGGCGGCGACGGCCGCTGCGACATCGTCACGACCGACGGACTCGCCGGTCAGGGCGGTGACCAGGTCCTCGGCCGTCTCGGCGGCGATGCCGTCGACTTCGGACAGAGCCTTGGCCTTGATGCCGGCGATGATGGTCTCGGCGGCGGCGATCTTGGCGGAGAGACCGGCTTCGGCCTCGTGGCGCTTGGCGTCGACCGAGGCGTTGAGCGCGGCGCGGGTGTCCGCGGCGATCCCCTGGGCCTTGCGACGCGCTTCGGCCAGAGACTTCTCGTAGGCCGCGCCGGCGGCTTCCGATTCGGCCTTCAGGCGATTGGCTTCCTCGAGATCGCGAGCGATCTTCTCGGAACGCGCCTCGAGGATGCCGCCGATGCGCGGCAGCACGACCTTCGCCATCAGCACATAGAAGAGGCCGAAGGTGATCGCGAGCCAGAGGAGCTGGGACGCGAAGGTCGAGCTGTCGAACGGGGGAAACGCCCCGCCGTGCTGCGCGCCGTCCTGTTGCACCGCGGTCGTGGTGTGCGTGTTGTCAGCCATCTCGACGATCCCGGATGATCCGATCCCGCACGGCTCGCGCACGGGATCCACGGAAGATCACCGGCCGTCCACGAGGGTCGGCCGGAGATTCGTGAAGTGCTCGACCGCCCGAAGGGATCAGGCGAAGAGCAGGATCAGCGCGACGAGCAGCGAGAAGATGCCGAGCGCTTCGGTCACGGCGAAGCCGAAGATCAGGCGGCCGAACTGGCCATCGGCGGCGGCCGGGTTGCGCAGGGCGCCGGCGAGGTAGCTGCCGAAGATGGTGCCGAGACCGATGCCCGCACCAGCCATGCCGAGAGTGGCGATGCCGGCGCCGAGGTACTTTGCAGCTTGCGGATCCATCAGAGTGCTCCTTCGGTGATGGGTTTCAATTCCAGATTTCGTCCGCGTCCTCCGGCCTCAGTGGCCGGGGTGGATCGCGTCGTTCAGGTACATGCAGGTCAACACGGTGAAGACATAGGCCTGCAGGAAGGCGACGAGGAATTCGAGGGCGGTCAGTGCCACGGCCATCGCCAGCGGCAGGATCGCGCTCGCCATGCCGACGGTGCCGGCGGCGGACAGCGTGACGACGAAGCCGGCGAAGACCTTCAGCGTGATGTGACCGGCCAGCATGTTGGCGAAGAGACGAACCGAGAGGCTGATCGGCCGGGAGAGGAACGAGATGATCTCGATCGCCGTCACCAGCGGCACCAGCGCCATCGGCACGCCCGACGGCACGAACAGGCCGAAGAAGCGGAAGCCGTGCTTCCAGATCCCGTAGATCACCACCGTCAGGATCACCAGCATCGCCAGCGCGAAGGTGACGATGATGTGCGAGGTGATGGTGAAGAAGTAGGGCACCATGCCGAGCAGGTTGGCCACCAGCACGAACATGAAGAGCGAGAACACCAGCGGGAAGAACTGCATGCCGGCCTTACCGGCGGCGTCGCGCAGGGTGTTCGCCACGAAGGAATAGGACATCTCGGCGACGACCTGCCAGCGGTTCGGCACCATCGAGCGGCCCGAGGAGGCCATGATCAGGAACATCGTCGCGACGATCACCGTCGCCGCCATGAACAGCGACGAGTTGGTGAAGGAGACGTCGTAGTGTCCGATGTTGATCGGCACCAGCTTGGTGATGTGAAACTGATGGATCGGATCGACCTTGTCGGCTGCCACCTGTCAGTCCCCGTCTTGTCTGAGGCGGACGGTCCCCCGACCTCCCGCCGATCGCGCCCCAGCCGGGCCGCCCCCTCGAACGAGAGGCTCTCGGCGAGCCCCGCGTCCGTTCGAATTTCGTCGCTCTGGCGCCCCTCCTCGACGAGGAGGACCACCGAACCGGTTCGAGCCGCCGCCTCAGCGATCCGGCTCCGATTTCTTCTCGCGGCCGGCCTCGCGCAGTCGCGACGTCGCATCGGCCACCATCCCCTCGGAGCGCAGGACGTTGAGCACGCCCGCGGCAAAGCCGAGGAGAAGAAACACGATCAGCGCCCAGGGAGAGGTCCCCGCCGCCTTGTCGATCCCCCACCCGAGCGCGGCGCCGACGACGACGCCGGCGACGAATTCGGAGGCGACCTTGGTCGCCTGGGCGAAACCGGAGACGTTGCCCCGGGACTTCGCCACACTTTCCGTCGCGCGACGCGCCTCGAGGCTTTCGCCGAGACGCTCGAGCCGAGCCGCGAGCCGTGCCTCTTCGCCGTCGTCGCTTCCCCGAGGAAGCCCCTTCGGCCCGGCTCCGGTGCCGCGAGGGTCCGCATCGGTCGGTCGATCGACCATGTTTCCGATCCTCACCTTCGCGAATCCGCGCCACGAAGGGCGGGAACGCTGGCGCCCCCACCCCGAAGCCGGGCGCACCATAGTGGCGGGAGGGGGGTGTGTCAAGAACACCCGACTTTAGTTCAAATCATTGATGTTTCTAAGAAATTCAAGACACACCGAGGAAGATCGCGCCGCTTCGCCACAGCCTTTCGGAGGGGGTGTGCCGGCTTCGCCACGGCCGATGCGGCCCGCCCGCCCCTCAGGCCGTCTCCAAAATGCGTTCCGCCCGCTCGAGATCGACCGAAACCAGTTGGGAAATGCCCCGTTCCGACATGGTGACGCCGAACAGGCGATTCATCCGCGCCATGGTGATCGGGTTGTGGGTGATGACGATGAAACGGGTGTCGGTGACCGAGGCCATGCGGTCGAGAAGATCGCAGTAACGCTCGACATTGGCGTCGTCGAGGGGGGCGTCGACCTCGTCGAGGACGCAGATCGGCGCGGGGTTGGTGAGGAACACCGCGAAGATCAGGGCGAGCGCGGTCAGGGCCTGTTCGCCGCCCGACAGGAGTGTCATCGTCGTCGGCTTCTTGCCCGGCGGCTTGGCGAAGATCTCGAGGCCGGCCTCGAGCGGATCATCCGATTCGATCAGTTGCAGTTCGGCCTCGCCGCCGCCGAAGAGGTGGGTGAAGAGCGCCTTGAAATGGCCGTTGACGGTGTCGAAGGCGGCCATCAGGCGCTCGCGCGCCTCGCGGTTGAGGTTGGAGATGCCGTTGCGCAGCCGGCGGATCGCCTCGACCAGGTCGTCGCGCTCGGCGGCGAGCACGTCGCGGCGTTCCTCGACCTCGCGGGCCTCGTCGTCGGCGCGCAGATTGACGGCGCCGAGCCGTTCGCGCTCCTGGCGCAGGCGCTCGAGGCGACGCTCCACCGCCAGTTCCTCGGGAAGCGGCGCGTCGAGGTCGAGATCGGCGAGGGCGGCGAGGCCCTGGGGCGCGACGTCGAAGGTCTCGGCGATGGTCGCCTCGATCTCCAGCCGGCGGGCGCGGGCGGCGGTGTGGCGTTCCTCGGCGCGGCCCTTGATCTCGCGCGCCGTCGACAGCGCCTCGAGCGCCACCCGGGCGGCGCGATCGGCGTCGCCCTGGCCGCGCTCGCCGAGCGCGAGCGCTTCCGCCGCGGCGGCGCGGATCACCTCCGCCGCGCCGATCTCGTCGAGGAGGCGGCGGCGGGTGTCCTCGATGTCGGCGGGACGCTCCAACAGGTCTTCGCGCTCGGCCTCGGCCTCGGCGCGCCTGTCGGCGAGCACCGCGACTTGGCCGGCGGCGGCGGCGGCGCGGGCCGCCCATCCGGAGCGCTCGCGGGCGATCGCCTCGAGCCGGCGGCCGCGCATCTCGACCTCGCGGGCGAGCCCCTGGCGGGCGGCGCGGAGTTCGGCGACGACGGCGCGGTCGCGCGCCACCACGCCCTGCGCCAGGAGGATCTCCTGCTCGAGCCGGCCGAGGTCGGGGAGTTCGGCCTCGGCGATCGCCGCTTCCTCGGCGCGGGCCTCGGTCTCGGCGAGCTCGACGAGAAGGCGGGCGAGGGCGGCATCGAGGCCGGCGAGCCGGGTGGCGGCGAGTTCGGCCTCGCGCTCCAATCGCACCAGCCGGTCGCGCGATTCGGTTTCCAACCGCTGGGCTCGACGGAAGGCCTCGCGGGCGCCGCGTTCGGCCTCCTCGGCGCGCCCGGCGTCGCGTTGCGCCGTCTCCAGCGCCTGTCGGCGGGTGGCGAGATCGCGGCGGACGACCTCGATCTGGCCCTCGACCTCGGCGAGGCGGTTGCGGCTCGACAGGCGGCGGGGGGGGGGGGGGGGGGGG
>JAFHCF010000014.1:0-9724 GCA_048497495.1 Prosthecomicrobium sp.
GGCGGCCCCCCCCGCCGCCCCGCTTCTCCTCGCATCGATCGGTCGGAACCTCTTTCGGGGCTGCCGCGTGTCGCTCCCGACGCCGCCGTCCCCCTGCCATCGTTTCAGGAAGGATCATCCCCGATGAACCGTCATTTCTCGCTCGGCCGCCGCTCCCTGGTCGGCCTTCTCGCCGCCGTCGCGCTCGCCGGCACCGCCTTCGTCGCGCCGGTCCGGGCCGAGGGCGCCGGGCCGACGATCTTCGCCGCCGCCTCGCTGAAGACGGCGCTCGATCAGGTCGGCACCGCCTACACCGCCAAGACCGGCAAGAAGGCGACGGCGTCCTATGCGGCGAGCTCGGCGCTCGCCAAGCAGATCGAGCAGGGCGCGCCGGCCGATCTCTTCATCTCCGCCGACCTCGACTGGATGGACTATGCGGCCGGTAAGGGCCTGATCAAGCCGGACACCCGCTCCGACCTCCTCGCCAACACGCTGGTGCTGATCGCGTCGGACGGCGCCGCGATGAAGCTCACCATCGCGCCGGGCTTCGACCTGGCCGGGGCGATCGGCGACGGCAAGCTCGCCACCGGCGAGGTCAAATCGGTGCCGGTCGGCAAATACGCCAAGGCGGCGCTGACCTCGCTCGGGGTCTGGGCCGCGGTCGAGCCCAAGGTCGCCGGCGTCCAGACCGTCCGCGCCGCGCTGGCGCTGGTGGCGCGCGGCGAGGCGAAATACGGGATCGTCTACGGCTCCGACGCCAAGTCGGAACCCAAGGTGGCGGTGGTCGGGATCTTCCCGGCGTCGAGCCACCCGGCGATCGTCTATCCGGTGGCGATCACCAAAGACTCGACTTCTCCCGACGCTGCCTCCTATCTCGACTTCCTGAAGAGCCCCGAGGCTGCCAAGATCTTCGAGGCCCAGGGATTCACGATGGTGAAGTGAGGGGCGAGGAGGGACGGAAGCGGTGTTCAGTGCCGAGGAATGGACGGCGATCCTGCTGTCGTTGAAGATCGGCGGGATCGCCACGGTCGGCGCGTTGCCGCTCGCCCTGGCGGTCGCCTGGGTGTTGGCGCGGCGCGATTTCTTCGGCAAGGCGCTGCTCGATGGGCTGGTCCATCTGCCCTTGGTGCTGCCGCCGGTGGTGACCGGCTACGCGCTTCTGATCCTCTTCGGTCGGCGCGGGGTGTTCGGCGCCTTTCTCGCCGACCACCTCGGGCTGGTCTTCTCCTTCCGCTGGACGGGGGCGGCGCTCGCCGCCGGCGTCATGGGCTTTCCGCTGATGGTCCGGGCCATCCGCCTGTCGTTCGAGGCGATCGACGAGCGGGTGGAGCAGGCCGCCGCGACGCTCGGGGCGCCGCCGCTGTGGGTCTTCGCCACGGTGACGCTGCCGCTGGCGTCGCGTGGCGTCGCCGCCGGCGCGGTGCTCGCCTTCGCCAAGGCGCTCGGCGAATTCGGCGCCACCATCACCTTCGTCTCCAACATTCCCGGCCAGACCCAGACCATCCCCTCGGCGATCTACGCCCTGACCCAGACGCCGGGCGGCGAGGCGGGCGCGTTGAAACTGTCGATCGTCGCGGCGGTGATCGCGCTCGGCGCGCTGGTCGTCTCCGAGTTCTCGGTCCGGCGGGCACGGGGAGAGGGGCGCCGATGATCTCGTTTTCGGTGAAGCTCGCCCGGCGGGAATTCACCCTCGACGTCGCCTTCACCGGCGGGGCCGGGGTCACGGCGCTGTTCGGACCCTCGGGCTGCGGCAAGACCACGGCGATCCGCCTGATCGCCGGGCTCGAGCGCCCCGACGAAGGCCGCATCGTCCTCGGCGATACGGTGCTCCTCGACACCGCGCGCGGCATCGACCTGCCGCCGCACCGCCGCCGCATCGGGCTCGTCTTCCAGGACGCCCAGCTCTTCCCCCATCTCGACGTGGCGACCAATCTCGCCTATGGCCGCTTCTTCACGCCCGCGGCGCGGCGACGGGTCGAGCGCAAGGCGGTGATCGAGGTGCTCGGCATCGGCCACCTGATGACGCGCCGGCCGGCGACCCTGTCGGGGGGCGAGAAGCAGCGGGTGGCGATCGGCCGGGCGCTCCTGACCTCGCCCGCTCTGATCCTGATGGACGAGCCGCTCGCCGCTCTCGACGACGACCGCAAGCTCGAGATCCTGCCCTTCATCGAACGGCTGCGCGACGAATTCGCCATTCCGGTCGTCTATGTCAGCCACGCGGTCGAGGAGGTGGCGCGCCTCGCCTCGACCGTGGTGCGGCTCGAGCACGGCCGGGTGGCGCAGATCGGCCGGCCGGCGGACGTGTTGGCGCCGACGTCGGTGGCGCGGGCGACGTCGCGCTTCGAAGCGGTGAGCCTGATCACCAGCCGGGTGGTCAAGGTCGACGCCGACTACGGCGTCTCGATCCTCGAGCACCCCGGCGGCCGCATCGTCCTGCCCGGCGCGCTGCCGACGGTGGGGGCCGACGTGCGGGTGGCGGTCCGCGCCACCGACGTCACCCTGGCGCTCGGCCGCACCCATCACGTCAGCGTGCGCAGCGCGCTCACCGGACGGGTGATCAAGGTGGAGACCGATCACGGTCCCTTCGCGCTGGTGAGCGTCGAGCTTCCCGGCGGTGACCGCCTCTTCGCCTACGCGACACGGCTCGCCATCGACGATCTCGGCCTCGACGCCGGCGACGAGGTCCATTGCCTGGTCAAGGCGGTGTCGATCGACGAGCGCGGCGTGCCCGGCCTGACCGTGGTGTCGCAATGACGCCGACCGAAATCTCCTCCTCTCGTCCACTGGCGCGACGGGGCTCGATGTGTTTGCCTCGACATATCGAGGCCGACCCCGGCCCGCACGGAACGCAGGAGATCTCGCATGCGCCCGATGATCGCAGCCCTACTCCTCCTCCTCGGCACGACGACGATGGCTGACGCCGACGAGACCATCCTCCACTTCTCCGCCGGCAGCCTTCGGGCGCCGCTCACCGAACTGGCGAAGACGTTCGCCATCCGGACCGGCGTGAAGGTGGAACAGACCTTTCAGGCGTCGGGCACGATCCGGGACAAGATCGCCGCCGGCACGCCGGCCGACGTCTTCACCTCGGCCAACATGATCCATCCGCAGGATCTGGCGAAGGCCGGAAAGCTGGGGCCGACCGTGCTCTTCGCCCGCAACGAACTCTGCGCCTTCGCCATGCCGCGCGCCGGCGCCACCGCCGCGACGCTGCTCGATCGCATGCTCGATCCGGCGGTCAAGCTCGGCACCTCGACGCCGAAGGCGGACCCGGCCGGCGATTATGCCTTCGAGGTCTTCGCCCGCGCCGAGACGCTGAAGCCCGGGGCGCGGGCGGCGCTCGAGGCCAAGGCGCTGAAATTGACCGGCGATCCGACGTCGCCGCCGCCGCCCGCCGGGCGCAACGTCTATGGCAGCCTGCTCGCCTCCGGGGCGGCGGACATCATGCTCGCCTATTGCACCAACATCGGTTCGATCGCCAAGGAATTGCCGGAGGCCCAGGCGCTGCATTTCCAGGCGCCGCTGGTGGTGCGGGCGGACTACGGGCTCGGGGTGGCGCCGGGGGCGTCCGCCGCCGCCCATGCCTTCGCGTTGTTCATTCTCTCGGAGGAGGGTCAGAAGGTGCTCGCCGCCCACGGCTTCACGGCGCCGACGGTGCCTGATCCCTGAGCGGCGGGGGGCGGTCCGACGGGTCGTCTCAGCGCTCCGGCAGGGGCGCGTCGAGGTCGGCGAAATCGGCCTCGAAGGGGGCGAGTTCGGCGTCGATGGCGGCGCGGGTGCGGGCCTCGATGCGGCGGAAGGCGGCGACCAGGTCGTGGCCGAGTTCGGTGAGGTGGGCGCCGCCGCCGCCGACGCCGCCGGCCGTGGTGGTGACCAGCGGGCGGGTGAACATGCGGTTGGCCTCGTCGATCAGCACCCAGGCGCGGCGGTAGCTCATGCCCATCCGGCGGCCGGCGGCGGTGATCGATCCGGTGGCGGCGATCGCCTCGAGCAGATCGATCTTGCCGGGGCCGAGCTTGTGGCCGGCACCGAGCATGATGCGCAGACGCGGCCGGGCCGAGGCGAGGGGCGCCGAGGATCGATCGGTGCCGGCGGGTTCGTGCAGGGCGACGATGTTGTCCGACATGTCTTGATTCCTGTCCGCGAGGCGGCGACGAGAAGGACCTACGCGAGATGAGACTAACACCGACCCGGGCCGAACTCGATGCCCTCCTGGCCGAGGACGCGCCCCACGGCGATCTCACCACCGAGGCGCTCGGCCTCGCTCACCTCGCGGCGGCGATGCGCTTTTCGGCGCGCGGCGACATGGTGGTCGCCGGTATCGAGATCGCCGCCGGGCTGGTGGTGGCGGTGGGCGGCACGGTTCGGGCGCGGGTCGAGGACGGCGAGCGGGTGGCGGCCGGCGCGGTGTTGCTCGAGGCGGAAGGGCCCGCCGGCGCGTTGCACCGGGCCTGGAAGCAGGGCCAGACCACGGTCGAGATCCTCTCCGGCATCGCCTCGGCGGCGCGCGAGGTGGTCGAGGCGGCCGCCGCCGGCGGGCGCCGCGTGCCGGTCGCCTGCACCCGCAAGACGCTCGCCGGCGCCCGGCGCTTCCAGATCGGGGCGATCCGGGCGGGCGGCTGCGCCCCGCATCGGCTCGGGCTCTCCGAGACGGTGCTGGTCTTCGCCGAGCATCGCGCCTTCCTCGGCGAGATCGGGCTCGCCGAGATGGTCGCGCGGCTGCGCTTCGCCGCGCCGGAGAAGAAACTGGTGATCGAGGTCGGGGGCGTCGACGAGGCGATCGAGGCGGCGGCGGCCGGCTTCGACGTGGTTCAACTCGAGAAGTTCACGACCTCGGACGTGGCGGCGGCGGTGGCCGGGGTCAAGGCGGTGGCGCCGCGCGTCCTGGTGGCGCCGGCCGGCGGGGTGAACGCGGCCAACGCGGCGGCTCTCGTCGCCGTCGGCGCCGACATGCTGGTGACCTCGTGGCCCTATCAGGCGCGCCCGCGCGACGTGAAGGTGCATCTCGGGCCGGCGTGACCGGCCGGGGAGGGCCCGAGCCCTCTTCCGACCGACCGTCATGGCGTCACGCCCAGAGCAATTTCCGCTCCGATCGCATCGGTTCGAAAATCGCTCTGGTTCTCTGTCTGAGCTAATTCGCTTCGACCGGACCGATTCAGTCCGGTCGGCGCAGGCTCTGGTGGCGCGCGGCGAGGCGGTGGATCAGTTCGATCGCCTCGGCCGGCGGCGCCAGCTCGAGGCGGCGGTATTCGCGGCCGTCGAGGGTGCGCCACATCATGCCGCGATCGACCATCTCGCGGCGCAGCAGGGCGTGGTCGGTGAACAGATGCTCGGCGTTCAGCCGCGCATTGACCTCGCGCTCGTGCATCACCGCGCGCGCCGGCAGCCGCGACCACAGCACCCACAGGCAATCGGGGCGATGGCTCGCCTTGCCGGGCCAGCGGATCAGCCGGCCGCCTTCGTCGAAGTAACGCAAGATGCGGGCGAGCCGCACCATGTCGATCGGCGCGGACGGCGGCGGCGGCGGCGCGTCGAGCCGCTCGCGGGCTTCCCATTGGGCGCGGAAGTGCTGGAAGTTCTTGAAACCGCCGGCGCGCGCCAGGATGTTCAGCCACGCGACATGGCCGGGCGGGCCGTCGTGTGAGCCGATCTCGGTGGCGAGCGAGCGGGCGAGCGCGGAAATGTCGCTCGTGGCGAAGGGCATGGGAGTTCTGGACATGGCTCGACCTCGTGCGAGGTGCCGCATTGGGTCCGAAGACTGCCGGCGGTCGCCCTTGCCGACGCGGCACGACGAGAGGGCGTGTCGAGATCGGGATAGTGGCAGGTTCAGCATGCCCCTCGCGGGGTGGCGACGCCTCGGTGATCTGCCGACCGGGACGCCTGCATAGACCCGACGAGGGGGGATGCGCAAGGGGGCCGGGCGCGCTTCGACGGGACGTGTCGGTGGCGAACGAGGGCGGGGTGGCCTGGCACCGGGCTCGCGGGCGAGGCGGCGACATGGGCGACGCGGTGGTGCGCGATGGTTCGAGACGAGCCCTTCGGGCTCTCCTCACCATGAGGTGTTTGGGGGTTTTCGAAGCAAATACAACCGCCTCATGGTGAGGAGGCGCGCGGCGCGCGCCGTCTCGAACCATCGCGCACCGTGGCCCCGAACCCTCGCCGCCTCACACCGGCTTCAGCAGCACGTGCTTCTTCCTGCCCAGCGACAGTTTGATCACGCCGTCGAGGAGGTCGCCGGGCCCGAGTTGGCGGCGGTCGTCGCCGACCGGCATGTCGTTGACGCGGACGCCGCCGCCGGCGATCTGGCGGCGGATCTCGCCGTTGGAGGCGCCGAGGCCGGCGCGGACGAAGGCGGCGAGCACGCCGATGCCGGCGGAAAGCTCGGCGGCGGGCATTTCGACGGTCGGAAGGTTCACCGCGGTGGCGCCCTCCTCGAAGGTCTTGCGCGCCGTCTCCGCCGCCTCGTCCGCCACGTCGCGGCCATGGACCAGGGCGGTGATCTCGGTCGCCAGGATCTTCTTGGCCTCGTTGATCTCGGCGCCGCCGAGCGCCGCCAGCTTGGCGATCTCGGCCATCGGCAGGGTGGTGTAGAGCTTGAGGAAGCGCTCGACGTCGGCGTCCTCGGTGTTGCGCCAGTACTGCCAGTAGTCGTAGGGGGCGAGCATGTCGGCGTTGAGCCAGACGGCTCCGGACGCGGTCTTGCCCATCTTGGCGCCCGACGAGGTGGTGAGCAGCGGCGAGGTCAGGGCATGGAGGGCGGCATCGTCCATGCGGCGACCGAGGTCGATGCCGTTGACGATGTTGCCCCACTGGTCGGAGCCGCCCATCTGCAGGATGCAGCCGGTGCGGCGATGGAGCTCGGCGAAGTCGTAGGCCTGCAGGATCATGTAGTTGAATTCGAGGAAGCTCAGCGACTGCTCGCGATCGAGGCGCAGCTTGACCGAATCGAAGCTCAACATGCGGTTGACCGAGAAGTGGCGGCCGACGTCGCGCAGGAACTCGACGTAGTTGAGCGACAGCAGCCAATCGGCGTTGTTGATCATCAGCGCGTCGTTCGGGCCGGGGCCGAAGCGCAGGAACTTGGCGAAGACCTCGCGGATGCCGGAGAGGTTGTCCTCGATCGCTTCCGGGGTGAGCAGCTTGCGGGCCTCGTCCTTGAACGAGGGATCGCCGATCATGGTGGTGCCGCCGCCCATCAGCGCGATCGGCCGATGGCCGGTCCGCTGCATCCAGTGGAGCATCATGATCTGGATCAGCGAGCCGGCGTGCAGGCTCCGGGCGGTGGCGTCGAAGCCGATATACCCGGTGATCGGTCCCTTGCACGCCGCCTCGTCGAGACCGACCGGATCGGAGATCTGGTGGATGAAGCCGCGCTCGGAGAGAACGCGCAAGAATTCGGACTTGAATGCGGTCATGATCGGCGGAACCCTGGGACGGCGCGGAGCCTCATCGGCGGACGCGTCGGCTCATAGCATCTCGCGGCGCCGATCGCATCCCTTCTCGATGCATGGGACGCAGGATCTCGGAGGACGACATGGGCGGGCAGCGGCTGGCGATCGGCCTGATGAGCGGCACCTCGATGGACGGCGTCGACGTGGCGGCGATCGAGACCGACGGGCATGTCGTCACCGAGTTCGGGCCGACGCTGTTCCGCCCCTACGGCGATCACGAGCGCGCGGTGGTGCGCGCCGCCTTGCCGGTGGCCGCCCGCCTCGACGAGCGCGCCGCCCGGCCGCCGGAGCTTGTGGCGGCGGAAGCGGTGGTGACCGAGGCCCACATCGACGCCGTCAGGACCTTCCTCGACACCAACGGCCTGACGGCGGCCGACGTCGCGGTGATCGGTTTCCACGGCCAGACGGTGTTCCACGCGCCGGCGCGGCGCCTCACCATCCAGCTCGGCGACGGGCTGGCGCTGTCGCGCGCCGTCGGCGTTCCGGTGGTCTACGACTTCCGCGCCAGCGACGTCGCGGCGGGCGGGCAGGGGGCGCCCTTGGTGCCGATCTATCATGCCGGGCTGGTGGCGAGCTCGACCCTGGAGCGGCCGGTGGCGGTGCTCAACATCGGCGGCGTCGCCAACCTCACCTGGATCGGCGCGGCGGCTCCGGGCGACGAGGCCGGCGCGCTCATCGCCTTCGACTGCGGCCCGGGCAATGCCTCGATCGACGACTGGTGCCTGACCCGGGTCGGCCGACCGGTCGACGTCGACGGCAAGCTGGCGGCGGCGGGACGGGTCGACGAGAAGACCGTGCGCGAACTGCTCGCCCATCCGTTCTTCGCGCTGCCGGCGCCGAAGTCGCTCGATCGCAACGCCTTCTCGGCCGCCGCCGTGCAACACCTCTCGACCGAGGACGGCGCGGCGACCCTGACCGCCTTTACGGCGGAGGCGATCGTCGCCGGGCTCAGGATCCTGCCGGAGCAACCGAAGAGCCTGATCGTCGCCGGCGGCGGCGCGCACAATCCGACGCTGCTGGCGATGCTGGCGGCGCGCACCAATGCGGCGGTGGTGACGGCGCAGGAGGTCGGCTGGTCGGTCGACTTCCTGGAGGCGCAGGCCTTCGCCCATCTGGCGGTGCGCAGCCTCGACGGCCTGCCGCTGAGCTTCCCCGGCACCACCGGGGTGCGCGCGCCGACGCGCGGCGGGGTGGTGGCGCGGGGGTGAGGCGCAGTCCCGGCCACGGGCCGGGACGAAAGGCTCCGGTGGAGCCTTTCGAGGGCCGAACGCACCGAGCCTTCGGCGAGGGGCCGGGAACGGCCCGGTAGCGGCCGGAGGCGACCCGTGCGCGATGGTTCGAGACGGCGCGCGTCGCGCGCCTCCTCACCATGAAGCGCTTGATTTCGCTGCGAAAAGCCCGCGAACGCCTCATGGTGAGGAGGGCCGTAGGCCCGTCTCGAACCATCGCGCGCCGACCTCACCGAGCGCCCTTCGACGGCCCTTCACCCGATCATGCTCTCCATCCCCCGCGTCAGGCCGACCCGGCCGCCCACTTTTCGTGCCGCCAAAAGCGTGCCGGCGACGTAGGGCGCGGCCGAGGAGCCGGCGTCGTGGCGGATCACCAGGCGTTCGTCCGGCGCCCCGAAGATCGCCTCGCAGGAGAGGACGAAGGACGGCATCCTGACCGAATGGACCTGGATCGGCGTCGGCCGGGCGACGGTGGCGCCACGGGTCTCCGTGAGCCCGGAGAGATCCTCGATCGGCTTCGAGGTTCCGGGACGGCGCGCGGCGGAGAGCGCCTCGGCGAGTTCGCGCGCCGTGCCCGAGGGCACGTCGGGCTTGGCGGCGGAGGCGTAGTCGATGATCTCGACGTCGGCGACCAGGCGGGCGGCCTCCAGGGCGAACTTCTTCAAGAGCGTCGCGGTGATCGAGAAGTTGCCGGCGGCGATGACGCCGCGACCGGCGGCGCGGGCGGCGGCCTCGATCTCCTCGAAGTCCTCGGCGCCGAGGCCTGAGGTGCCGATCACCACGTCGCGGCCGGCCGCCAGCGCGGCGAGCGCATGGCTCTTCACCACATGCGGCTTGGTGTAGTCGATCACCACGTCGGAGGGGACGGCCAGCGCCTGCTCGAGGGTGGCGACGAGGGCGAGGCCGAGCGGCGGCAGGCCGGCGGCGAGGCCTGCATCCTCGCCGGCGTGGCTGCGGGCGATCGCCGCGACCAGTTCGAGATCGGGCGCGGCGGCGATGGCGCCGACGAGCGCCCGGCCGACCCAACCGGTGGCGCCGGCGACGACGATGCGTGTGGTCATGGAC
>JAFHCF010000015.1:0-7228 GCA_048497495.1 Prosthecomicrobium sp.
CACGGAGGCGCCGCCGATGCGCACCGCCGAGGCCGCACCCGGCCCCGCCACCTCCGGCGGCAACCAGCCCTACATCGCCACGGCGCCGAAGCCGCCCGCGCCGGAGACCGCGCCGGAGACGAAGGCTGAAAAGCCCGCCGAGGCCGCGACCGCGCGCCCCGTCGCCGCACCGGCCCCGGCCCCCGCTTCGCCCGCGGCCCCCTCGCCCGAGCCGGCGCCGCCCGCCGCCGCCGCGCCCACCTCCGCCGACGGCGCGCCGGTGCGCGTCATCGACATGTCGCGCAAGGGAGCGGACGAAAATCCGCCGGTCGAGGCCGCCAAGCCCGCCCCCGCACCGGCACCGCGGTCGCCGAAGCCGGCACCGGCCGCGACCGCGACCCCGGCGCCCACGTCCACGCCGCCCGGGCTGCGCACCACGATCGAGACCCCGACCGTCGCCGCCCCGGCCACTCCGCCGACCCCGGTCGCGCCCAAGGCCGAGACACCGGCGCCCTCCCCCTCCGTGGTCACCACCGAGCCTCCGGCGGGATCGCCGGTGGCCAAGAGGCCCGTGAAGGCGTCGGAGCCCAAGCCGGCGAGCCTCCAGCCGCTGCCGCGCCCCAAGGCCTCCGCCGGTCTCCAGCCGCTGGAGCCGCCGCGTTCGCCGCCTCGCGCGCAATCTCAGTCCGGTGATTTCGCCGATCGCCTCGCCACCGTCCGCCGCCAGGAGACGCGCCATATGCGCGAGGCGCCGCCGCCCTCCACCATCTGGGACGACGAGGACGAAGAAGTGATCGTGGTGCCGCGCCGGCGCCAATGGAGCATCCTGCCGCCCTTCCTCTCGGACGACCGGCCGCCGCGCCCGGTGCTGCGCCCCTACGACCCGCCGCCGCGTGTCGTGCGCCGCGCCGCGCCGCTCGGCGACAACTGCCACTATCACGCCTGGCCGGCCGACGGCATGGCCTTCCATCGCGACGTCGACTGCCACTGGCACCGCGACGCCCGCGACCCGAGCCTGCGCTACGTGCGGTGATCGAAACCCCCACCGCGCCACCCCGGTGGCGCGGTGGGGCGCTCAGAACTTGGTGCGCGCCCGCATCGCCTGGGCCAACGTCCCATCGTCGAGATAGTCGAGTTCGCCGCCGACCGGCACGCCGTGGGCGAGCCGGGTGATGGCGATCTCCCGGCCCTCGTCGACGAGATGGGCGAGTTGATCGGTGATGTAATGGGCCGTGGTCTGGCCCTCGACCGTGGCGTTGACCGCCAGCACGACCTCGCGGACGCCCCCCTGCCGACACCGTTCGATCAGGCTGTCGATGGCGAGATCGCCGGGGCCGATCCCGTCGAGCGGCGACAGCACGCCGCCGAGCACGTGGTACTTGGCGTCGAGCGCCCCGGCCCGCTCCAGCGCCCACAGATCCGCGACGTCCTCGACCACCACGATCACCGAGCCGTCGCGCGTCGGATCACGGCACACGGTGCAGGGCTCGACCGTATCGACGTTGCCGCAGATCGAGCACACCCCGACCTTGTCGAGCGCCGCCTCGAAGGCCGCCGTCAGCGGCACGAAGAGGCTCTCCTTCTTCTTGATCAGATGCAGGGCGGCGCGGCGCGCCGAGCGCGGTCCGAGCCCGGGGAGCTTGCCCAGGAGCTGGATCAGCCGTTCGATCTCGGCGCCGGCGACGTGTCTGGCCATGACTTTCTTCCAAGGAAACGAATCGACGATTCGCAGTCTACAGCGCCGCGACCTCCCCCACCTCCGCCGAGGCCGCGCCACCGCCGACTACCGATTCCTACCGAGGTCCGAATGCCGCCACGACGTCTCTGCGTTAACACCTCGTAAACGATTTCGGTGCAGCATGATCCTGTCATCAACCAGAGAGGAGCGCGCATGAACCTTCCGAAATACTTCGGGAACGAGTTCGTGGACGGGGTCCTCGAGACCTTCGCCGTCGTCTCTCCCGAACCGACCGTGGACCTCTAGGCCGCGAGGCTCGTCTCCATCGAGACGGTCCCGCCACCGGGCCACATGCGGATCGCCGACTTCTGATCGTGGCGATCCAGGGACTGAACATCGAAAGGCCGGCCGGGATCGCCCCGCGCCGGCCTTCAATTTTTCGATCGTGGTCGAGCGCCGTCAGAACGGCAGCTTGAAGCCCGAGGGCAGGCCCATGTCGCCGGTCATCTCGGCCATCTTCTCGGCGATGGCGCTTTCGGCGCGCGCGTGGGCGTCGCGATGGGCGGCGACGATCAGATCCTCGACGATCTCGACCTCGTCCGGCTTCATCAGCGACGGATCGATCGTCACGCTCTTCAACTCACCCTTGCCGGTGATGGTCACCGAGACGAGACCGGCCCCGGCGCTGCCGGTGACCGAGATGGTCGCCAACTCGTCCTGGAGCCCGGCCATCTTGGCCTGCATCTCCTTGGCCTTGCTCATCATCTTCATGAAGTCCATGGAGCTTCCCCTCGTCTTCCTCGCCGCGCGCCCGCGCGAGACCATCGAATCACTCGGATCAGTCGTCCGGGCTCCAACCCGGATCCTCGCCGTCGACCGGCACCGTTCCGTCGTCGGCCTCCACCACCGCCTCACCGCCCTCGGCGCCGTTCACCCGAACGTCGACGATCTGGGCGCCGGGAAAGCGCTTCAGCACGGCGGCGACCAGCGGGTCGGCGCGGGCGTCGGTGACGAGGCGGGCGCGCGTCGCCTCGCGCTCCTCCGCGATCGTCGCGCCACCCTCGTCGCGCGACACCGCCACCACCCAGCGCATGCCGGTCCAATCGGAGAGCTTGCGCGACAATTCCTGCGGCAGGTCGAAGGGCGCGTCCTTGGTCAGCGACACGTCGATGCGCCCCGCCTCGAAATGCACCGACCGCATCTGCCGTTCGATCGCCATCTTGAGACGGATGTCGCGCTTGTCCGCGGCGAGCGCCGCGACCTCGACCAGCGAGGCGAGATGGATCGACGGGATCGGAGCCGGCGACGGCCGCATCGCCTCCGGCGCCGTCGAGGCGACCAGACGCGGGCCGGGCTGCGCCGAGGCGCCGGCCATCGGTTCGCTCGCCGCGCGCATCGCCATCGGACCGGCCTGAGCCAACGCCGCGCCACCACCGGCGCTCGACGCCCCGCCCGACGTTCCACCGGAGGGGCCGCGCGGCGTCGGCGTGGCCGAAGCGGCGGGCGCCGCGACGGCGCCGTCGCGTAGCATCTTCAGAGCTTCGTCGGGCGTCGGCAGATCGGCGGCATAGGCGAGCCTGACCAGCAGCATCTCGGCGGCGGGCAGCGCCTTGGGCGCCGCCTTGACCTCCTCGTAGCCCTTGAGCAGCATCTGCCAAGCCCGCGACAGCACCCTGAGCGACAGCTTTTCGGCGAAGCCGCGCCCGCGCACCCGTTCGTCCTCGGTGGCGCCGGCATCCTCGCCCGCCGTCGGCACCAGCTTCAGCCGGGTGACAAAATGGACGAATTCGGCGAGGTCGGCGACGATCACCACCGGATCGGCGCCGACGTCGTATTGAGCGCGGATCTCGGCGAGCGCCGTCGCCGCGTCGCCCTGCATCAGATGCTCGAAGAGATCGATCACCCGGGCGCGGTCGGCGAGACCCAGCATCTCGCGCACCTGGGCCTGCTCGATACGACCTTGCGCATGGGCGATCGCCTGGTCGAGCAGCGACAGGCTGTCGCGCACCGAGCCTTCCGCCGCCCGCGCGATCAGCCGCAGCGCCTCGTCGTCGATCTCGACGGCCTCGGCCTCGGCCACCCGCGCCAGATGCCGGATCAGCACGTCGATCTCGATGCGGCGCAGGTCGAAGCGCTGGCAGCGCGACAGGATGGTGACGGGAACCTTGCGGATCTCGGTCGTCGCGAAGATGAATTTGACGTGTTCCGGCGGCTCCTCGAGCGTCTTCAGGAGGCCGTTGAAGGCCGCCGTCGACAGCATGTGGACCTCGTCGATGATGTAGACCTTGGTCCTCGCCGTCACCGGCTTGTAGCGCGAGGCCTCGGTGATCTCGCGAATGTCGTTGATCGAGGTATGGGACGCGGCGTCCATCTCGATGACGTCGACGTGGCGTCCCTCCATGATGGCGCGGCAGTGGATGCCCTCGCGCTCCATGGTGATCGTCGGCCGTTCGATCTCGCCGGGGATCTCGTAGTTCAGCGCCCGCGCCAGAATACGGGCGGTCGTGGTCTTGCCCACCCCGCGCACCCCGGTGAGCATGTAACCCTGCGCGATCCGCCCGATCTGGAAGGCGTTCGACAAGGTCCTGACCATCGGCTCCTGGCCGATCAGGTCGTCGAAGTTCTGCGGGCGATATTTGCGGGCGAGGACGCGGTAGACGCCGCTCTGCGGGGAGGCCGAAGCATCGGGCGGGAAAAGACCGTCCATGCGGGGGGCGCCTCGTCGTCTCGGGGGTGCGTCGATCGCCTGGAAGATCAGCGCCTGGAAGATCGGCTTCACGAAGATCGGCGTCTCGAAGTTCAGACGTCACGAAGTTCGAAAGGAGGCCGACGCGCGACCCGCGTCCGACTCGTCTGGGCTGCTTCCTTCCGGACCTGACCCGGTCGGCGAGTGACAACGTCCACCGCCGACCTCCCGGGGATCACATATCATGGATCGGGTGGTCGGATGCAAGAGGGTCGTGACGCCGCTTGTGGACGGCGGTGGGAAACCGCCGCCCCGCCCGGGGCTCGATCAGAACCCGCCGCCGGTGTCGCTGCCGCCGTCGCCGCCGAAGCCGCCGCCGGTGGAAAAGCCGCCGCCGTCGCCACCGAAGCCGCCGGACGAGCCGCCGTCGCCGCCGCCGCTCCACCAGCCGCCACCGCCGCCGGGCACGTTGAATTCGCCGCCGAAGCCGTCGTTGCCCTGATGGCGTGGCCCCTGATAGCCGCCGAGGATCACCCGCCACAGTTCGGGGCTCGAGACGATGCCGCCGATGATGCCGCCGATGACGCTGCCGAGCATGCTCTCGTTGTTGAAGGTGACGCCGGGCCGATCGTAGCCGGAGCGGTGGAAGCGGTCGCGCGTCTCCTCGAGTTCGCCACGGCGTTGCGCCACGTCGCGGATGGTGCGCCGGGTCTCGGCGATCTCGGCCTCGGCCTGGGTGATCGCCGCGCCGTAGTCCTCGATGTGGCCGACGAGCTTCTCGTCCTCGGGCGTCGGCGTCGCATAGGCCTGGGCGTAGAGGGTCTGGATGTCGGTGCTCGCCAGGCTCTCGGCGACACTCTCCATGGCGTGGACGATCGCCGGGTCGTCGCCGCTGACCAGGGCGCCGTGGCTGGCGTCGAGGGCGACGAGATCGCTCTGCACCGAGGCGATGCCGGCATTGCCGGCGTCGATCTCCGCCTTGATCACGGCGAACTCGCTCTCCAGCGCGACGATGCCGTCGGCCTCGAGCGCCGCCCGCTCGATCGCCGTGCGCTTCGCCACCACCTCCGCCACCGCCGCCGCCGAGCGGTCGGCATGCTGGCGCAGGCGCAAGGGGATCTCGAGCAGCATGGCATAGCCCGGTCGCGCCTCGATGAAGCCGCAGATCCGGGCGACCTTGCGGTCGAAGAAGCGGACGAAGGATCCGGCCGCGTATTTCGAGGTGCCGAAGCCGTTGTTCCACAGGTACATGAACAGCCGGTCGGCCTCGTAGGGCGCGCCCTTGGTGATCCGGTCGGCCTCCGCCTGATCGGCCTTGGTGTCCGACTTGTCGGCGATCGACTGCGCCGCCTTCACCTTCTCGTTCGCCGCGACCCAGGCTTGGTCGGAGACGAGCCGGGCCTGGGCCGCGTTCCTGAGGTCGTCCATGCGGTGCATGACGTCCTCGAGCCGACCGGCGACGCCGTGTCGCTTGGCCTGGGCCTCCTTCAGCGATCGGGTGGCGGAGGCGCGGCGCGCGACGATCTCCTGAAGCTCCTGGCGCTTCTGGGCGAGAACGGCGAGCGCCTCGCGTTCGGCGCGGTCGAGTTGGTGGGTCAGCTTCTCGCCGGCGAGCGCGTCGAGGCGGACCCGCGCCAGGGCCCGGTAGGTGTCGGCCTGCTCGAAGCGCAGCCGCTCGGCCTCTTGCGTCGCCGAGGCGAGGGCGGTGTCGAGGCGGTTCTCGTCGTCACGGGTGACGGCGATCGCCTGTTCGATCTGCTGGAGTGCGTCGCGTCCGGAAATCATGATCTCACCACTTGGTGATGGCGCCGGTCATCACCGGCATGGCCCAACGGACGTCGAGTTCACCCCGACGTTTGTCGCCGAGACGGGCGTTCTGGATGATCTGGTCGTCCTGCTTGTCGCGGGCGACCTGATCGTAGGTCGCCTTCGGCACGCGCTGAGCCCAGATGGTCACCTTCGAGACCGATTGATCTTCCTCGCTGGTGATCGTCCGCTCGCCCGCCCGCCCGTCGACGCCGAGCGCCTCGACGACCAGATAGTAGTTGCGCGCGCCGGGCGACTTGGGGTTCTGCCGCCACAGGCCGGACTTCACCCCCTGGCGACTGACGATCCTGACTTCGTAGGCCTCTCGCAGCGTCGCCGTGAGCTTGTCGAGATCGACGATCGCCGCCTTCGCCGCCGGCACGTCCTTGCGGGCGATCGCCGCCTTGGCGCGCGCCGCGATCTCCGCCGCCCTGGCCTTGGCATCGGGCACGATCGCCTCGTCGAGCGCCGTGCGCTCCGCCTTGGCCAGCAGCGCCGGCAGCGTCTGGGTGATCTCGATGCGCGCGGCTTCCGCCGCCCGCTCGCCGGCGCCGACGACGAAATACTGGAAGGCGCCGACGGCGATCACCAGCGCCAGCACGCCGCCGCCGATGATCTTGCCCCAGCGGCCGCGGTCGATCCACATGGTCGCCAGCGTCCGCCCGAGGCTCGGCGGCGACGGGGTATAGACGAAGCGGCTCTCCTCGAGCGCCTTCACCCCCTGCTCGACGATGGCGTCGGGCACCTCGATGCCCTGCGACGCGTAGATCTGCCTCAGCCGCTTGACCAACTCGGCCTTGCGGTGGTCGTCGTCGAGTTCCTTCAGCGCCAGGTTCTCCTGGTGCCGGAGGGTGTCGACGACGTCCATGGCGAGCATCAGGTCGTCGAGCTTCTGGGGTGCCGGTGGCGGTATCGTCGCGGTCGGCGGAGTGGTGGCGACGTCGGTCATGGAGAATGCGCCTCGTGCCGTGTCCCGGGGCGCCGCGCGCCGCCGGGGAGGGCCTGTCGGTCAGGGGACGGCGATCGTCGATCGCCGCTGAACCGGGCGAAGTCGGAGACCGGGCGAGCCGGTCTCCGAC
>JAFHCF010000016.1:0-29085 GCA_048497495.1 Prosthecomicrobium sp.
GTCCCCGCCGGATCTCACTTCAGGAGACCCTTTTCCTTGTAATAGCGCGCGGCGCCGGGATGCAGCGGCACCGGCATGCCGTCGAGCGCGGTCTCGAGCCGGATGTTCTTCGCCGCCTTGTGGGCGGCCTCCAACTTGCCGAGGTTCTCGAAGACGAGCTTGGTCATCTGGTAGACGATCTCTTCCGGCACGTCCGCCTGGGTGACCAGGAAGTTGCCCACCGCGGCGGTCGGCACCGCCTCCGTCTGACCGTTGTAGGTGCCGGCCGGGATGGTCGCCACGATGTAGGGCGCGCCGATCTTCTTCACCGTGGCCGGGTCGACCGCCACGATCACCGTCTCGACCGAGGTCGACAGATCGCGGATCGAGGCGACGCCGAGACCGGCCGACTGCAACGTCGCGTCGATCTGGCGGTTCTTCATCAGATCGACCGATTCGGCGAAGGGCAGGTACTCGACCTTGCCCAGGTCGTCGTACTTCAGGCCGCTCGCCGCGAAGATGGTGCGGGCGTTGAGCTCGGTGCCCGACTTCGGCGCGCCGACCGACAGGCGCTTGCCCTTGAGGTCGGCGAGCTTGGCGATGCCGCTCTCCTTGAGCGCGACGATCTGGATGTAGTTGGGATAGATCGCGGCGATGCCGCGCAGCTTGTCGAGCTTCTTCTTGAACCCGACCTCGGCGTTGCCGTCCCAGGCGTCGCGCACGCTGTCGCCCAGCGCGAAGGCGATCTCGCCGCGACCCTGTTGCAGGAGATTGAGGTTCTCGATCGACGCCTTGGTCGCCTGGACCTGGGTCTTCACGCCCGGGATGCCGGCGCCGTAGATCTGGGTCAGGGCGACGCCGAGCGGATAGTAGACGCCGCTGGTGCCGCCGGTGAGCACGTTGATGAATCCGTCGGCGCGAGCCGGCGCGGCGAAGGTGGCGGTCGTGACGGCCGCGACCACGACGGCGGCGAGGCGGAGTTTCGAGAGCATCGTGTTTCCTCCTACGTTCTTCTGCGAAGTCTCGGTCCGAGCATAGCGTCTCGAGCCGCGAGATCCAGTGCCGTGCGCCGGCTTCTCCGGTCAGGCCGCCACGGCCCCGGCCACGGCGTATGCTTCGCCGCCTCACGTCGATTTTGATGCCTCTCAAGGAAACGGAAACGACCAGCGGTTACCTTGACCGGAAGGAATGGCGCGCCGGCCGCGGCGTGCCGCGGGGCGTCGGCTGTCGAAGGGCCCCGAAGAGCGCGGCGGCGAAGTCGCGTCAGGGGCGAAGAGGGCGGAGACATGAGCGAGATCACGCATTCCGACGAAGAGGTCGAACGATCGGTTCCGGCCGAGACGGCGGCGCCGTCCACCGCCCGTAGGGTTCCGGCGCGCCGAACCGCGCGCCCCCGCAAGGCCGCGGCACCGCGTGCCGCCGCTGCGGCGGCGCCCTCGCCCGAGCCGGAGGCGCCCCCCGTCGCCGCGCCCCCTCTCGACATGCCCCCGGTCGCCCCCACGGCGACGGCCGAGCCCTTCGAGGACGTCGTCGTCCCCGAGCCCGAGGCCTTCCGCAGGCTCGAGAAGGCGCCCAAGGCCGACGGCGGCGAGACCCGTCATCTCCTCGCCCAGATGCGCCACGACCCCGAAGCCATCGCCCATGTCTTCGAGAGCGGCGAATACCCTTACAAGACCAAGATGCGCACCAAGGTCTACGAGGCGCACAAGCTCGAGCTCCAACGCGAGTTGCTGAAGCTCCAGCGTTGGGTCGAGGAGACCGGCGAACGGGTGATCATGCTGTTCGAGGGCCGCGATGCCGCCGGCAAGGGCGGCACCATCAAGCGCTTCACCGAACACCTCAACCCGCGCACCGCCCGCGTCGTCGCGCTGCAGAAGCCGACCGAGCGCGAGCGCACCCAGTGGTATTTCCAGCGCTACATCGATCATCTGCCGGCCGCCGGCGAGATCGTGATGTTCGACCGCTCCTGGTACAACCGCGCCGGCGTCGAACGCGTCATGGGCTTCTGTTCGCCCACCGAATACCTCGAATTCATGCGCCAGGCGCCGGAGTTCGAGCGCATGCTGACCCGCTCCGGCATCCGCCTCTACAAATACTGGTTCTCGGTCACCCGCGACGAACAGCGCCGGCGCTTCGAGAGCCGCGAGCACGATCCGCTGAAGCAGTGGAAACTGTCGCCGATCGACCGCGCCTCGCTCGACAAGTGGGACGACTACACCGAGGCCAAGGAGGCGATGTTCTTCTACACCGACACCGCCGACGCGCCCTGGCACATCGTCAAGTCGAACGACAAGATGCGGGCGCGGCTGAACTGCATGCAGCATTTCCTCACCACCATGCCCTATCCCAACAAGGATCACTCCATCGTCGCCGGCCCCGATCCGCTGATCGTCGGCTCGACCGACCACGTCATCGGCCGCGACAGCAAGATGCTCGGCAAGGCGCTCCACCCGGATCTGAAGCGCGGGCGCTGAGCCGCCTCCGAAATTTCACGATGGGGGCGCAGAGTTTCGGCCCCGGCCTTCATGCCGGGGTCGATTCGCCTCCGGAGGGATCTCGTGACCGAAATTCGCAACGTCGTCTTCGACATCGGCAGGGTTCTCATCGGATGGGAACCCAAGCTGCTCTATTCGCGCCTCTTCCCCGATCCGGTCGAGCGCGACCGTTTCCTCGCCGAGATCTGCACCGAGGCCTGGAACCGCGAACTCGATCGCGGTCTCTCCTTCGCCGAGGGCATCGCCGAGCGGATCGCCCACCACCCCCAGTGGGAACCCGAGATCCGCGCCTGGGATCTGCATTGGCACGAGATGGTGCCCGGCGCCATCGAGGGCAGCGTCGCGATTCTCGAGCGCCTGCGCGCCCGTGACGTGCCGACCTGGGCGATCACCAACTTCTCGACCGAGAAATTCGCCGAGGCGGTCGAGCGCTTCCCCTTCCTGAAGGGCTTCCGCGACACCGTCGTCTCCGCCCACGAGAAGCTCCTGAAGCCCGATCCGGCGATCTACCGGGTGCTGCTGGAGCGCAACGGCCTGGCCGCCGAGACCTGTCTGTTCATCGACGACACCCTCGCCAACGTCGAGGGCGCCCGCGCCGTCGGCATGGCCGCCGTCCACTTCACCTCGCCCGAACGCCTCGCCGCCGATCTCGCCGCCCACGGGCTGCCGGCGATCTGAGCGAACCGCCCGCCGCCCTTCTTCTGCACTGCCGCATGGTTCACTGTAGCGCTCTCGACGACGAGGAGGGATTCGCGGCATGGCGGGAGCGACGGTCGATCTGGCGCTGCTCAAGGACAGTCTGGTGGTGCTCGGCACCGCCGGCGTCGTCGTGCCGCTGATGCACCGTCTCAAGGTCGGCTCGGTGCTCGGCTTCCTCATCGCCGGCGCCCTGCTCGGGCCCCAGGGCCTCGCCCGCTTCGCCCCGGAGATGCCCTGGCTCCACTGGGTGACGGTGTCCAAGCGCGACGAGATCGCCGGTATCGCCGATTTCGGCGTGGTCTTCCTGCTCTTCGTCATCGGCCTCGAACTGTCGGTCGGCCGCCTCGTCGCCATGCGCCGGCTGGTCTTCGGGCTCGGAACCCTGCAGGTGCTGCTCTCCGGCATCCTGATCGGCGCCGCCGCGCTGCGTCTCGGCCAACCGCCCGCCGCCGCCCTGGTGCTCGGCGCCTGCCTCGCCCTGTCCTCGACCGCCGTGGTCGTCGAGGTGCTCGCCGAACAGAAGCGCCTGACCTCCACCACCGGCCGCGCCGCCTTCGCCATCCTGCTCCTCCAGGATCTCGCGGTGGTGCCGATCCTCTTCATGGTCGAGACCCTCGGCGGCTCCACCGGCGCCGCCCAATCGGTGTGGACCGGGCTCGGCTTCTCGCTGCTCCAGGGCTTCGTCGCCGTCGCCGTGATCGTCGCCATCGGCCGCACCCTGCTCCGCCCGCTGTTTCGCATCGTCGCCGACACCGCCTCGGTCGAGCTCTTCATGGCGGCGATCCTCTTCGTCGCCATCGGCACCGGCGTGGTGACGGCGCTCGTCGGCCTGTCGATGGCGCTCGGCGCCTTCATCGCCGGCCTGCTCCTCGCCGAGACCGAGTACCGCCGCGCCATCGAGGCGACGATCGAGCCGTTCAAGGGCCTGTTGCTCGGGGTGTTCTTCTTCTCGGTCGGCATGAGCGTCGACATCGACTTCGTCCTCGCTCATCCGCTCGCCATTCTCGGCGGCGCCTTGGGCCTCGTCGCCGCCAAGGGCGTGGTCACGACGCTCGCCGCCCGCCTCTTCGGGATTTCCCCCGCCCATGCGATCAAGACCGGCCTCCTGATCGGCGCCGGCGGCGAATTCGCCTTCATCGTCGTCGGCCTCGCCAACGGTCTCGGTGTGGTCGACGCCGCGACCACCACCTACGTCCTCGCCATGGTGTCGCTGTCGATGGCGGCGATCCCCCTCTTCGATCTCCTCGGCAAGCGCCTGTCACGCGAGATCGATCGCCACGTCCCGCCCGATCCGGCGCTCCTCGTCGCCCCGCCGGAAGACGTCGCCGCCCGCGCCCTGGTCATCGGCTTCGGCCGCGTCGGCACGCTGGTCGGCACCATGCTCGAGCAGCACGGCGTCTCCTACCTCGGCGTCGATCTCGACCCCGGCAACGTCGTCGACGCCCGCAAGGCCGGCCGGCCGGTCTATTTCGGTGACGCCACCAATCCGCTGTTCCTGCGCAGTTGCGGCATCGAGACTGCCGCCGCCGTGATCGTCACCGTCAATGCCGTCGCCGCCGTCGACGCCATCGTCGACGCGGTGCGCATGCTGCGTCCCGACGTCACCCTGGTCGCCCGTGCCCGCGACGCCGGCCATGCCCGCAAGCTCTATCGCAAGGGCGTCACCGACGCCGTGCCGGAGACCATCGAGGCCAGTCTGCAATTGTCGGAGGCCGCCCTCCTCGGCCTCGGCGTCGCCATCGGCCCGATCATCGCCTCGATCCACGAAAAGCGCGACGAATTCCGCCGCGATCTCTCCAGGGCCGCCGAAGGCTCGCCCAGCGCTTCGCCCAACGCCCGCGCCGGCACCACGCTGGGGGCCGCCCGCAACGCGCGAAAATGAGGCGGATTCGGCGAGGTCGGAAGTGGGAGATCGGCGCGACTTCATACGGAAGATTTCCGTCCGGGCCATCCCCATCTCGAAATGGTAACAATTCCAGGCGTAGAGAGTTCTTGCCGAATCGAACCAGGAGATTGATCCATGCCGACGGTCCTCGTCGCCGGCGCTGCCGTGCAGGACTTCATCTACCGCTTCGACGCGGCGCCGGCGCGTGGCACCAAGGGCCGCGCCAAGGACTTCATCTCGATCGGCGGCGGCTCGGGCGCCAACGCCGCCGTCGCCGTCGTCCGCCTCGGTGGCAAGGGTCAGGTGCTGGCCCCCCTCGGCGACGACCTGATCGGCGAGATGATCGTCCGCGGCCTGATCACCGAAGGTGTCGACACCTCCAAGATCCTGCGCATCGCCGGACGCGAATCGCCGGTCTGCTCGTCGATCGTCGACGGCGACGGCGAGCGCACCATCCTGACCTGGCATCCGCCGCAGGCCACGCCGCCCAGCATCACCGATGCCGAGGCCGATGCCCTGGTCGCCGACGTCGACGCGGTGATGACCGACGATCGCTTTCCCACCATCGCCGTGCCGCTGCTCGAGGCCGCCAAGAAGCGCGGCATCCCCGGTGTTCTCGACGGCGACCGCGCCGAGGGCGACGCCCCTCAGATGATCCGCGCCGCCAGCCACGTCGTCTTCGGCACGCCGGGCCTGCGCGGCACCTCCGGCATCTCCGACCCGACCAAGGGTCTCCTCGCCATGCGCAAGGTCACCGACGCCTTCCTGGCCGTCACCCTCGGCTCCGGCGGCGTGTTGTGGCTCGACGGCGATCGGGTCCGCCGCCTCCAGTCCTTCCCCATCCACGCCGTCGACACGCTCGGCGCCGGCGACACCTTCCACGGTTCCTTCGCCCTGGCGCTGGCCGAGAAGATGCCGGAGCCCGAGGCCCTGCGCTTCGCCTCCGCCGTCGCCGCCATCAAGTGCTCGCGCTTCGGCGGCCGCGCCGGCGTTCCGACCCGCGCCGAGGTCGAGGAATTCCTGGCGATGCACCCGGCCGGGTGAGATCGACGAAGGTCAGAGAAGAGGCCAGAGACGACGACGGGGGCCGACGGCCCCCGTATTCATCCGTGGAGGGCATCCGCCCGCCCGCCTCACCCGCCCGCCATGCGGATGCCGAGCCAGACGACCGCCCCCGACGTCACGAGGCAGGCGAGCGCCAGCCCGATCGACCCCGGGGTCGCGGCGGCCGAATCGACGAAGGCGCCGGCCGGCTTCCGGCCCGTCACCATCGCCGGCACCAGCCGCTCCTTCTTGACCACCGCGTGGAACGCCACCGCCGCGAGGTGCAGCGCGATCGCGATCAACAGCACGTCGAAGATCTGGCGGTGGAGCGCGTGGGCGAGGCTCACGACGCCGTCGGAGACGGTCTTGGTCAGCGGCCCCTCGATGATCATGCGATCGACGTCGGCGTTGAACAGCCCGGTCAGCGCCATGGCGGCCGAGAGCGCCAGCAGGACGATCACCATCCACCCGCCGAGCGGATTGTGGCCGAGGTAGTGGCCCTCGCGGTTGCGCGCCAGGGCCAGCCCATAGCTCAGGCTCGCCGCCGGCGACGCGAGGAACCGCGAGAACCGCGCCGTCGAGCCGCCGACCAACCCCCACAGCACCCGGAACAACACCAGCGTCAACACGATCTGCCCGTTGAGCACGTGCAGGTCGGGAGACCCACCGCCGATCGCGTCACTCGCCCAGCCGACGGCGATCGTCGCCACCAGGGCCCATTTGAACAGACGGGTGGGCAGATCCCAGGCGAGAACCTTCGAAGGGGTCGAGGAAACCATCGTGCCGTCGCTCCTGGAGCCTGTTCCGACCGGACCTCATCGGTCCGGTCGCGGAGAATTCGCTCGAACGTGAGGACCCGAGCCATTTTCGAACCGAAGCGATCAGATCGGCAATGGCTCTCGTGGTTCGATCGAGACGGATGGTTCCCATCCGTCTCGTGAATCAGACCCACCAACTCATCGACCTCGTGGTCGAAACAATCTGGCGCTTGCGGGACGCAAGCGCCAGATTTTGACCACTAGTGCACGGATTCGGTCGGAAGATTCACATCGAGGCTTCGGGCGTGCACCAGATTCTTCTGTTGGTGCAGCAGCTCATCCAGTCGGATGCGGCCTTCGGCCGGTAGCATCCGACTGGGCCGGTGCACTGGGGCTCACTTCTTGACGCGGAAGTCGTCGTGGCAGGCCTTGCAGTTGCCGAGCACCTTGGCGAAGTTGGGCTTGACGCTCGCCGCGTCGGTGATCGCCGCGTTCGCCGCCGCCGCATCGGTGCCGAGCTTGGCGAACAGGCCGTCGAACCGCGCCTTCTCCGTCCAGATGCGCGGCGAGGCCTCGGTCTTGCCGGTGCGCGAATTGTCGGGGAACAGCGCCGGCAGCTTGGCGGCCCCCGCGACATAGGCCGCGAGCGCCGCCTTGGCGACCGCGACGTCGATCGGCGCCTCGCCCTTCAACATGGCCGCGACCGGCCGCGTGGCGTCGCCCCAGCCTTTGAGGATCGCCTGACGGTCTTCGATCGGATCGGCGGCGAGCGCGGAGCCGGCGACGATCAGGACGGCGGTGCCGGCGGCGGCGAGAATGGAAATTGACTTCATGATGCGAATCCCCTTGTCGCGTGCGGCATCGATCGGGCGATGCGGCGCACGTTTCGAACGCGCCTTGGATGGCACATCCGGCGACGTGGTTTCCAATGAATTTCCTGTAATCCGGCGCGACGGGCAGGCGCGTTCGCGGCCCGTTTCGGCCGTGACCGTGACCCTGCCGCGGCGGTTCGTCACGTCTTCTGGTAGTCCTTGACGTCCTTGAACGCCAGCATCTCCCAGCGATCCTGCTCATACTTCAGCGCGAAGGGCGAGGTCGCGAGATAGACCGGGTCACCGTCGAGATCGGAGCACATCGCCGAGGTGTCGCGCCGTGTGAAGTCCTCGAGCTTGCCCGGATCGTCGGTCGTCACCCAGCGGGCGACGGCGAAGCGGGTCTGCTCGAAGGTGATCTCCAACCCGTATTCCGCCGCCATCCGCTCCTTCAGCACGTCGAGCTGCAGCGAGCCGACCACGCCGACGATCGGCTGGGTGCCGTCGCGCGGCTGGAACACCTGGACGACGCCCTCCTCGGCCATCTGCTGAAGCGCTTCCTTGAGCTTCTTGGCCTTCATCGCGTCGGCGACCCGGACACGGCGCAGGATCTCCGGCGCGAAGCTCGGCACGCCCCGGAAGACCAGGTCTTCCCCTTCACTCAAGGTGTCGCCGATGCGCAGAGTGCCGTGGTTGGGAATGCCGACGATGTCGCCGGCATAGGCCTCGTCGGCGATCGAGCGGTCCTGGGCGAAGAAGAACTGCGGCGCGGTCAGGCCGATGGTCTTGCCGGTCCTGACCAGCTTGACCCGCATGCCGCGCGTCAGCTTGCCGGCGCACACCCGCATGAAGGCGATGCGGTCGCGGTGGTTGGGGTCCATGTTGGCCTGGATCTTGAAGACGAAGCCGGCCATCTTGGCCTCGTGCGCGTCGACCACCCGGGTCGCCGCATGCTGCTCGCGGGGCGGCGGCGCGTATTTGCCGAGCGCGTCGATCAGGTCCTGCACGCCCATGTCCTTGAGCGCCGAGCCGAAATAGACCGGCGTCATGTGGCCCTCGAGGAACGACTGGAGAATGAACGGCTTGGCCGCGCCCTGCGCCAGTTCGACCTCGTCCTTGAACTGCGCGAAGTCCTGCGGCGGCAACAGCGCCTCGATCCTCGGATCGGCGGGACCGGAGACCGGGATCGGTTCCTCGGCGTCCTTGAGGCGGATGGTGTTCATGTCGAGATCGTAGGTGCCGGCAAAGGCGCGGCCGCGGCCGATCGGCCAGCACTTCGGCGTGGTGTCGAGCGCCAGCTTCTTCTCGATGTCGTCGAGCAGCTCGAACGGGTCCATCGTCTCGCGGTCCATCTTGTTGATGAACGTCACGATCGGAATGTCGCGCAGCCGGCAGACCTCGACCAGCTTCAGGGTCCGCGCCTCAACGCCCTTGGCCGCGTCGAGCACCATGACGGCGGCGTCGACGGCGGTCAGCGTGCGGTAGGTGTCCTCCGAGAAGTCCTCGTGGCCCGGCGTATCGAGCAGGTTGAAGACGTGGCCGCCGTATTCGAAGGTCATCACCGAGGTGACGACCGAGATGCCGCGCTCCTTCTCGATCCCCATCCAGTCCGACCGCGTCTGCCGCCGATCGCCCTTGGCGCGCACCTGCCCCGCCAACTGGATCGCCCCGCCGAACAGCAGCAGCTTCTCGGTGAGCGTCGTCTTGCCGGCGTCGGGATGCGAGATGATCGCGAAGGTGCGGCGACGGGCGACGGGATCGGCGGCGGTGTCGTGCGCCGGAAGGTGGACGGACATGAGCGGGTCTCGGATGGGCGATGTCGAGCGCCGTTGATAAGCGCCGAGCGCGCCATGTCAATGCGCGAGCGCGCTTCCGCCCGGCTCGAGCGGCGGCCGCGAGCGCTTGAAACGGTCCCGACGCTACTTCAGGATCTCGCCGACCGCCGTCAGCGGCGCGTTGGTGCCGGTCTTCGGCCGCCACCCTTGCGAGATCGTCCAGATGATCCCACCGCCCAGGCCCTTGGCCTTCAGGTAGGCGACCTTGGCGGCGATCGACCGGGGATCCTCGTAGGAGAGATAGGTGCAGCGCGCCGGCCCCAGACCCGCCGCGCGCCCGAGGTAGGACGCGGCGGCGGCCTTGTCGTAGCGATAGGCGTCGCCGCGATGATAGGTCGCCATGATCGCCGCGTAGCTCGGGTTGCCGACGATCGTCGAGGCGCCCTGCGGCTGGCGCGGTCCGGTGACCCCACCCTTCCAACATTGGCCGAAGAAGCCGAAACCGATGCCGAGCTTGGCCCGGGGGACCCCGAGGGCGAGATAGGCGTCGACACTGGTGGCGACCGAGGTCGGCATCTCCGGCGTCGCGCCGCGCAGGGCGGCGGTGTGCCAGGTCCTGGTCCAGCCCCAGCCGCTGCCGTCCATCTCGTAGGTCATGATGTTGATCTGATCGAGCGACGGCGCCACCCGCTTGACCCAGCCGAGACCGGCGCCGGGGAAGTTCAGGTTGGTGAAGTTGACCGGCATGGTGATGGTCTTGGTCGGCATCGCCGCCCTCAGCGCCTTGATCAGCGCCACCAGGTCCTCGACGTCGGCCGCCTCGACCGGTTCCCAGTCGATGTCGACGCCGTCGAAGCCGAGGTCCTTCACCGCCTTGACGATGTTCCGGACGAAGGTGGCGCGCCGGGCCGGCCTCGCCGCCGCGACGAAGCCGGCATGCGCCCCCGCCCCGCCCAGGAACAGGATCGCCGAGCGCCCGGCGGCATGGGCCCTGACCCCGACCGCCCGCGCCCAGGCCGGACACCTGGTGGCGTCCCAATCGCAACCGCGGTCGAGCGTGCCGTCGCTCTTCGGCACGTAGCGGCCGACCATGATGTGGGTGAGGGAGCCGAAATCGATGGCGCCCACCGGATAGAGGGCGCGCTCGTAGCCGACGTAGTAGCCGGCGACCCAACGCTGCGCGGCGGCGGCGGGCTCCACCCCGGCGAAGGGCGCCGCGACGACGAGCGCCGCCGCGAACGAAACCCGCGTCGCGCGGCTCGTCTCGATCGATCCTCGTCTCATCATCGCCCTCCCCTCGTCGGCACACGGCGTATCGCCGTGATCGTCCGCGCGCCGGCGCACCAGACCGTCCCCGACAGCCGTCCGCGTCAGCGGGTGTCGGTGTCGGGGTAGGTCATCCCCGAGACCCGACCATGCCAGACGACCGCGAGCAGTACCATCACCACCGTGCCGCCGAGGATCGTCGTCACCACGAAGGCGGGATCGGTGCTCTGGCGGGCGATCATGATGATCGGATCGGCGCCGGCCGGCGGATGCAGGCTGCGGGTGGTCAACATCACCCAGAGGGCGACGCCGACCGTCGGCCCGACGCTCCACCACACGCCGCCGAATAGATGTAAGGCGACGAGCCCGACCAGGGAGGACAGGACATGGCCGCCGACGACGTTCCACGGCTGGGCGAATTCGGAATCCGGAACGGTGAAGACCAGGATGCTCGACGCCCCGAAGGAGCCGATCACCATCAGATTGCCGGTCGTCCACTCGGCCAGCGACAAGAGCGAGATCACCATCGCGACACCGAGAACGACGGTGCGGATGGAGAATTCCCGCGCCCCGTCACGCTCGCGGACACGCCGAAGCGGCGCGCCCAGGTGATCGAAGAGATCGTCGAAGCGGTTGCCGATCCTCGCCCACATGGTCACGCCGGCTGGGGCGCGCCGGCGCCCTTCATCACCGCGTCCTGAACCTTCTCGAAGGCCCGCACCTCGATCTGGCGCACCCGCTCGCGGCTGATGCCGAACTCGGTCGAGAGTTCCTCGAGGGTGATCGGGTCCTCGGCCAGCCGCCGCGCCTCGAAGATGCGCCGTTCGCGCTCGTTGAGAATGCCCAGCGCCTTGCCGAGCAGCGCCTTGCGGCCGTCGAGTTCCTGGCTGTTGGCCAGCGTGGTCTCCTGGTCCTCGGCCTGATCGACCAGCCAGTCCTGCCACTCCGCCCCTTCCTCGTCGGCGCGCACCGGCGCGTTGAGCGAGGCGTCGCCGCCGAGCCGCCGGTTCATCGAGACCACGTCGTTCTCGGTGACGCCGAGCTTGGTGGCGATGGTCTTGACGTGATCGGGGTGGAGGTCGCCCTCGTCGAGCGCCTGGAGCTGGCTCTTGACCCGCCGCAGATTGAAGAACAGCCGCTTCTGGTTGGCGGTCGTGCCCATCTTGACGAGCGACCAGGAGCGCAGGATGTACTCCTGGATCGCCGCCTTGATCCACCACATGGCATAGGTCGCCAGCCGGAAACCCTTCTCCGGCTCGAAGCGCTTGACCGCCTGCATCAATCCGACGTTACCCTCCGAGATCACCTCGGCGATCGGCAGGCCGTAGCCGCGATAGCCCATGGCGATCTTGGCCACCAGTCGCAGATGCGAGGTGACGAGACGTTCGGCGGCTTTGGAATCCTGGTGCTCGCGCCAACGCTTGGCGAGCATGTACTCTTCCTGAGGCTGCAGCATCGGGAAGCGGCGGATCTCGTCGAGATAGCGAGACAGGCCGCCTTCGAGCGAGGCGAGCGCGGGAAGGGAAGGTGCCTGGGCCATGAGTGGTGCGCCCTCGTTCTGTTCGGGATCTGAATGGTCCGATCCCGAGGTGATCCCCGGCCTGGGCGATCCCCTCGTTCGACCGGCGCCCGATCATCGGCACGCCGGAGAGCCATCATAACGCAACTCGAGGCGAAATCGCGACCGGTTTCGTGATCACATTGCCCTGAGGCGCCGGTGATCGGCACCGGCCCGCCGCGCTCAGCCCGGCGTCCGCCACAGCCGATCGGGCGAGAACACGGCGACGTCGGCGAGGAGTTCGATGAAACCGGTCACCGCATGGTCGATCGCCGCCTCGCCCTTGGCCGCCGTCGCCAGGATCGCCGCGCCGATCGCCCCGGTCGGGTTGAGGTCCTGCGCCTTCCACCCGAACTGGCTCGGGCCATAGGCGCGCAGGTGGGTGAATTCGGTCTCGTATTGCATCTGGGCGGACGGAAAGTCGGCGAGCATCTCGACGCGCACCAGATCGGGCCGCAGCGCCATCACCATCGAGGTCTCGATGTCGCCGCCGTGGATACCGAACTTGCGCTCGCGTTCGTCGAAGAGCCCCGGCGGCCGGCCGAAGCGCGACCACGAGGTGGCGACCGCCAGCATGTCGTGCCGCACGCGCAACTCCCGCGTCACCATGTCCATGACGGGAACGTTGCCGCCGTGGGCATTGACGACGACGAGCTTGCGCAGGCCGGAACGCGCCACGCAGGCGCCGATCTCGAGCCAGGCGCGCGTCACCGTGTCCCAGTCGAGCGTCAGGGTGCCGGGCGAGGAGACGTGCTCGACCGACCAGGCGACGGCTTGCGTCGGCAGGAACACCGCCGGGATCTCCGCCGGTAGCCGCTCGATCGCGCGCGCCACATGGCCGTCGGCGATGATCGTGTCGGTGGCGAGCGGCAGATGCGGCCCGTGCTGCTCGATCGCCGCCACGGGAAGCACGGCGATCCAGTCGGCGACGTTGGGCCGGCGGAAATCTTCGGTGGTGAGGTCGGACCAGAAGCGGCGTGGCGGCATGGGGGAACCTCGGATGAATTCGTCGTCTTCGTAGGATGCGTGGATGCGTGGATGCGTGGATGCGTAGGGTGCATTAGGCGAAGCCGTAATGCACCGGCCGAGCCGGTGGGGAACCTTGACGACCGTCGGCGCGCACCTCGAACGCCGACGGTGCATTACGGCTTCGCCTAATGCACCCTACGGCCCACGGCTCTACATCTCCTCGATAAACCGTTTCGCCGCGTTCCCATGTTCCCACCTGAGGCGCTCGACGTCCACATGCAACGGCATCCCGTCGACGACCATCCAATCCCCGGCGATCATCACCCGGTCGGCGCGATGCGCCCCGCACAAGACCAGCGCGGCGAGCGGATCGCCGGCGCCGGAGAAGCGCAGCTCGTCGAGGGTGAACAGCGCCAGATCCGCTTCACACCCCTCGACGATCCGCCCGATGTCGCTCCGCCCGAGACAGCGCGCCGAGCCCTCGGTCGCCCAGCGCAGCGCGTCGAGATGGGTCACCGTGGCGTCGTAGGTCAGCCGGTTGATCATCAGGGCGTGGCGCACCCCTTCCATCAGGTTCGAATTGTCGTTCGACGCCGAACCGTCGACCCCGAGCCCGACGGCGACGCCCGCCGCTTCCAGCTCCCGCGTCCGGCAATGGCCGGAGGCCAGCACCATGTTGGAGGTCGGGCAATGGCACACCCCGACGCCGTGACGGCCGAGCCGCGCCATCTCGTCGTCGTTGAAGTGGATGCCGTGGGCGAGCCAGGTGCGATCGCCCATCCAGCCGACCTCCTCGAGATAGTCGACCGGCCGACATTGGAACGTCTCGAGACAGAAGGCGTTCTCGTCCTGCGTCTCGGCGAGATGGGTGTGGAGCCGGCAATCGTGCTTCGCCGCCAACCGCGCCGTCTTCTCCATCAACGACCTGGTCACCGAGAAGGGCGAGCACGGCGCCAGCGCGATCTGGATCCGCGCCCCCGGCCCGCGCTCGTGGTAGGCGCCGATCACCCGCTCGCTGTCGGCGAGGATCGTGTCCTCGTCCTGCACCGCCGCCTTCGGCGGCAGGCCACCGTCCTCCTCCGACAGGTTCATCGAGCCGCGCGACACCGTCATCCGGAGCCCCAGGGCGCGCGCCTCGTCGACCTCGATGTCGACCGCGTCCTCGAGGCCCGCCGGGAAGACATAGTGATGATCGGCGGCCGTGGTTGCCCCCGACATCATCAACTCGGTGCCGGCGAGACGCACCGCCAGCCGGAAGGCCTCCGGGTTCAAACCCTTGGTCCAGATCGGATAGAGCGCCTTCAGCCAGGGAAAGAGTTCTTTGTTGATGGCCCGCGGGTGGGCCCGGGTCAGCGTCTGGTAGACGTGGTGGTGGGTGTTGACGAGGCCCGGCAGCACCACGTGGCGGGAGGCGTCGAACACCGCGTCGACCGGCGCCGCGGGTTCGCGCCCGCGCCCGACCCGCTCGACGATCCGGCTCCCCTCGACGACGACGCCGCGCTCCGCATCCTCCGCGAGGATGGCGAGCGGATCCTTCAGCCACAGACGCATGCGATCTCCCCTGTCCGACGCCGTCAGCCTAGCGGATGGATGGCGCCGGCGCATCTGCCCGAACGGCGCCCCGGTGAGGGTCGACCATCCCCGTCGTGACCGGCCGAACCGTGTCCCTCATCGACCTCGTGCCCCCTCTCCGATAGGCTCGCCGCCGAGCCCCTGGAGCAACGCCCCGTGACGCCGACGCCCATACCCCGCCGCTCGACCACCGCGCCGTCGCCGCTCTCGACTCCGCCGGTCGTCTTCGAGCACGTCGCCAAGACCTTCGCCAACGGCACCGAGGCTCTCGCCGACGTCTCGCTCACCGTCGCGGCGGGCGAATTCCTGACGCTCATCGGCCCGTCCGGCTGCGGCAAGTCGACGCTGTTGCGCATCGCCGCCGGCCTCGAGACCGCCGACCACGGCCGGGTGATCGCCCCGACGCGGGACGTCGGCTTCGTCTTTCAAGACCCCACCCTGATGCCCTGGGCGAGCGTCCACGACAACGTCGCCCTGCCGCTGCGCATCGCCCGCCGCCCGGCGGCGGAGATCGGCGAACGCGTCGCCGCGGCTCTCGATCGCGTCGGCTTGGCGCAGGCGGCGAATGCCCGGCCACGCGAACTTTCCGGCGGCATGCGCATGCGCGCCTCGATCGCCCGCGCCCTGGTCCACCGCCCCCGTGTCCTGCTGATGGACGAACCCTTCGCCGCCCTCGACGAAATCGGCCGTTTCCGGCTCAACGCAGAACTTCTCCGGCTGAAGACCAGCGAGGGCTGGACGGTGATCTTCGTCACCCATTCGGTCTATGAGGCGGTGTTCCTGTCGGACCGCGTCGCGGTGATGGCCGCCGCCCCCGGCCGTATCGTCGCGCAGCGGCGGATCGACTTCGCCGGCCCGCGCGACGAGAGCCTGCGCGATCGCCCCGAATATGCCGAGGCCTGCGCCGAGGTCTCGGCGCTGCTGCGCGACGCCATCGGCGGGTGACGCCGGCGCGCCTCCCCGGCCCAGGGTCGACGGGCGGGAGAGGAATGGTTAGTCTGCTACGGCGGCTGTCATAGAACCGAAACGTCGGACCGCTAGGTGTCGAACATGACCTTTCAACATCGCAAGTCCGTCACCCATCGCCTCGCCATGGCCGCCAAGGCGCACCGGGCCCGTTCCGGTGCGCATCTCAGCCGGATCGGACTGCATGCCGGGCAGGAAGCGGTGCTGAAGGCGCTCTCCGACGAGGATGGCCGCACCATGAGCCAACTCGCCCAGGCGCTCGGCGTCCAGCCGCCGACGGTCACCAAGATGGTGTCGCGGCTCTCCGCCCAGAACCTCCTGAAGCGCGTCCCCTCCCCGACCGACGGCCGTCTCGCCCGTGTCCACCTCACCGACGAGGGCAAGGCCAAGATCGACGAGATCGACCGCATCTGGAAGCGGATCGAGCGCGAGGCGCTGGCCGGCTTCGACGACAAGGATCGCAAGAAGCTGCGCAAGCTCCTGCGCACCATCGAGCGCAACCTCACCCTCCAACTCGATCCGCTCGACGAGGCCGAGGCGGCCGAGGAACCGGAGGACGATCCGGAGGAGTGATCTCCCCGGTTCGCGCGGTCCGACGCGGTTCGCGCGGCCGCGAGGGCGTGTGGTTCGGTCCCGAACCGGCGCCGCCGAATGGACATGGCAGCCATTCGCCCGCCGACGCTTCGCCGCGCTGGACCTGTTCGATCCGGACCGCTACCTAGATCCTGCGGCCACATCCGGTGGCCGTCGGCGAATGGCCGTGCCCTGGCGCGACGACCGACGAAGATCGGTTCGATGACGCGACGGGATCGAAAGGACCACATCGGTGGACGAGAGACGACCGGCGGCCCCGCTCTCGCAGGATGGCCGCGCCGAAAGGTTGCGACGCCTCACCGGCATCGGGCTGATGATGGCGGCTCTCCTCTGCTTCACCGGCATCGACACCTCGGCGAAGTGGCTCGTCCACACCCTGCCGCCGTTCGAGATCACCTTCTTCCGCTACCTCGTCGCCGTCATCGCCGCGTCGATCGTCTTCAACCCGCTGACGGTGCGCGGCGCCTGGACCACGCGCCGGCCCTGGTTGCAGGGCCTGCGCGCCCTCTTCCTGCTCGGCTCGACGGTCTTCAATTTCCTGGCGCTTCGCCATCTGCAACTGGCCGAGACCATGTCGATCAGTTTCGGCGTGCCGTTTCTGGTCGCCGTCCTGTCGGTGCCTCTGCTCGGAGAGACCATCGGCGGACGACGGTGGGGCGCGATCGCCGTCGGCTTCGTCGGCGTCCTGATGGTGACCCGGCCGACGCCGTCGCATTTCGATCCGGCGATGCTCTGGGCCTTCGCCAGCGCCGGTTGCTATGCCGGCTACGTCATCGCCACCCGCAAGCTGTCCAGTGTCGATTCCGCCGCGAGCCTGCTGGTGCTCTCCGCCGCCCTGCCGGTCGTGCTGCTCGCCCCCTTCATGCCGGCGATCTGGGTGTGGCCGACGCAGGGCCTCGAATGGGCCCTGCTGGTGGTCGCCGGCCTGTGCGGGGCGCTGGGCCACTTCCTCTTCATCCTCGCCTCCACCCGCGCCCCGGCTTCGATGCTGTCGCCCTTCATCTACACCCAGATCGTCTGGATGACGCTCTCCGGTTGGCTGGTGTTCGGCGACGTGCCCGGATACTGGACGCTTTCGGGCGGCGCGGTGGTCATCGCCAGCGGCCTGTGGCTGGTCCAACAGGAACGGGGGCGACGAAACGTCGCCCTCGCCGCGTCGCCATGACCTGCATCAAGGCGCGGGAAATTCAGGTCCGACAGGTATCCTGTTGCGGACTCTCGAGGGTTCCGTCACAAACGATTCTCGACCGGTCGACATGACCGATCGCGACGACAGATCGAACGGTGGTCGAAGACAGATGGAAAGCGGTGGAGCCACGCCCAAGCGGCGACTGACCCTGGCGATGATCGCGGAGAAGCTGGATCTCTCCACGGCGACCGTATCGCTCGCCCTGCGCAATTCGCAGTTGGTGGCCGAGGAGACCCGTCGACGGGTCCACACGCTCGCCGAGGAACTCGGCTACATCTACAACCGTTCGGCCGCGTCCCTGCGCACCGCGCGCACCAACATCGTCGGCGTCGTCGTCCACGACATCCTCAACCCCTATTTCGCCGAACTGGTCTCGGCGGTCGAGGTCGAGCTCGGACGGCTCGGCCAGACCGTCATCCTCTACAATCACGGCGACGATCTCCAACGCCAGCGCGTCTTCATGGAGACGCTGCTGCAATATCGCGCCGACGGCATGATCCTGTGCCCGGCGGTCGGCTCCAAGGCGTCCGACGTCACCCGCATCGCCGACGCCGGCCTGCCGACCGTGTTGATCGCGCGCGGCCTTCCCGGTCTCGACGAGATCCCGATCATCCGAGGCGACGACCGCACCGGCCTGCGCTACGCCGTCGATCACCTGATCGGCCTCGGCCATCGCCGCATCGCGCTGGTCGGCGGCCAGCAGGATTCCTCCAGCGCCTCCGAACGCCGCGCCGGCTACGAGGACGCGCTGCGCGACGCCGGCATCCCGATCGATCCGGCGCTGGAGTTCCCCGCCGCCTCGAGCCGCCGCGCCGGCCGCGACATCTGCGGCGACGTCCTCGCCGCCCATCCGACGGCGATCGTCTGCTTCAACGATCTCCTCGCCTTCGGCATGATGATGGAACTCAGGCGGCGCGGCATCGATCCCGGCCGCGACATCTCGCTGACCGGCTACGACGACATCGACGAGGCCTCGGTCTGGTCGCCCGGCCTCACCTCGGTGTGGAACGGCCAGCAGGAAGTCGGCCGCCTCGCCGCCCTGACCCTGCTCGAGGTCATCGCCGGTCGAACCCCGCCCGAGATGCGGGTGCTGGTCAAGCCCGAACTGCGCCTGCGCGAGACCACCTGCCCGCCGAAGGCCTGACACCGACGGCCTCGTGTCCGACCGACATGAGCCCAGTCGCGCCTTCCGATGGAGGTGATGGCCTCGGGCTTGTCGGCGAGCCCGCGCCAGGCATCGCGGGCGGTATCGACGCTGCCGGGGGCGGGCGCCGATGTGGGCGAAGCCGATCGCCTTCGAGATCCTGCCGATGGCGGCTCGTGGTCGTCGACGCCGAAGCGCTCGAAGACGACCTTCCTCAGGTCGATCCGCCGTCACCCGACGACGCCGTGGACCGCGCGCTCGCGACCGGTCTCGACGATCTCGGCGAGTTCCACCAGTTGCTTCTTCGACAGTCCGGCGGGTGCCCCTTCGAGCGGATGTCGCGACGTCGGAGCATGCGGTCGAACGCCCATCGACCACCGACGATCGGAGGCACATGCGGACGATATGTCGTATCGCCCGAAATATAGATATCACGAGATCTCGATCAATCTGATTTCATCTAACGATCTACCGTTGCTGTAGACCAACAATAAAAAACTATCATATGATTTAAGCTGAAATTCCATTTAATAACATTTCAGATACAATCTATGTATAGCGTCAAAATGACACGTCGATTTTCACACGCGATCACTTGAATTGAACTTTCTCGATCCCGAAATGATCGCATGCGAAGGGTGGGGCAGTCGCTTATCTCTGTCGGCCATTCGCACATCCTCCTCCTCAGGGAGATTTCAATCATGGCCAACAAATTGAGAGAACGTGTCGTCGTCGCGGGCGTGGGCTGCACGCGTTTCGGCGATCTGCTCGAAACCCCGGAAATCCGTGGTTTGAGCCTACAGGAACTCGCGGCGCGAGCCGCGCGGGAGGCGCTCGAGGACGCGGGGATCACAGGCCCCGATGTCGATGCGGTCTTCGTCGGCAATGCGATGGTTCATTCCTCGCAGTTGCCCGCCACCTATACGCAACTGTCGAAATGGTTGGGCGGCCAATTCAAGGCCGGCGTTCATTTCGAGGCGCAATGCTCGACCACCAATGTCGGCGCGGCGATGGCGGCGATGGCGATCGCCTCCGGCGCCTATGACACCGTCCTGGTGGTCGGGGTGGAGACGACGCGAACCAAGGTCAAGGGGATGAGCCCGTGGGAGCGGGAACCGATCTCCCACCAGATGACCTGGATGTGGACCGACATGGCGGTCAATCAGGCCTATCAGGTTCCGCAGGGCTACGACATCTTCTCAAGCTACAACGGGATCGTCGCGCTCGGCTACTGCCGCAAATACGGCGTGTCGATCGAGGATTTCGATCGCGGCATGTTCGAACTCTGCCGCACCCGCTGTCTGCACGGTTCGCTGACGCCCAAGGCGAACAACCAGGAAACGTTGGAGGCGAAGGCGATCCGGCACGGTTTCGCGGATCCCTATGCCTTCTGGAAGTCGGAGCACAATCCGTTCGTCGCCTGGCCGTCGCGTCTGATGAGCCTGGTGACCACCGCGGACGGCGCCTCGGCGATGGTCCTGACCCGGCCCGATCTGGTGCGGCCCGGAACCAAGCCGGTGGAGTTCAAGGGCTTCGGCATCTCGTATCGCGATCTGCCCTGGTACGACGAGGATCCGACCGATTGGGCGTTCGACCGTCGCTCGGTCGCCGCGGCGATGGAGATGTCGGGTGTCGACGTCGGCGACGTCGACTATCTCCACACCCACGACTGCTCGCACATCTCGAGCCTCTGCACCGCCGAGATGATCGGCTACATCGAGCCCGGCAAGGCGTTGGACTATGCCCGCGACGGGCGCCTGCGCTTCGACGGCGACCGGCCGATGTCGACCCACGGCGGTCGCCACGCCTTCGGCCATGCCTGGGCGGCGAGTGCCGGTTCGGACACCTACGAGGCCGTGCAGCAGATGCGCGGGACAGCCGGTGGCCGGCAGATCCCGACGCCGCCGGCGACGTCGATGATCCACACCCACGGCTACGCGATGATCGGCACGACCATCGTGCTCGCCACGCTGTGACCGAGAAAGGAGACGACCATGGATACCGCAGTCCTCCAGGACTCCGCCATTCGCACCTTCTACGAGGCGTTGCGTGAGGGCAGGCTCGAGGCTCGGCGCTGCCGCCAGTGTGGGAAGATCACCTTCCCGCCCACCAACTGCTGTGAACACTGCGGCAGTTTCGACGTCGAATGGACGACGTTGTCCGGCAAGGGCACCCTGCTCTTCGCCAGCCACAACATCACGCCCGCCTGCCATCCGCGCTTCGAATCGATCGCGCCCTACGTCTACGGTCACATCCGGCTCGACGAAGGGGTGATCGTGCAGGCGATCGTGCGCGGCATCGAAGCGACGCCGGCGGCGCTCGAGGCGGTCTTCGCCGCGGGGCCGATACCGGTGCGGGCATCGGTCATGCAGACGCCCGATCTCCCCGTAATGGTGTTCGAGCCGGCCGCCTGAGCCGGAGATCGCCCCCCGGCGCGCCCAGGCGGGCGTACCGGGGTCGGCCGCGCGTTCTCCTCAGCCGCAGTCGGCCACCAGCCCCGCCGCCTCGATCGCCGCCACCAGCGCCGCCTCGTCGTTGTCGGAGGTGTCGCCCGACATGCCGCAGCCGCCGACGAGATTGCCGTCGCGGTCGCGGATCAGCACGCCGCCGGGCACCGGCACCGCGCCCTGATTGCCGAACAGCGTCGTCAGGCCGACGAAGAAGTGCGGGCGTTCCGTCGCGATGGCGTTGATCCGCCGGCCGCCGGAGCCGAACTTGACACAGACGTTGGCCTTGCCGAGCGCCACTTCCCACCGCAGGATCGGGCAGCCGTCTTCCGCCGCCGCCGCCTTGAGCGAACCGCGCGCGTCGAGGACGACCACCGCCATCGGCTTGAAGCCCCGTTCGCGCGCCACTCCGAGCGAGTGGCTGGCGATGGCCTGGGCGGTGGCGAGCGAGAGATCGGTCATGGTCGGTCTTTCCGTTTGGAGAGGGATCAGGCGGGTTCGACGAGGGCGGCGAGCTTGGCCGGCAACGGCCCGCCGGTCGCCCAGTCGAGCAGTTCGACGGTGTGGAGGATCGGCATGTCGAGCCCCGAGCCGAGCTGCATGATGCAGCCGATGTTGCCGGTCGCCACCGCCGCGACCCCGGTCGAGGCGATGTTGACGATCTTGCGCTCGCGCAGGCGTCCGGCGAGTTCGGGCTGCAGCAGATTGTAGGTGCCGGCCGAGCCGCAGCACACGTGGCCCTCCGGCACCGGGAGCACCTCGAAGCCGGCGGTCTCGAGCAGTCGCATCGGCAGGATGGTGATCTTCTGCCCGTGCTGCATCGAACAGGCGGAATGATAGGCGAGCTTCGGTCGCGGTCCCGCGACCAGCGCCGCGGCGAGATCGAGCTCGGCCACCACCTCGGTGATGTCGCGGGCGATCGCCGAGACCCGCGACGCCTTCACCGCCAGACCATGGTCGTTGCGGAACATGTGGCCGTAGTCCTTGACCATGGTGCCGCAGCCCGAGGTCGAGACGACGATCCGGTCGAGCCCGCCGGCGGCGATCTCCGCCGACCAGGCCTCGACGTTGCGCGCCGCGTGGGCATGCGCCCGGGCCTCCTCGCCCATGTGATGCTCGAGCGCGCCGCAGCAGCCGATCTTCCTCGCCACCACCACCTCGGCGCCGAGCCGGGTCAGGAGCCGCACGGTGGCGTCGTTGATGCCCGGGTCGAGCGCCGGCTGGGCGCAGCCGTTGAGCACCGCCACCCGCATCCGCCGCTCACCCACCGCCGGCACCACCTGGGGCCGCTCGATCGACGACGGCCTCGGCAGGCTGGCGGGCAGAAGCTGGAGCGAGGCCGAAAGACGGGTCGCCACCGCCCTGACCGGCAGCACCCAGCGGGGGGGAAGCCTCCCGGCGAGCCGCCCGAGCGGGGCTCCGAGCCGGGTCACCCGGCCGATCGCCGTGGCGACCGACAGTCCGCCGGCGAGGACCTTCGCCCCGATCAGGGCGAAGCGGAACAGCGTCGGCCGCGTCAGCACGATCGCCAGCCCGCGACGGACCATCCGATCGACCAGCGGCCGGCGATAGGTCTCCTCCACATGGGTGCGGGCATGGTCGACCAGATGCATGTAGTCCACACCCGAGGGGCAGGTGGTCATGCACGCCAGGCACGACAGGCAGCGATCGAGATGCTTCACCGTCTCCGCGTCCGCCGGGCGGCCCTCCTCCAGCATCCCCTTGATCAGGTAGATGCGGCCGCGTGGACTGTCGAGCTCGTCGCCGAGTTCGAGGAAGGTCGGGCAGGTGGCGATGCAGAAGCCGCAGTGGACGCATTTGCGCAGGATCTTCTCGGCGAGCGCCGTGTCGGGATCGGCGAGGAGATGGGGCAGGAAGTTCGTCTGCATGACCTCACGCCTCCCCGCTCAGCCGACCGGGATTGAACAGGCCCGCCGGATCGAAGGCCGCCTTGACCCGCCGGGTCAATCCCGCGAGCGCCGGCGGCTGGGGATGGAACACCGGCACGCTCGCGCGCACCGTCTCGTCGGCGCGCACCAGCGTCGCGTGGCCGCCGACCGCGTCGACGGCCCGCCGGACCGTCTCGGCATGGCCGTCCCAACGCGGCTCGACCGCGAGCCAGACGAGGCCGCCGGCCCAGTCGTAGAACCAGCCGATCAACGGCAGATGATTGCTGCGCAGCGTCTCGACCACGCCCGCCCCCTCGCTCGGCGTCACCGACAGCCGCCACACCTGCGCCTCGCCACCGGCGACCGGCACGGCTTCCCGGAGATCCGCCCACAGGGTGCGCGATGCGGCCTCGCCGAGGATCTCGATCTCGCCCGCGCCGCGATAGCGCGCCGTGAGATCGGCCTCCCGGCCGACCACCGAGATCGCCGGCCCCTCGAGCCGCAACAGTGTCGCCGACGTGGCGCCGAAGGGGCCGTGGAGACCGGCCGGCAGATGGGCGAGGCAGGAGATCTCCTGCCGGCTGCCCGAGGCTTCGCGCAACAGCGAAAGTCCCTTCCAGTCGTCGAGCCCGAGGATCGCCACCGTCTCTTCCGTCTCCGGGCGCGGCAGGACCTTGAAGGTCACCTCCGACAGGATCGCCAGCGTGCCGTAGGATCCGGTGACCAGTTTCGACAGATCGAAGCCGGTGACGTTCTTCATCACCCGTCCACCCGACTTGAAGGCCTGCGCCGCGCCGTTCACCCCCCGGAAGCCGAGGATGTGGTCACGCGCCGAACCGACCTTCAGTCGCCGCGATCCCGCCGCCGCGACGCCGACGAGGCCGCCGACCGTGCCCGAACCCGGCGCATGACCGAGGAGCGCGGTGTGTTCGATCGGCTCGAAGGCGAGTTCCTGGCCGGACGCCGCGAGTGTCGCGGCGATCTCGCCGAGCGGGGTCCCCGCCCGCGCCGTCATCACCAGTTCCGACGGCTCGTGGAGGGTGATGCCGGAAAGGCCCGAGAGATCGACCGCGTTCGCCGCCTCGACCGGCCGGCCGAGCCGGCGGCGGGTGCCGCGACCGAGGATCTCGAGCCGCGCCGCGCCGGCGCGGGCGTCGCGGACGATGTCGACGAGATCGGCCTCGTCGCGGGGGGTGAGCGTCGCCATCGCCTCAGAACCTCGGGATCTCGGGGAAGGGCAGAGCCCCGCCCCGCACGTGCATGTAACCCAACTCGGCGCAGCGGTTGAGTGTCGGGAAGACCTTGCCGGGATTGAGCCGGCCGGCTTCGTCGAAGGCGCATTTCACCCGCATCTGCTGGTCGAGATCGATCTCGGTGAACATCGCGCCCATCAGGTCGCGCTTCTCCACCCCGACCCCGTGCTCGCCGGTGAGCACCCCGCCGACCTCGACGCAGAGCCTGAGGATGTCGGCGCCGAAGGCTTCCGCCTTCTCGATGTCGCCGGGGATCGCCGCGTCGTAGAGGATCAGCGGATGGAGATTGCCGTCGCCGGCGTGGAAGACGTTGGCGACCCGCAACCCGTGCTCGACCGCCAGACCGTCCATCCGCTTCAACACCCGCGCCAGTTCCTTGCGCGGAATCGTGCCGTCCATGCACAGATAGTCCGGCCCGATGGCGCCGACCGCCGGAAAGGCGTTCTTGCGGCCCGACCAGTAGCGCAGCCGCTCCGCCTCGCCGCTCGACACGTGCACGGACGTGGCGCCGCGCCCGCGCGCGATCTTCGCCACCTCCTCGGTCAGATGATCGACCTCGGCCGGGGTGCCGTCGAGTTCGACGATCACCAGCCCGCGCGCGTCCTCCGGATAGCCGCAGGGCTGGAACGCCTCGGCCGCGTCGATCGCCGCCTTGTCCATCATCTCCATGCCGCCGGGGATGATCCCCTCGGCGATGATCGCCGCGACGCAGTCGGCGCCGGCCTCCACGGATGGGAAGCCGAGCAGCACCCCGCGCGCCACCTGCGGCTTCTGCAGAATGCGCACCGTGACCTCGGTGAGGACGCCGAGCAGGCCCTCCGAGCCGGTGATCACCCCCATCAGGTCGTAGAGGTCGCTGTCGAGATGCTTGCCGCCGAGGCGGATCACCTCGCCGCCGATCAGCACCATCTCGAGCCCGAGCAGATTGTTGGCGGTCAGCCCATACTTCAGGCAATGCACCCCGCCGGCGTTCTCCGCGACGTTGCCGCCGATCGAACAGGCGATCTGCGACGACGGATCCGGGGCGTAATAGAAGCCCTTGTGCTCGACCGCCCGGGTGATGGCGAGATTGGTGACGCCCGGCTGGACCACGGCGCAGCGGTTCTCGAAATCCACGTCGAGGATGCGGTTGAATTTCGACATGCCGAGCAGGATGCCGTCGGCGAGCGGCAGCGCCCCGCCGGAGAGCGACGTCCCCGAGCCGCGCGGCACCACCTTGACGTTGAGCTCTTGCGCCAACCGCATGATCGCCGAGACCTCGGCGACCGTTTCCGGCAGCACCACCACCAGCGGCGGCTGGCGATACATCGTCAGCGCGTCGCACTCGTAGGCGGTGAGTTCACGAGCGAGGTGAATGACGTTGCCGGGCCGGACGATCGCCTGGAGGCGCGCGACGATGTCGTCGCGGTTGGCCAGGATCTCCGGCTCGGGCGTGGGCATCGTGAGCGACATGGGCGGGGCCTCGGCGGCGGGACGGCGAGTGGTCAAGAATCCTTACCATTTCGCGATGGAGGCGTCGACGGGTCTCGGCGGCTCGACCCGCGTCACCCGACCACAGGCTCTCGGGCGAGCGCCTTCGCCTCGCGGCGGAACCGGGTCAGCAGGAACTCGGTGTAGCCGTTGGGTTGCGCCCGCCCCTCGAAGACCAGCGCCAGCGCGGCGCGGAAGGCGGGCCCGTCGAAGCCCGGCGCCATCGGCCGATAGAGCGGATCGCCGGCGTTCTGGCGATCGACCACCTGCGCCATGCGCTTCATCGTCGCGACCACTTGGGTCTCGGTGGCGATGCCGTGGGCGAGCCAGTTGGCGATGTGCTGGGAGGAGATGCGCAACGTCGCGCGGTCTTCCATCAGGCCGACGTCGTGGATGTCCGGCACCTTGGAACAGCCGACGCCGAGATCGACCCAGCGCACGACGTAGCCGAGGATGCCCTGCGCGTTGTTGTCGAGCTCTTCCTGGACGGCGTCGGGCGCGAAGTTCGAGGTGGCGAGCGGCAGCGTCAGGATATCGTCGAGGCTCGCCGGCACGCGTGTCGCCAGTTCCTTCTGTCGCTCGGCGACCGAGACCTCGTGATAATGCAGCGCATGCAGCGTCGCTGCCGTCGGCGACGGCACCCAGGCGGTGTTGGCGCCCGATCGCGGGTGGCCGATCTTCTGGGTCAGCATGTCGGCCATCCGGTCCGGTGCCGCCCACATGCCCTTGCCGATCTGGGCGCGGCCCGGCAGGCCCATCCTCAGGCCGACGTCGACGTTGGAATTCTCGTAGGCGGTGATCCAGGAGCAGCCCTTCATCTCGTTCTTGCGGACGACGGGGCCGGCCTCCATCGCCGTGTGGATCTCGTCGCCGGTGCGGTCGAGGAAGCCGGTGTTGATGAAGACCACCCGCGAGGCGGCGGCGGCGATACACGCCGCGAGGTTCACCGTGGTGCGGCGCTCCTCGTCCATGATGCCCATCTTCAACGTGTCGCGCGGCAGGCCGACCACGTCCTCGATCCGCCCGAAGAGCTCGGCCGCCAGCGCCACTTCCGCCGGCCCGTGCAGCTTCGGCTTGACGATGTAGACCGACCCCGTCCGCGAATTGCGGAAATCGCCGCCGCCGAAGAGATCGTGGCGGGCGACCAGCGCGGTGACGGCGCAGTCGAGGAAGGTCTCGGGGATCTCGGCGCCGTTCGCGTCGCTGACCGCGTCGGTCGACATGTGATGGCCGACGTTGCGGGCGAGCATCAGGGCGCGGCCGTGCAACACCAGCTCCGATCCGTCCGGCGCGGTGAAGCGTCGGTCGGGCGCGAGACGGCGGGTCATCGGCCGGCCACCCTTCTCGAATGTCTCCTCCAACGTGCCCTTCATCAGGCCGAGCCACGAGCGATAGACCGCGACCTTGTCGCTCGCGTCGACGGCGGCGACCGAGTCCTCCATGTCCATGATCGAGGACAGCGCCGACTCGAGGATCACGTCGGAGATGCCCGCCGGATCGCTCGCCCCGACCGGGGTCGAGCGATCGATGACCACCTCGGCATGAAGCCCGTTGTGGCGGAAGAGCAGTGCGCTCGGCCGCTCGGGTTCGCCGCGGAAGCCGGCGAAGCCCTGCGGATCGGCGAGACCGCACATGCGGTCGTCGGCGAGCGAGACGAGCAGGGCGCCGTTCTCCACCGTGAAGCCGACGACGTCGGCCCACCCGCCCTTGGCGAGCGGCGCGATCCCGTCGAGATGCGCCTTGGCCGCCGCGACGACGCGGGCGCCGCGCGCCGGATCATAGCCGCCGCCCTCGGGCAGGTCGCCGAGCGCGTCGGTGCCGTAGAGCGCGTCGTAGAGGCTGCCCCAACGGGCGTTGGCGGCGTTCAGCGCATAGCGCGGATTGTTGATCGGAACCACCAGCTGCGGCCCGGCGAGACGGGCGATCTCGTCGTCGACACCCGCCGTGGTGATCGGCGCCGCCACCGGTTCCGGCAGGAGATAGCCGATCTCCTCCAGGAAGGCGCGATAGGCCGCCGCGTCGTGCGGACGCCCGCGCCGCTCCAGGTGCCAGGCATCGATGCGGGCCTGGAGCGCGTCGCGGGTGGCGAGCAGCGCGGCGTTCCTCGGCGCCAGATCGGCGAGAACGGCGGCGAAGCCGGTCCAGAAGGCTTCCGCCGTGATGCCGCTGCCCGGGCAGGCCTCGTCGGCGACGAAGGCGGCGAGTTCGGGGTCGATCCTCAGATCGGCGATGCGGACATGAGCCATCGAGGCACTCCTGGGCAATCGTTCGCGCCCGCGCCGGGCGGCAGCGGATCTCGTTGCCCGCCAGAATGCCGTCCGCCATCGCCCTCGTCAATTTTTCTGGAAACTTTTTTCATCGAATTTGATTCAGATTCAACTTATTGATTTATTTATTATAATATTCATTTCACGGCTACGTCGACGAGAATATTGAAAATATTTTCCATTTCTGCTTTGGTGGTCGCCGATGAAGAAGCGGAGACGGATATGGCACGAACCGGCAAGCCGATGCGCGGACGACCACGCGGGACGACGGCCGCCGCGCCCGCCGCGTCGGTGCAGGCGCTCGACCGCGCCCTGCGGCTCCTGGAGATCCTCGCCGGCGCCGACGGCGTCACCCTGACGACGCTGGCCAAGGAGAGCGACCTTCCCGCCTCCACCGTCCATCGCCTGCTCGCCACGCTCGCCGCCCACGGCTTCGTCGAAGCGGCCGAGGAGGACCAGACCTGGGTGATCGGCGTCGAGGCCTTCCGCGTCGGCCAGGCCTTCCACCGTCGCTTCAAGGTGGCGACCATGGGCCGCCCGGTGATGCGCGACCTGATGGAGGCGACCGGCGAGACCGCCAACATCGGCATCCTCGAGGGCGGCGACGTCGTCTTCATCGCCCAGATCGAGAGCCACGAGCCGATCCGCGCCTTCTTCCGCGCCGGCGAGCGCCGCCATGCCCACGCCTCCGGCATCGGCAAGGCCCTGCTCGCCGAAATGCCGCGCGAACGGGTCGTCCGGCTGATCCGCGACAAGGGCCTGCCGCGCTTCACCGACGCCACCATCACCGACGCCGAGCGGCTCCACGCCGATCTCGACCTGATCCGCCGACGCGGCTGGTCGCTCGACGACGAGGAGCGCAGTCGCGGCATGCGCTGCATCGCCGCCCCGGTCTTCGACGAGAACGGCGAGGCGATCGCCGGCCTGTCGATCTCCGGTCCGAGCGGACGGCTCGAGGCCGACCGGATCGAGCGCCTCGGCCCCCTGGTGCGCCGCGCCGCCGACGACATCTCCCGCTCGATCGGCGGGCGGACGCCGCCCGTGGATTGAAGAC
>JAFHCF010000017.1:0-10366 GCA_048497495.1 Prosthecomicrobium sp.
ACCGAATGCCGACGCCAAGGCGATGGTCGTTTTGGTCACTGACATGCTTTCGTTCCCCCGTATTCTTTTCTTTTTATGTCGCTGTTTCGATTCCCGACCGAGTCGAGCGAGGGATCGTCACCCCACCCGACGTGTCGCTTCCCGTGAGCCCCGATAATGGGAAGACCGAAACTCTAACCGATTGAAATTTTGATGAGAATGATTTTTTAAACGATTTGAAGTAATTTCAGAATTGCTAATCGTTATCATTATCTCAATAGTGAAATTAGTTAATTTCTTCCCGACGATGTCTGAACAATCCAACATGTCGATGTGAAATCGACATGATCTCTATGATTTTCACAACTATGAATTATGCCGAATAGTCGATATATTGATGAATACACCAATATTTGCCGATTGTAGCGTTGACGGATTTCTTATATTTCAAATCCGACATCGTGTCGAAGGTGCGACGCAACGTTGGCTGTTTCCAACTTCATCCTTCCGCCGCGGCGCCTGCCACGACCACGACGGCTCCCCGGAGTGGCGGCCGAGACGACGGCGCCGCCTCGACACCGCCCTTCATCGGCACCGAAGCCATGCAGGCGTACCTCGACGAGATCTCCGCCATGGTCGCCCGGGGATCGCACGCCGTTCCACGGCACGACCGGGCGTCCTTCGAACGATCCCGAACCGATGATCCGAATGCTGATCATCGGTTACTGCCGCGACATTCGCTCCGAGCGTCGACCGTGCGACGAGGTCCACCTGAACCTGGCCCATCGTTGGTTCTTCCGCCTCGGCCTCGAGGGCCGGGTGCCCGACCATTCGACCTTCTCGCGGAACCGCCATGGACGCTTCCGGGACAGCGATCTGTTGCGCCGATTGTTCGAGATCGTGCTCGAGCGATGCATCGACGCAGGCCTCCTCGACGGCGAGGCCTCACCTCTCGCCCCCTCGCGTCTTGCCAACCAAGGTGATTCGGGACCAAGCATCGAGTTCCGAGACGGCTCCCCTGTCGAGCCCAGAGCAGATTGGTGGAAAATGACGGAAACCAGTGATGAAGGCCTCGTTGAACTGACCGTGGGCATCGTCTCCGCCTATGTCGGCAGCAACAAGGTGCCCACGTCGGGGCTGGCGGGCCTGATCGCCGACGTCCATGCGGCGTTGCGGCTCACCAACGCCGCGCCCGTCGCGACCCGGCAGCCCGAGCCGTTGACCCCCGCGGTGTCGGTGAAGAAGTCGATCGGGCCGGACTTCCTGATCTGTCTCGAGGACGGGAAGCGGTTCAAGACGCTCAAGCGCCATCTGCGCACGGCCTACGGCCTCACCCCCGACCAGTATCGCGAGAAGTGGGGGCTCCCGTTCGACTACCCGATGGTCGCTCCGAACTACGCGGTGGCGCGATCGGCGCTCGCGAAGGAGTCGGGCCTCGGGCAGAAACGCCGCCGGCCGGCTTGATCTCCGGCCGACGCCTCTTGCGCGACACGAGTCGAAGGCGGCGCGTGACGTAGCCCTCTCGGACGCAGGTCGCCGTGGCCGGCGGCGGCGGGTGGAGGCCACGCGCGATCAGGGCGGTGCCGCGTCGATAGAGCTCGTCGCGGCGCCGTTGTTCGAGCCGTCGGGCCATCGGCCTCGACTGGTCGACGCGGGACTCGTGGCCCGGCCGACCCGGACCCCAGCCGTTCGCCGAACATATCGACGTCGCCTGGAGCGTCGCCGACTGCTCGACCGTCCGGCAAGCGGCGACGAGGCGACCGATCCGCGAGTCTCGTCTCGGAGGCTCGCGGAGGCACGGGCGGTGCGTCGATACCGGCTTCGGTCAGCGCATCGAAATGGCCATGCCGCTCAGGTCGGCGTTGGCCATCAATCCGACCTGCCGGCCGGTGAGCTCCAAGATGGCGCCCTTGTCGTTGGTCAGCACGATGGCGCGCACGCCGACACCGGCCGCCGCACCGGCTCCGCCGGCGCCATAGACGCCGGCGACATCGGACGCCCGTTTGATGTTCTTCACTCGGCCGACGAACTCCGTCTTCGAGGCGCCGAACACCAGGCCGGCGCTCAAGCCGCCGATCGACAGTGGGTAGCGTCGCCCGTGAAAGGTCAGCGTGCCGTCGCCGCCGGAGCCGCCGATGAACCAACCGGCCTTGTAGATCGAGATACGGACCGTGCCGCTATCGGCATGAGCGGTGGTCGCCACACTCACCGTGGCGATGGCCACCAGAGCGACGAGACCCGCACGAAGATGATGAGAAATGCGCATGTCGGGGTTCTCCTACGGGCCGAAAGATCTGCTGCAAAGTCGATATCACTCTTTCGCGAAACGTGCCGAAGCCCAACCGGCGAGACGAGACGCAACGCTACAACGCGCCGAGACGCTTCCGGTTCCAGGGGCGACCTCATCGACGGCGCCTCGCGGATCCGTCCCGGCCACGTCGAACATTCGAGCTGCGGCTGCGACCCACCACCGAAACGGAACGCCACGATGAGACTTGACGCGTCAACCCACGGAAACGATCACGTCGAGATTGTAGTGGGCGATTTCGCGGGAAACGTCCTGCTCGCCCCCGCGCCGAACCATCCGGAATTTCCGGACAGTTGCCTCTTCCTCCAATTCGCCTTCGCCGTACACGTTGACGATGTGTTCGTTGATGGTCCGAACGTCCTTGTCGAAGAGTTCGGCCATCTGCGCCTGCGTCAGTCAGACGCTTTCGTCGAACAGGCGAACGTCGACCCGCGTTTCGCCGTTTCGGACTGGTGGAGAAGAATTTCGGAGGACAAGGCGTTGGTCATGCGGCGGAACCTCCGGCAGTCAGGCGAATCATCGGATCGCCCGACGTGAAGCAGGTGAAGACCAGATCGTCGGGAATGTCTTCGTCCCGTTCCGCCGTCAGTATCCGGATGATTTCAGCGCGCACGTTCCCTCCGGCATCCATCAGGCGTGCAACCGGTGTGTTGGCGACGCGCGGCACATAGCCGAGCATCAATCCGTCGGTGAGGTGGACGGCAACAGCATCGGCGTCATGCGGGTTGTAGGGCTCGCGCCGCAGGTCCAACACCATTCCCGGCCGCAACGTCGCCTGTGCCGCCTGAAGGCCATGATAGAAGCCCCCGGCAATGGCGAAGTCGAACAGCGGCGTCGACAGAACGGCTGCCGCCTTCGTCGATCCCCTGCCGAGCGACAGCATGCCGAATGCGGTCGCCAACAGCGCTCGGTTCACTTCGCGGCGGGAAAAGGTCGGGGGTTCAACCATCTCGAAATCATGGGCGCGATGAATCGGTTCGCCTTTGTGTAGCAAAGTTCGACGCATCGCGCTCGGGTGTTCGTCGGCGTTCGATTGAGGCACGAAGGGCGAGCCAAATGCCGTTCGCTCTCCATCGCCGTCCAAAAAGTCTGCTTGATCGGTAGAGGGGCGAAATCCGCTCCCGTGCCTCCCAGCCCAAAAAGCAAAAAGGCCGCCTCGCGGCAGCCGATTTGCAAGCCCCTCGAATCATTGAGGGAAATTGGAGCGGGAGAAGGGATTCGAACCCTCGACCCCAACCTTGGCAAGGTTGTGCTCTACCCCTGAGCTACTCCCGCATCCTGGGTATGTCCCGGCGTCGCCGCCGGACGGGCGCTTCTATGCAACAGGTCCGGACGGGATGCAAGTCCGAATTCGCGGGAAATTTCACCGGCGAGGGAAATTCACTGTCCGCTCCGTGCCTTGACCCCGGAAATCGGCTCGGATCGAGCCCCTTTTCCCGGGTCGCGCCGCCGCCGCGCGCCGCCGCTGCCGTTGCGCGGGTGCCCTCGCGGATTCTACAAGGCGGGGGTCGGCACGGTCGATCGGTCTCGGTGTCGAGCCGCTCGCGGCGACCGACGCGGCGCCCCGAACGACGGCGCCGGACGTGTCGCGGACCGCATCCCCTTCTCACGCCTTTCCCGGATCCCCCATGCCGCTCACCCGCGCCGATCTCCTCGCCCGCCTCGCCGACCTCGGCATCGAGACCACCACTCACGATCATCCGGCGGTCTTCACCGTCGCCGAGAGCCGCGAGATCAAATATTCGATCCCCGGCGGTCATTCCAAGAACCTGCTCCTGAAGGACAAGAAGGGTCGCGTCTTCCTGGTCACGGCGGAGGGCGACGCGGCGATCGATCTGAAGACCATCCACGACAAGATCGGCGCCTCCGGCCGCGTCACCTTCGGCAAGCCCGAGCTCCTGATGGAGTTGCTCGGCGTCGTCCCCGGCGCCGTCACCCCCTTCGGCGTCGTCAACGACACCGGCCTCGCCGTCACCATGGTGATCGACGCGCCCCTGATGGAGCACGCGGTGATGAACTTCCATCCGCTGGAGAACACCGCCACCACCTCGATCCACCGCGAGGATCTGGTGCGCTTCCTCGAGGCGACCGGCCACCCGCCGCTGATCGTCGCCGTCTCCGACGGCAAGATCGCTGCGGCGCAGGAGAACTGAGCCGCCGCCCGCCCCCGATCGAGTCGTCTTCGTGCGGACGGGTGATTGCGGATCGACGGCTTTGACCCCATCTTGGCTCCCGACACCTCGAACGCCCGGGCCTCGTCGTCGAAAGCGCCTCTCCGGCCACCGAACGGCGAAGCCTCTCTCACTTTCGGAAAGACGCTCATGACCGGCCCGACCTTCTCCTATGGCTCCGGATTTCCCTCGCTGAAGCCGACCGCCCCCGCTCAGGCCCCCGCCGCCGGCGGCGACGGCCTCGTCAAGGAGACCACCACGGCGGCCTTCCTGAAGGACGTCATCGACGCCTCGGCCGAGGTGCCGGTCCTGGTCGACTTCTGGGCCGAGTGGTGCGGGCCGTGCAAGCAGCTCGCACCGGCGATCGAGAAGGTGGTGCGCGCCGCCAAGGGTCGGGTGAAGCTGGTCAAGATGAACATCGACCACCATCCCGAAGTCGCCGGCCAGATGGGCATCCGCTCGATCCCCGCCGTCATCGCCTTCAAGGGCGGTCAGCCGGTCGACGGCTTCATGGGCGCGGTGCCCGAGAGCCAGATCCAGACCTTCATCGACAAACTCTGCGGTCCGGCCGCCCCCTCCGACGCCGAGACGCTGGTGGCGCGAGCCCAGGCCGCCCTCGACGCCGACGACGTCCAGACCGCGATCGAGCTCTTCGCCCAGGCCCACCAGATCGAGCCGGAGAACCTCGACGCCCTCCTCGGCCTCGCCGACGTCCACGTCGCCACCCGCGACCTCGACACCGCCAAGGCGCTCATCGCCACGGTGCCGCCGGCCGCCGCCAAGGACCCCCGCGTCGCCGCCGTCCAGGCCCGCGTCACGCTGGCCGAGAAGACCGCCGCGCTCGGCGACCCGGTGGCGCTCGAGGCGCGCCTCGCCCACGACCCCGACGACCACCAGGCCCGCTACGAGCTCGCCCTGCTGCTCGCCGCCACCGGCCACGAGGAGGCCGCCGTCGACAGCCTGATCGAGATCATCCGCCGCGACCGGCCGTGGAACGAGGAAGCGGCGCGCAAGCAGCTCCTGACCTTCTTCGAGGCCTGGGGACCGAAGGAGCCGGCGACGCTCTACGGCCGCCGCAAGCTCTCCTCCGTGCTCTTCTCCTGAGGCGCCACGGATGACCCGCGCCGGTAATCAGGTCTATCAGGGTCCCGACGACCTGCCGGCGGTGATCCCGCTGTTCCCGCTCGCCGGAACCCTGCTGTTGCCGCGCCGCGCCCTGCCGCTCAACGTCTTCGAGCCGCGCTATCTCGCCATGGTCGACGCGGCGCTGGCCGGCGATCGGCTGATCGGCCTGATCCAGCCGAAGGTCGACCTGCCCGGCGGCGTCCGCGCCACCCGCCCGCCGCTGGAGCGAATCGGCGGCCTCGGTCGCATCACCCAATTCGCCGAGACCGGCGACGGCCGCCTGATCATCACCCTGATCGGCGTCGCCCGCTTCGCCGTCACCGACGAACTGTCGACCACCACGCCCTACCGCATGGTGCGTTACGACGCCGAGCGTTTCGCCGGCGACTTCACGCCCGGCCTGGGCGAGGAGGCGGTCGATCGCGCCGACGTCCTGAAGACGCTCCGCGCCTATCTCGACGCCAATGCGCTCGCCATCGAATGGTCGCAGTTCGAGACCGCCGGCAACGAGGCGCTGGTCGACGGTCTGGCGATGATGTCGCCCTGCGGACCGAAGGAGAAGCAGGCCCTGCTCGAGGCGCCTGACCTCGCCACCCGCGCCGAACTCCTGGTGGCGATCACCGAGCGCGCCCTGGCCGACACCGACGGCGACGGGCCGAGACCCCTCCAGTGAGGAAGTTCCCATGGCCGACGACCTCGTTCCCACCGACGACCGCCGCCGTGGCCGGCTCGATCCATGCCTGCTCGAGCTGCTGGTCTGCCCGCTGAGCCGCACGACGCTCCAATACGACGCGGCGAAGCAGGAACTGATCTCCCGCGCCGCCCGCCTCGCCTTCCCGATCCGCGACGGCATTCCGATCATGCTCGCCGACGAGGCGCGCCCGCTGGACTGAACCCGGCGCGCTTCTCCCGGCTTCGGGAATCGTCCTCAGCGCTCCAGCCCGGCGATCGCCCCGGCGAAATCGGCGGCGACGAAGGGCTCGAGATCGTCGACGCCTTCGCCGACGCCGATGAAGTGCACCGGCAGGCCGAAGCGTTCGGCGATGGCGACGAGGATGCCGCCGCGCGCCGTGCCGTCGAGCTTGGTCATCACCAGGCCGGTGACGCCGGCGACCTTGCCGAAGATCTCCACCTGATTGACGGCGTTCTGGCCGGTCGTCGCGTCGAGCGTCAGGACGACGTCGTGAGGGGCGCTCGGGTCCTGCTTCTTGATGACGCGGACGATCTTCTCGAGCTCCGCCATCAGTTCGGCGCGGTTCTGCAGCCGCCCGGCGGTGTCGATGATCAACACCTGCGATCCCGCCTCGCGCGCCGCCGTCATGGCGTCGAAGGCGAGGCCGGCGGCATCCGCCCCGGGCTCGCGGGCGACCACCGAGGCGCCGGAGCGCGACCCCCAGATCTTCAACTGCTCGATCGCCGCGGCGCGGAAGGTGTCGCCGGCGCAAAGGGTCACCGACTTGCCCTCGCGGGTGAACTTCATCGCCAGCTTGCCGATGGTGGTGGTCTTGCCCGAGCCGTTGACGCCGACGACGAGCACCACGTGCGGTTTATGGGTCGAGGCGATGTCGAGCGGCCTGGCGATCGGCGTCAGGACCTTCTCGACCTCGCTCGCCAGCACGGCGCGCACTTCCGCGTCGGTGATCTCCTTGTCGAAGCGGTCGCGGCGCAACGCGTCGGTGATCCGGGTCGCCGTGGCGAGCCCGAGATCGGCCTGGATCAGGATGTCCTCGAGCTCGTCGAGCGTGTCGTCGTCGAGCCGGCGCTTGGTGAAGATCGCGGTGATGCCGGTCCCGAGCGCCGTCGAGGTGCGCGACAGGCCGGACTTGAGCTTCTGCCACCACGACGTCTTCTTGGCCGGCGCCTGGGGCACCGGCTGGGCCGGGGTGAATTCGAGCGCGCTCCCCGACACCTCCGCCTCGACGACGACGGGAGAGACCGGCTCGGCCGGCGCTTCGAACTCCGGCTCCGCGACGTCCGGCGCGGCGGGGGAAACCGGCTCGGGCGCGGCATCCGGGGCGCTCGCGGGCGTCGGGACGGCGGGCTGCTTGCCCCCGAACCACCGCCCGAGCAGTCCGCGTTTCTCGCCTTCGCTCATCTCACCGCCTCGTCTTTCACGTCGGATAGGGCTTCCGCCCTGAGAGTCTCGCCGTCGCGGGCCACGACACGCGCCGAGACGATGTCGCCGGGAGGGAGGTTGGAGACGCCGTTGCCGGCGACCCGGATGGGCACGAACTGTTCGGTGTGGCCGAAGTCGTCCTTCTCGATCAGGACCTTCTCGACCATGCCGATGCGGGCGTCGAGATGGGCGGCGAGCGCCGCCTCGCCGACCGCCCTGAGGCGCGCCGCCCGCGCCTTCACCAGCCCCTGGTCGAGGCGCGGCATCCTGGCCGCCGGCGTCCCCGGCCGAGCGGAGAAGGGAAAGACGTGGGTGAAGGTCAGGCCGCAGTCCTCGATCAGCCGCACCGTGTTCTCGAACATCTCGTCGGTCTCGGTCGGGAACCCGGCGATCAGATCGGCGCCGAAGACGATGTCCGGACGTCTGGCGCGCAGATCGGCGCAGAAGGCGACCGAATCGGCGCGGGCATGGCGCCGCTTCATCCGCTTGAGGATCATGTCGTCGCCCGATTGCAGCGACAGGTGCAGATGCGGCATCAGTCGCCTCTCCCCCGCCACCAGCTCGATCAGCTCCGGATCCGCCTCGACCGAATCGATCGACGAGATCCTGAGCCGCTCGAGCCCCGCCACCCGGCCGAGCAGCGCGCCGACCAGCGATCCGAGCTTCGGCGCCCCCGGCAGATCGCCGCCCCACGACGTGATGTCGACCCCGGTCAGCACCACCTCGCGATAGCCGCGATCGGCGAGCCGCTTCACCTGCTCGACGACGCTGCCGGCCGGCACCGAGCGCGAATTGCCGCGCCCGTAGGGGATGATGCAGAAGGTGCAGCGATGATCGCAGCCGTTCTGCACCTGGACGAAGGCGCGCGTCCGCTCCTCGAAACCGGCGACCATGTGGCCGGCGGTCTCGGTGACCGAGAAGATGTCGTTGACCCGGACCTTCTCGCTCGAGTCGATGCCGAAGTCGACGAGCCGCTTCCACGACGCGGCCTCGAGCTTGGCGTCGTTGCCGAGGACGAGATCGACCTCCGCCATCTCGGCGAACTCTTCCGGCTGAACTTGAGCCGCGCAGCCGGTGACGACGATGCGGGCGTTCGGCCGTTCGCGGCGGGTGCGGCGGATGGTCTGGCGCGCCTGGCGCACCGCTTCGGCCGTCACCGCGCAGGTGTTGACGATGACGACGTCGTCGAGCCCGGCGGCCTTGGCCTGCTCGCGCATGGTCTCGGATTCCGCCGTGTTCAGCCGGCAACCCAGCGTGACCAGCTCGACACTCACTCCGCCGCCCCGCGTGTCGGCGCGTCGCTGCGGCGCCAGGTCAGGGTGTCGCGATCGAGCACGCCCTCGAACTCGGTCTCCACCGGTCCGGTCATCATCACGTGGTCGTCGCTCTCGCGCCAATCGATCAGCAGCACCCCGCCCGGCAGGGTCACCCGGACGCGCCGCCCGGTGCGGCGGGTGCGGGCGGCGGCCACCGCCGCCGCGCAGGCGCCGGTGCCGCAGGCTCGGGTGATGCCGGTGCCGCGCTCCCACACCTTCAGCGTCAGGGCGTCGCGCGCCGTGACGTGGGCGAGGGAGATGTTGGCGCGCTCGGGGAACATCGGGTGGTTCTCGAGCATCGGTCCGATGGTCTCGAGCGCATGAGCCTCGACGTCGTCGACCCAGAAGATCGCGTGGGGGTTGCCCATGTTGACCACCGCCGGCGAATGCAGGATCGGCGCGTCGATCGGTCCGATCTGCAATTCGATGGCGCGGGTGTCGGCGAAGGGCTCGGCGAGCGGGATCTCGTCCCACTTCAGCCGTGGCGCCCCCATGTCGACCGTCACCATCTCCGGCTCGCCGGCATCCGACGCGAACAGCAGCCCGGCGCGGGTCTCGATGGTCGCCGAGGCGGCGCCCTTTTCCCGCATCAACACCCATCCGATGCAGCGCGTCGCGTTGCCGCAGGCCGAGACCTCGCCGCCGTCGGCGTTGTCGATGCGCATGAAGGCGTCGGCGCCGGCGGCCGAGGGCTCGATGGTGATCATCTGATCGAAGCCGATGCCGGTCTCGCGATCCGCCAGCCGCGCGATCTCGGCCGGCGTCAGGCGCGGGCTGCCGGCGCGCGCGTCGAACACCAGGAAGTCGTTGCCGAGCCCGTTCATCTTGCGAAAGGCGATGGCGGTGGTCATGGTCGCTCCTCGAAGGATCCGGCGCGCCGAGCCCCCGAGGGGGTCGCGCGCCGCCGGGCGGAGGGCCGGCGCCCTCGCCTCGTTCCACGACATATGGCGAAACTCGCCGCGAAAGACCAGTACGAGGACGTCCACGATGAACGATACCATGGAGAAATCGGTCAATCCGCACGGCCACGGCCGCGCCTCCGATTGGGTCGAGCGCTTCCTTCCCGGCGTCCCCGCCGGCGGTGCCGTGCTCGATCTCGCCTGCGGCGCCGGCCGCCACCTGCGCCGCGCCCTCGATCTGGGCTTCTCCGGCATCGGCCTCGACCGCGACGTCTCCGGCCTCGCCGATCTCGCCGGCCGCGCCGGCGTCGAGATCCTCGCCCACGACCTCGAGGCCGAGGGTGGGCTCGATCTGCCCTTCGGCGACCGCCGTTTCGCCGGGGTGATCGTCACCAACTACCTCTTCCGCCCGCTCTTGGCGCGGATTTCGTCACTCGTCGCCGAGGACGGCG
>JAFHCF010000018.1:0-6461 GCA_048497495.1 Prosthecomicrobium sp.
TCCGCCGGGGCCTCCGGCCGCCGCGTCAGCCGCACGCGCTTCTCGCCCGGGACCATGTGGAAACCGTCGGTGGCGGTGAAGGCGTCGTCGGCGATCACCACCGAGGTCACCGCCTCGTCGCAGGACACCACCAGATCCCAATCCTCGCCGGCCGGCTCGACCCGGGCCGTGAGCCCGGTGCGCTTGCGCGTCGTGGAGCGGCCCTGCGGCCAATGGAAGGCTTCCGCCAACACCTCGCCATCCGACGCGACCAGCCTCGCGTGGGTCAGGTCGTGGGCGGCCGGGCCGAAGCGATAGGCGCGGGTGGTGTCGAAGAAGGCGCCGAAGAGATCGGTGGCGGCGAAGCTCGCCGAGCCGCGCGGGGCGATCTCGACGTCGCGGACGCCCGACACCACCGGGCGATGGCCGTCGGCGAGCGCCACCAACTCGAGGCGGGCGGCGACCGGGGCGGCGGTCTCGTTGAGGAGATGGACGTCGAGGCCGTTGACGCCCTCGTCCGAGAGGATCACGGCGATCGGCGCCGAGGCGCGGGCGAGGCCGTGGAAGGCCGACTTGGGTCGGCCGAGCCCGTCGACGAGACCCCAGCCGGGGCCGGGGACGAGATCACGGAGGGTGAAGACCAGGGCGCCGCGCGTCGGCGAGCCGGGCCGACGCCATTCGCGGATCGTCTCCTCGATCACATGGGCGACGGTGGCGCGGGCGACGTCGACATAGCGTTCGGGATCCTCGTAGCGCAGGGCCGGCGGATCGACGCGGAAGATCATCTTCTCGTAGATCTCGCGGACGTCGTCGAAGTCCCAGCCGGCGCCGGGATCGCGCGGCACTCGCGCCTTCCAGGCGGGATGGTGGACCGGCGGCACGGCGAGGTGGGCGGCGAGTGTCCTGTCTTCGGGCACGCAGGCGAAGGCGAGGCATTCGGCGGCGAAGCGGACATTCGCCCGCCGCGCGTCGTCGAGCGGGCGGCCGTAGGCGCCGACGCCGTAATAATGGGTGACGCCGGTGTCGGCGACGAAGGGCATCGCGCCACCGTCCGGGGTCGAGCGCACCCAGGGGAGCCCGGGGGCGCGCGCCGCCACCGCCGCGGGCAGGATCTCGTCGAGGAGGGCGTTGGCCCAACTCGCCGGGGGAAGCCCCATCATCGCCGCCTGCTGGGTGATCTCCGAACCACCGCACACCACCGCGCTCGACGGGTGGGCGGCGAGCCGCGCCGCCACCTGCTCGGCCTCGGCGCGGGCCGAGGCGACGAAGGCGGGATCGGCGGCGGGGTAGTCGAAATTGGCGAACATCAGATCCTGCCAGACCAGGATGCCGAGTTCGTCGCAGAGATCGTGGAAGGCCTCGGTCTCGTAGGTGGCGATGCCGGGGACGCGGACCATGTTGAGCCCGGCGTCGCGGATGCGGCTCAGCTCGGCCTCGTAGGCCCCACGGTCGCCGGCGAGGGAGACGATGTCGGTCGGCATCCAGACGCCGCCGCGGGCAAAGATGGGGACGCCGTTGACGACGAGCCCGAAGCCGCGACCGTCGGCGCCGCGATCGATCTCGATGCGGCGGAAGCCGACGCGGCCGAGCGCGAAGCGGACGCCGTCGATCTCGGCCTCGACGTCGTGGAGCGCCGGGGTGCCGTGGGTCGCCGGCCACCAGGGCTCGATGCCGGCGAGCGCCAACTCGCCGATGAGCGCGCCGTCGGCGTCGAGCCGCAGCGGCGCCTCGCAGCCGGCACAGAGGAGGACGGCCTTCGCCGGAAGGGTCGGCTCCTCGAAGGTGAGGCGGGCGGCGAGGTGCCCGTCGAGCCCGTCGAAGGACGGCTCGAGGTGGACGGCGCGGATCGGGTCGGTCGCGGGCTCCGTGATGGTGATCGGGCGGTAGGGGCCGACGGCGTCGACCGGCGGGCACCAGCCCGGCATGTGGCCGAGAAGGGTGGTGCGCACGGCGCGCAGGCGCTGGTCGGCGATCAGGCGCGGACGCCAGCGGGCGCGTTTCGGCCTCACCCCGTCGAGAGCGGGGAGAAGCGCGCGGAAGACGATGGTGAGGACCGCGCCGGGCGCGGGATCGACGTCGAGTTCGTGGGCGCGGAACATCGAGTCCGAGGTGAGGATCTCGCGACCGTCGAGGTAGACCTCCGCGAAGGTGGCGAGCCCGTCGAAGCGCAGCCGGCGGCGGCCAGCGACGTCGAGGGTGGTGCGATACCAGTGGTCGCGGTCGTGCAGCGGCGCCGGGGCGGCGAGATCGTAGCGGCCATGGGCGCGAAGCGTCGCGGCGACGGTGCCGGGGACGATCGCGTCGAGCCACTCGGCGTCGGCCGCGACGTCGGCCGGCGAAGCCCATGCGCCGGCCGGGGTCGAGGTCATCTCCCAACCGGCGTCGAGGGCGCGGCGAGAGGCATCGATCGGCAGCGGACGGGTCACGGCAGGCACTCCGGCGAATCGGGCAGTAGGGGATTATCGCAGGGATGGTGCGCGACGCGGTGCGCGCAGGCTCGGCCCCACAGCCCCTCCCCTCACGCGGCGGCGCGGGTCGCCTCGCCGAGGTATTTCTCGACCAATCCGCCGATGCAGCGCTCCCAGGCGTTCGCCGCCTGATCGATCATCTCGGTGAGCCCGTCGAAGCGCTTCCTCGCCATGGCGCGGGCGACTTTGAACTGCATCACCTTCATGGTCTCGGCGATCTCCTCGGCGGCCAGACGCGACGCCTCGAGGCCGGTTTCGCCGCGGCTCTCGAGCCAGGCGAGATGCGCCGCCAGCAACTCGAAATTCGCCCCGTATTGGCGCATCAGGTTGAAGGCGTAGGTGTGGAAATACTCCGGCGGACGGGTCGCGAGATCGGCCGCGTGGCGGGGGAAGTCGCGCGCCCAGGCGGCGAGCGGGTTCGCCGCCGGGCGGCGGGAGAGATGGCGCTTCAGGAGCGCCACCGCCTCGCCGACGAGATCGACCGCCGGCGCGACCTCGGGGATCTTGAGGAACTCGACGTAGGGGAACAGCACGGCGGGGTCGCGGGCGACGCCGGGGGCGCCGAAGATGCCGTCGTAGTCCTCGCCCTCCAGCCGGAAGAAGCCGGCATTGTGGAAGTAATCGAGGGTGCGAGCGGCGGGATCGAGCCCGGTGATGCCGATCGTCGTCTTGGAATGGCCGGTGCGATAGGTGATGCCGCGCGTGTCGGGCAGGTAGTGGGCGTCCGCCTCGACCAGCACGATGCGGCGGCGTGCCACCTGTTCGGCGACATGGGCCTCGAGCCGGTCGAAGATCGACAGTTCCAGGAGTTCGAGACCGAAGAGACGGTCGAGATCGGCGGTCGGCACCTTGAAGAAGGTCGCCTGGTCGCCCTCGTAGTCCTGGGTGACGGTGAAGCCGAGCATCGCCAGCGGCTCATGGCCGAGCGCGGCGACGATCTCGATCCACAGGTCGGTCCAGCAATTGGTCTCCGGCCAACGCCGCTCGGGCCCATGCAGGGGGTGCTGGGTGTGAGTGGTGGGATCGGGAAAAGTCATGCGATCACTCCGAGAAAGATCGATGTCGCGCGGGGGGGGCCGCCCCCATCTCCCCTTGCGGGACCTCGGCATTATCCCGACGAATCGCTTCGTCGACTTCCGTGCGCGATGGTTCGAGACGCGCTCGTGGCCCGAGCGCTCCTCACCATGAGGCGTTTGGTATTGTTCGAGAATTCACCAACGCCTCATGGTGAGGAGGGCCGAAGGCACGTCTCGAACCATCGCGCACCGACGTGAAACGACGCCGACGAACCATCCGATGGAGCGAGGCGGAATCACGCAGGGGCCCCCCTCGCGGGAGAAGCTGTCCCGCGCCTCGCGGCGCGGCGTGCCTCGTCGTCCGGCATGGCGACCCGACGGGGTATCAGCCCCACAGCGCCTCGCGCACCTTCGCCGGCCACGCGCCCGTGTCGGTGCCGTGGTGGCGGAAGAGCGCCAGGGCGATGCGCTCCAGGCCGAAGCCGACGCACCCGGAGTGCGCCTTGTCGCCGGCCTCGCGCATCATCCCCCACAAGGAACCGAAATGGTCCTGGTGGTAGTTGAAGGACAGGCAGGCGGTCGGTTCGGCGCCGTCGTTGACCGGGATGAGCAACTCGAACTTGAGCTGCTGGTCACGCTGGTTGCGCGCCATCATCTTGCCGCCGCGACCGAAGAACGGATCGTTGGCGACGTCGAGTTCGCAGGGCAGGCCGAGCGAGCGGATCATCTCCGGGCCGCGTTCCAGCCAGCGTTCGCGGAATTCGCTCACCTGGTCGGCGGTGCCGATGCAGACGTTCTCGCGCATGCGGAAGAGCTGCATGCGGGTCGGCTCCTTGGAGGGCTCGTGACGGAAGCAGTAGCTCTTCAGGTCGAAGAGCAGGCCTTCGTTCGGAACCGCGCCCTTGGCGGCGACCGTCGGATAGAGCGGATAGCAGGCGGCCGGCGTGAGGACCACGTCGGTCGGCTGCTGGAACTTCGACCAGTCGCCACCCTCGGTGAGGGCGGCGATGAGCTGGCAGTGGTCGGCGTCGTTGCCCATGAAGGAATGGATCGAGCCGGCCAACTGCGGGAAGCTCTTCAGATACCCCGACTTCTCCATGTTGACGCGCGGCATGGCCGGCGGGAAATGGATCTTCACCGCACCGTCGGCGCGGCTGAAGCGCTCGATGAGGCGTTCGAAGCCGTCGATCACCTCCTCGAAGGCGCCGGAGCGTCCGTAGATGCCGTCGACACCCGAGGGCATCAACACGCCGTCCTCGAACAGGCGGTCGAGGAAGGGCTTGGCGGGCGCCGAGGCGCCGTCGGCGGGCTCGGCCGCGAGGATATTCGGGGGAACGGCGTTCATACGCACCTCACGCGATCGAAGTGTCGATCTTGCTCATCAACAAGAGGTTCGACGTGTTGCCGAGGATGCGATCGTTGTTGATCATGATCGCGGCGGAGAGCAGATCGCGATAGTTGCGCGCGATCGTGTAGGGGCCGGCGTTGCGATAACCGTTGAGGCCGGTGATCATCAGCGACTGCTGAGCGATCTGGACGCCGAGCTGCGACGCGGACACCTTGATGGTGTTGAGTTCGCCGATGAACGACAGGGTGTTCATCAGACGCTCGTCGGCGAGCGCCTCCTCGTAGCGGGCGATGCCGGCGGTGAGAAGCGACTTCATCTGCTGCAGCGAGGCGGAGACCTCGGCCAGACGCAGCGCGCCCGGCGGGAGGACGCCCGGCTTCTTCTTGGCCTCGGCCTTCACGAAGGCCTGGGACTTGATCACCGTGTCGGCGGCGATGCCGAACCAGGTGGCGGTCCAGATCAGATGCGCCATGGCGAGCATCGACTGGGCGGCGATCTCGCCGAAGGGGACCGTGAAGACTTGGAGCGCGTTGCCCTCGGAGATGAGCTCGAAGCCCTCCGAACGGGTGCCGCGCATGCCCATCACGTCCCAATCGACGGTCTCGCGCAGGGTGTAGTCACCCTTCTTGCAGACGACCATGACCTGGTCCGAGGAGGCGGCTTCCGGGTGGCGCCGGCAGGTCGCCAGGATGGCGTCGGCGGCGCGGCCGTAGGAGATGCAGGTCGCCTGCTTGGTCAGGCGATAGCGATCGCCCTCGACCTCGACGGCGCAGATCGAATTCCTGAGATCGCCGCCGATGCCGCCCTCGGTGGTGGCCGAGCCGAGCAGGAGCTGATCGCGGGCGCATTCGCGCATGTAGTCGAGGTGCCAGGGGCTGGCGACCGAATGCTGGATCAGGCTCGACATCTTGATCTGATGCATGCCGTAGATCATCGCCGACGAGCCGCAGGCCTGTCCGAGACGGGCGACCAGTCCGCACATCTCGGTCAGCGAGACGCCCTCGCCGCCGTATTCCTTGGGGATCCAGCAGCCGAGCAGGCGCTCGCGCTTCAGCGCCGCGAAGGTCTCCTCGGGGAAGCGTCCCTGGGCATCGACGTCGGCGGCATGTTTGGCGGCCACCTCGTCGGCGACGCGCGCCATGCGCACGAGAGCGGAGGTGGCGAGAGTGGTCGGATCGACAACGACGTTCATGATCATCAGGCCCTTCCGGAAACGAGTTCGGTGACCGAGCGATCGATCGAGGAGATCGACGAGAAGGTCTTGCGGTTGAGCATGCTCTCCGGGAACTCGATGTCGAACGCTTCCTCCAGCGCCAGCATCAACTGGACCGACGCGAAAGAGGTCATGCCGAGTTCGTAGAGATCGTCCCCGTCCTGCACCCGCTCCAGAGAAACCGGCAGGATCTTATGATTACCAATGAGTTCACGGATCTGAATTGCCATGACTCTCCCCTTCTTGTCGAAAATTCCATGCGGCGAATATTACAGACAAAATGAAACATCCGGTGAATCTGAAAGGTTAGCAGAGGATTTAGGCGACATCGAGATTTGCCGTGATCGACGGGACGACCGAATACGGCCGAGGCCTCGGCGGGCGGATTGCGCGCCTCGGGGCGCCGTCGACGGGCGTCGGGGGCCGAGAACGGCCGA
>JAFHCF010000019.1:0-14901 GCA_048497495.1 Prosthecomicrobium sp.
GCGCGCGACCCGGAAGCCGCATCGGCCGGGCCCGACCTTCCGGCCTGGATCGCCGCGCCGCCGCCCTCGGTCCGGTCGCCGCGCCGACTGACCCCGTCCGCCGCGCTCGCCGGCCCGCTCGGCGCCGGCCGCCTGCCCGAAATCGACGCCCGCGATCGTCTCGCCGCCGGCACCGGCGACCGTGATCGCCGGCGCGGCATCCTCGTCCACCGTCTGCTCGAGCGCCTGCCCGGACGGCCGGCGGCCGAACGCGCCGAGGCGGCCCGCCGCTATCTCGCGGCGCGCGCCGCCGATCTCGGGAGCCGCGAGCGCGACGACCTCGCCCGGGAGGTGCTGGACGTCCTCGCCGATCCCGACTTCGCCGCCGTCTTCGCCGATGCCGCCCGCGCCGAGGTGCCGATCGTCGGCCGTCTCCCCGGAGCCGACGGCGCGGTGGTGGAGGTCGCCGGCCGCATCGATCGTCTGCTGGTCCGCGACACCGAGGTCTGGGTGGTCGACTTCAAGTCCGACCGCCGCGCGGCCTTGGATCGGGGGGCGAGCGAGGCCCGGGTCGGACAGATGGCGGTCTATCGCCGCCTGCTGCGGCCGATCTTCCCAGGCCGGGCGATTCGCGCCTTCCTGTTGTGGACGACGGTGCCGGCGCTCGAGGAAGTTCCGGCCGACCGGCTCGACGCGGCGGAGGCCCTACTCGCGCTCTCGTGATCCTGTGTGTCGATGTCGCACCGACCACCGCATCTTGACGCTGGGAGGGCGCGTTCCTAGTTTGGCCGATGAAGAACGGCGCCGCTGCCCGTGGCGCCTATCCAAAGAGGTTTCCCCATGGCGACTCAGAAAGTCACCGACGCGTCCTTCGATACCGACGTCCTCGCCTCCTCCGAACCCGTCGTCGTCGACTTCTGGGCCGAATGGTGCGGCCCCTGCCGCATGATCGCCCCGGCGCTCGAGGAGATCGCCAACGAGATGGCCGGCAAGGTCAAGGTGGTGAAGCTCAACATCGACGAGAATCCCGACGTCGCCATGCGCTTCGGGGTCCGTTCGATCCCCACGCTGATCGTCTTCTCCGGCGGCAAGCCGGCGGCGATGCAGGTCGGCGCCGCCCCCAAGGGCCGGCTCGTCGACTGGATCAACAACGCCATCGCCTGAGCGGTCGGCCGCGTCCGCGCCCGCCCGCAACCGCCTTCGACGACGCCCGGCCTTCCCGCGACGGAAGGACCGGGCTTCGCCGTCTTTCGGCCATCTCGCCGATTCGGGCTTGAATTCCGTCGCCGGAACCCTCAAATCCGCGTTGACCGAAAGAAGCCCATCCGGATCGGTCCCGCCCTCGCCCGAGGCGGCCCGATCCGACAGCATTCGAGGACTTCCATGACCGACGAGACCGCGATCGACCCGACGACCGAGGCCGCCGCCGAGACGCCCGATCCGATCGAGGCGCTGGCCGCCGAAGCCGCCGATCTCAAGGACCGGCTGCTGCGCACCCTGGCGGAAATGGAGAACCTGCGCCGCCGCACCGAGAAGGAAGTCAAGGACGCCCGCGACTACGCCGTCTCCGGTTTCGCCCGCGATCTCCTCTCCGTCGCCGACAATTTCGATCGCGCGCTCACCGCCGTGCCGGCCGAGTTGCGCGAGAGCGGCGTCGCCGGCGCCGCCGCCCTGATCGAGGGCGTCGATCTGACCGGCCGCGAGTTGCTCAAGGCGATGGAGAAGCACGGCGTGCGCAAGCTGTCGCCCCAGGGCGAGCGCTTCGACCCCAATCTCCATCAGGCGATGTTCGAGATCCCCAACGCCGACGTCCCCGCCGGTACCGTGCTCCAGGTCCTCCAGGACGGCTTCGCCATCGGCGGCCGCGTCCTGCGCCCGGCGCTGGTCGGCGTCTCGAAGGGTGGCCCCAAGGCCCCCGCCGAGACCCCTATGGAACCCGGCGCCGGCGTCGACAAGACGGTTTGAGATCGCTCACGAGCCGCGATGAGAAGGCCGCCCGAGGGCGGCCTTCGGCGTTTTCGCAAGGCCGTGGCGGAAAGCGTCGGCGGACCGCGCCTCGCGCGATCACGATCGCCCGACCGCCTCACACCACGTTGCGCCCGTGCGCGCCGGCATCGAGCCCGAGGTGGGCGGCGAAGCTCGCGCCGACGTCGGCGAAGCCGAGGCGGCCGAGATCCTTCGCCGCGATCCTCGGGCCGAAGGCGAGAACCGGCACGTGCTCGCGGGTGTGGTCGGTGCCGGCCCAGGTCGGGTCGCAGCCGTGGTCGGCGGTGGCGACGACGAGATCGTCGGGCCGGAGCCGGGCCTCGAGTTCCGGCAGCCGCCGATCGAAGGCCTCGAGCGCCGCCGCGTAGCCGGCGACGTCGCGGCGATGGCCGTATTCCATGTCGAAGTCGACGAAGTTGGCGAGGATCAGCCCGCCGTCCGCCGTCTCGTCGAGGGCGGCGAGCGTCGCCTCGAACAGCGCCGTGTTGCCGGCGGCCTTGACCGACCTCGTCACGCCGGATCCGGCGAAGATGTCGGAGATCTTGCCGATCGCCACCACCTCGCGCCCCGCCGCCTTCGCCCGGTCGAGGAGGGTGGGGGCCGGCGGCGGCACCGCGTAGTCGTGACGGTTGGCGGTGCGCTTGAAGTCGGCCGGCGACGACCCGACGAAGGGCCGGGCGATCACCCGGCCGATGCCGAGCGGATCGACCAGCCGCCGGGCGATCTCGCACACCCGGTAGAGCCGCTCGAGCCCGAAAGCCTCCTCGTGGGCGGCGATCTGGAAGACCGAATCGGCGGAGGTGTAGCAGATCGGCTTGCCGGTCCGGACGTGCTCCTCGCCGAGCCGCGCGATGATCTCGGTGCCCGAGGCATGCTCGTCGCCGAGAATGCCGGGAAGCCCCGCCTCGCGGATCAGCGCGGCGGTGAGCTCTTCGGGGAAGCACGGCCGGGTGTGCGGGAAATAGCCCCAGTCGAAGTCGACCGGCACGCCCATCAGCTCCCAGTGGCCGGATGGCGTGTCCTTGCCGCGCGAGGTCTCCACCGCGTAGCCGTGGGCGCCGGTGACGCGGGCGGCCGGTTCGATCGCCGGGGGGTGGCCGGTCGAGGCGCGCGCCGCGAGCCCGAGGCCGAGGCGGGCGAGGTTGGGGATCGCCAGCGGTCCGGCCCGCAGTCCGTCGCGATCGGCGCGACCGGCGGCGCAGTCTCGCGCGATGTGGCCGAAAGTGTCGGCGCCGACGTCGCCGAAGCGTTCGGCATCGAGGCTCGCCCCGATGCCGAAGGAGTCGAGGACGAGAAGAATGGCGCGAGACATCGATTTCCTTTCGTGGGCCGGAATTCAGGCCGTGATCCGGTCGGCGATCGGCGGCGCCGCGTCGGGCGCCGTCGTGCCCAGTCCATAGGCGGCGATCAGGCGCTCGGCGGCCCGCGCCGCGGCGGTCTCCGAGGCGGCATGGACATGGCCGAGCGGTCGATCGGGGCCGACCGCGTCGCCGATGCCGGCGAGATCGGTGAACCCCACCGCCGGATCGATGTCGTCGCAGGCCCGCGCCCGGCCGCCGCCGAGTTCGACCACGGCGATGCCGATCGCCCGCGTGTCGATCCCGGTGACCACGTCGGCGCGCGGCGCGAGGACCGGCCGCACCACGGCGGCCGTGGCGAGATATGTGGGAGCCCTTTCGACGAAGTCCACCGGTCCGCCGAGAGCCGCGATCATCCGGCCGAAGATCTCCGCCGCCCGGCCGTCGTCGAGGCTCGCCGTCAGCCTCGCCCGCGCCTCGTCGAGGGACGCCGCGAGCCCGCCGAGGTTCAGCATCTCCGCCGCCAGTTCCACCGTGATCGCCTCGACACGGGGCTCGCGCCGCCGCCGTGTCAGAAACTCGACCGCATGGGCGACCTCCACCGCATTGCCGGCCGAGGGGGCGAGCGGTTGGTTCATGTCGGTGACCAGCGCCCGGGTCGGCAGCCCCGCCCCGTTGGCGACCGCCACCAGACTGCGCGCCAGCGCCCGCGCCTCGTCGAGCGTCCCCATGAAGGCCCCCGAGCCCCATTTGACGTCGAGCACCAGGGCGTCGAGCCCGGCGGCGAGCTTCTTCGACAGGATCGAGGCGGTGATCAGGTCGAGGCTCTCCACCGTGCCGGTGACGTCGCGGATGGCGTAGAAGCGCTTGTCGGCCGGCGCCAGATCGGCGGTCTGGCCGATGACGGCGCAGCCGACCTCGCGCACCACCTTGCGGAACAGCGCGATGTCGGGCTGGCTGCGGTAGCCGGGAATGCTGTCGAGCTTGTCGAGCGTGCCGCCGGTGTGGCCGAGCCCGCGCCCCGAGATCATCGGCACGTAACCGCCGCAGGCCGCCACCATCGGCGCCAGCATCAAGGAGAGATTGTCGCCGACCCCGCCGGAGGAATGTTTGTCGAGCGCCGGCCCCGGCAGGTCCCAGGCGAGCACCGTGCCGGAATCGCGCATCGCCCGGGTCAGCGCCACCCGCTCCGGCAACGTCATGCCGCGAAAGAACACCGCCATGGCGAAGGCGGCGATCTGGCCCTCGCTCACCGAGCCGTCGGTCAACCCCTCGACCAGGAAGGCGATCTCGGCCTGCGAGAGCGGGCCGCCGTCGCGCTTCCGCCGGATGATTTCCTGGGCCAGCATGGGAAGTTCCTCAACAGTCGGTGTTCGCGATCGGGCCGGCGCCGTCGAGCGCGGCGAGGGCGTCGCCGAGGTCGGCGAGATCGATCAACGGCAGGACGAGGGCGGCGGCCCCCGCGTCGAAATCGGCCATGGCGGCGCCCTCAGTCGTCGGGCAACCGGGCGACGACGGCCCTGACCAGGGCGCGGAACCGCGCGGCCCCCTTGGCCGCCTCCCGCTTGGTCTCGTCGTGGCTGAGCGCCCGTCCGGTCATGCCGGCGCCGAGATTGGTGATCATCGAGATCGCCGCGACCGCGAGCCCGGCATGCCGCGCCAGGATCACCTCCGGCACCGTCGACATGCCGACCGCGTCGGCGCCGAGGATCCGCGCCATGCGGATCTCCGCCGCGGTCTCGAACGAGGGCCCGGAGAACCACATGTAGACGCCCTCGGCGAGATCGATGCTCTCGGCGCCCGCCGCCCCGCGCACGATCGCCGCGAGCGCCGGGTCGTAGGCGTCGACCATCGACACGAAGCGGCCGTCGCCCTCCACCCCGATCAGCGGATTGAGCCCCGACCAGGCGATGTGGTCGGTGATCAGCATCACCCGGCCCGGCGGCATCTCCTCGCGCAGCGAGCCCGCGGCGTTGGTGAGGATCAGCCGGGACACCCCGAGGGCGGCGAGCGTGGCGATCGGCACCGCCATCTCGCGCGGGTTGCCGTGTTCGTAATAGTGGGCGCGGCCGGAGAGCACCGCGACGTCGCGGCCGGCGAGGCGGCCGAGCACCAGCTCGCCGGCGTGTCCGGAGACGCCGGAGCGCGGAAACCCCGGCAGATCGAGGAAGGAGACGCGCGCCGCGCCCTCCACCTCCTGGGCCAGTTCGCCGAGGCCCGAGCCGAGCACGATCGCCGTCTTCGGCGAGAAGCCGGGGGCCCAGTCGCGCACCAGCGCGGCGAGTTCATAGGCGTTCATCGGCGATACTCCCTCACAGATGGCTCGGTCCGAAGGACAGCGGCAGGAGGTCGGCGAGCGCCAGGCTCGTCACCACCCCGCCGCCGTCGCGCAGATGGACCGAGGTTCCGGCCACGGCGAACTCGCGGATCTTCTGCCGGCAGCCGCCGCACGGCGGACAGAGCACCGGCTCGCCCTCCGCCGGCCCGCCGACGATCGCCACCGCCAGGATCTCGCGCCCGCCCGCCGAAACCATCGCCGAGATGGCGCCGGCCTCGGCGCACACCCCTTCCGGGAAGGCGGCGTTCTCGACGTTGCAGCCGACGTGGATGCGGCCCTCGCGGTCGAGGATCGCCGCGCCGACGAAGAAGCCGGAATAGGGCGCATGCGCCCGAACCCGCACGTCCGAGGCGGCTTCGAAGAGAGCGTCGAGGGATTGGCCGGCGGCGGACATGGAGGTCTCCGATCGCATCAACGGTCCTTGGTATAGGGAATGCCCGAAGCCCGCGGCGGGATCGCCCGGCCGATGAAGCCGGCGAGCAGCACCACGGTCAAGGCGTAGGGCAGGGCTTGGAACACCTGCACCGGCACGGTGCCGATGCCGGGCAACGGCGTGCCCTGGAGGCGGATGGCGACGGCGTCGAGAAGCCCGAAGAGCAGGCAGGTGAAGAGCGCGTTGAGCGGCTTCCACTTGGCGAAGACCAGCGCGGCGAGCGCGATGAAGCCCTTGCCGGCGGTCATGTCGCGCACGAAGCCGGCGGATTGGGCGATCGCCAGATAGGCGCCGGCGAAGCCGCAGAGGATGCCGCAGACGATCACCGCCCGATAGCGCAAGGCGGCCACCGACACGCCGGCGGTGTCGACCGCGTGCGGGTTGTCGCCGACGGCGCGCAGCCTGAGCCCGAACCGAGTGCGCCACAGGAACCCCCAGGTCACCGGCACGGCGAGGAAGGCCATCCAGGTCAGGAGATTGTGGCCGGAGATCACGTCGCCCCAGATCTTGCCCGCCATCGACGTCGGATCGAGCCCGAGCGTGCCGAGCTCGATGCCGAGGAAGCGCTCGTCGTTGCCGAGTTGCGGGGTGCGCCCGCCCTGGCCGTACCACACTTGTCCGAGCAGCACGGTGAGGCCGGCGGCGAGGAAGTTGATGGCGACGCCGGAGACGATCTGGTTGCCGCGTTGGTTGATCGCGGCGAAGCCGTGAACCAGCCCCAGCGCCACCGACACGACGATGCCGGCGAGAAGCCCGGCCCAGGGCGAATGGAAGGCGGCGGCGCCGGCGCCCGCGGCGAAGGCGGCGGCCAGCATCTTGCCCTCGAGCCCGATGTCGACGATCCCTGAGCGTTCCGACCACAGCCCCGCCAGGCAGGCGAAGAGCAGCGGCACCGACAGGCGGATGCCGGACCCGAGCACCGGGGTGGCCGCGTCGACGAAGCCGGCGAGATCGATCATGCCCCCCCTCCCTCGGTCGCGTCCGCCACCGGCGGCGCGAAGATCCGCGCCAGCGCCGGCCGGAACATGTGTTCGAGCGCCCCGGCGAAGAGGATCACCAGCGCCTGGATGACGACGATCATGTCGCGACTGATCGTCGGCTTTTCGAAGGCGAGTTCGGCGCCCCCCTGGTAGAGGATGCCGAAGAGCAGCGCCGACAGTACCACCCCGAAAGGGTGCGAGCGCCCCATCAGCGCCACGGCGATGCCGACGAAGCCGGCGCCGGCGGTGAATTCGAGCAGCAGTCGGTGCTGCACCCCCATCACCTCGTTGACCGCCATCAGTCCGGCGAGCCCGCCGGAGATCAGCATGGCGATCACCACGACGCCGCCCGGATCGATGCCGGCGTAGACGGCGGCCGTCGGGCTCTGCCCGACGGTCCGAAGCTCGAAGCCGAAGCGGGTGCGCCAGATCAAGAGCCAGACGAAGACCGCCGCGAGCACCGCCACGAAGACCATCGGATTGACCGGCGACTGGCCGAGATCGAGGCCGAGCGGTTTCACCATGTCGCGCAGGAACGGCAACTGCGTCGCTTGCGCGAAGGTCCGGGTCTCCGGGCTCATCGATCCCGGCTCGCCCATCACCTCGACCAGGAGCCACACCATCAGCGTCGCCGCCAGATAGTTGAACATGATCGTGGTGATGACGATGTGGCTGCCGCGCCGCGCCTGGAGCCAGGCCGGCACGAAGGCCCAGCCGGCGCCGAAGAGGGCGGCGGCGGCGAGCGCGAAGGGCGCCACCAGCCACCACGGCGCCCCGTCGAAGGTCAGGCACAGCAATGCCACCCCGAGGCCGCCGATCGCGGCCTGGCCCTCGGCGCCGATGTTGAACAAACCGGCATGGAAGGCGACCGCCACGGCGAGCCCGGTGAAGACGAATCCGGTGGCGTAGTAGAGGGTGAAGCCGATGCCTTCCGGATAGCCGAGCGCCCCGTGCAGCATGATGGCGACCGCCTCCAGCGGATTCTCGCCGATCGCCAACACGACGAGGCCGGAAACCAGGAAGGCGACAGACAGATTGGCGAGCGGCAGCAGCGCGTAGTCGACCAGGGCGGGCAATTCGCGGTGGGGTGCGCTCATGAGCCCGCCCCTTGCGCGCCGGTGCCGCCGAGACCCGCCATCATCATGCCGATCTCGGCTTCCGAGGTGTCGGGTCGGCATTCGCCGGTGATGCGGCCCTGGCACATGCACAGGATCCGGTCGGCGAGCGAGCGGATCTCGTCGAGCTCGGCCGAGACCAGCAGGATCGCCCGGCCCGAGGCGCGCATCTCGATCAGCCGGCGATGGATCGCCTCGATGGCGCCGATGTCGACGCCGCGCGTCGGCTGGCCGACGATCAGCGCCTTCGGCTCGCGGCCGATCTCGCGGGCGATGATGATCTTCTGCTGGTTGCCGCCGGAAAACAGCGCGGTGCGCTGCGCCGGCTCGGGCGGGCGCACGTCGAAGTCGGCGAAGGCGCGCTCCGTCGCCGCCCGCAGCGCCGCCGTGTCGATGAGCCACCCCTCGCCCCAACGCGGGTCGTTCTGATAGCCGAGCATCATGTTCTCCTCGGCCGTGAAGCCGAGCACCAGCCCCATGCGGTGGCGATCCTCGGGGATGTGGGCGAGGCCGAGGTCGCGGATCTCGCTCGGATCGAGGTCGGTGATGGTGTCGCCGCCGAGCCGGATCGTGCCCGACGTCGCGCGGCGGATGCCGGCGATGGTCTCGAGCAGTTCCGACTGGCCGTTGCCGGCGACCCCGGCGATGCCGACGATCTCGCCGGCCCGCACCTCGAGGCTGACGCCGTCGACCAGCACGACGCCGCGCCTGTCGCGCACCGTGAGGTTCTCGACCGAGAGCTCGACCGCGCCCGGCACCGACGCCCCCTTGTCGACCTCGAGCAGCACCCGGCGCCCGACCATCGCCTCGGCCAGCGCCTCCACCGAGGTCTCGCGCGACGGGAATGTGGCGACGATCTCGCCCTTGCGCATGACCGACACCTCGTCGGTCACCGCCTTGATCTCCTTGAGCTTGTGGGTGATGACGACGACCGTCTTGCCCTCGCCCTGGAGGCGGCGGAGGATGCGGAAGAGGTGGTCCACCTCGAAGGGCGTCAACACCGCCGTCGGCTCGTCGAGCACCAGGATCTCGGCGCCGCTATAGAGCGTCTTGAGGATCTCCACCCGCTGCTGCTCGCCGACCGAGAGCTCGCCGACCATCGCGTCCGGGTCGACCTGGAGATCATAGTCTTGCGCCAAGCGTTTCAGCACGGCGCGGGCGCGCGCCTCCGCCGAGCGCAGCATGAACGAGCCTTCGGCGCCGAGCAGCACGTTCTCCAGCACCGTCATCGACTCCACCAGCATGAACTGCTGGTGGACCATGCCGATGCCGGCGGCGATGGCGTCCGCCGACGAACGGATCGCCACCTTGGCGCCCTTCACCCGGATCTCGCCGCGATCGGCCTGATAGAAGCCGTAGAGGATCGACATCAGCGTCGACTTGCCGGCGCCGTTCTCCCCGACCAGCCCATGGATCGAACCCTCGGCGATGGCGAGATGGATGTCGCGGTTGGCGTGGGTGGTGCCGAAGCGCTTGTCGATACCGACGAATTCGATCGCCGGCGCCCTTTCGAACGGCGCCTGCGGGGGCGTCGGCGCCGCGGCGGACGGCGGATGGGCGGAACCCTGCATGGAACCACGGTCACCTGTTCGGGGCGCCGGTCGGCGCCGAGAGTGAGGGAGGGCGGCAACCGTCCTCCCCGATGCGAACCCTCGCCCGGCGATCTGCCGCCGCGGGGCGAGATCGGCTTCGATCAGTAGGGGCAGCTCTTCTCGGCCATGTAGTCGGGGACCTTGATCGTCCCGCCGATGATGCCCTTCTCCGCCTTGTCGACGGCCGCCTTCATCGCCGGCGTGATCAGGCTCTTGTTGTGGTCGTCGAGGGCCCAGCCGACGCCGGCCTGCTCGAGGCCGAGCACCTTCACCCCCGACGTCCACTTGTCGTCCTTGGCATCCTTCAGGGCGTCGTAGACGGCGACGTCGACGCGCTTGGTCATCGAGGTCAGCACCTTGCCGGGATGCAGGTGGTTCTGGTTGGAATCGACGCCGATGCCGAGCTTGCCGGCGTCGGCGGTGGCCTGCAGGACGCCGAGGCCGGTGCCGCCGGCGGCGTGATAGATCACGTCGGCGCCGCGATCGATCTGCGACTTGGCGAGTTCGCCGCCCTTCACCGGATCGTTCCAGGCGGCGCCCGTCGTGCCGGTCATGTTCTGGAAGACCTCGGCGGACGCATCGACCGACTTGACGCCGGCGACGTAGCCGCAGGCGAACTTGCGGATCAGCGGAATGTCCATGCCGCCGACGAAGCCGACCTTGTGGGTCTTGGACGCCATGGCGGCGAGGATGCCGACCAGATAGGAGCCTTCCTGTTCCTTGAAGACCACCGAACGGACGTTCGGCAGGTCGACCACCATGTCGATGATGGCGAACTTCAGGTTGGGGAACTCCTTGGCGACGGCCGTCACCGACGAGGCCTGGGTGAAGCCGATGGCGATGATCGGCGAGGCGCCGCGACGGGCGAAGTTGCGCAGGGCCTGCTCGCGCTGCGCGTCGTTCTGGATCTCGAAGTCGCGATAGGCGATCCCGGTGTCCTTTTTGAACTTCTCGGCGCCGGCATAGGCGGCCTCGTTGAACGACTTGTCGAATTTGCCGCCGAGGTCGTAGAGGATCGCCGGCTGAACGTCGGCGGCGAGTGCCGGGAGCGCCACGAACGCGGCCGCGGCCGCCAGTGCGAGTGTCGTCTTGCGCATCGAAAGAACCTCTCCTGGAAAGCCGAGGATGTCGCGAAGACCCCGCCGTGGCCGCGACGGTCGCCCGCTCGAGGGAGGAGATTGGCACGCCCGCAGACCGTGTGCATCTGATTTTTGTCGCCGAGATCTCTCTCCACCACGGCTTTGTTTCACCATCCGCCGGCGCGCCGGAAGAATGCCGCGCCGCCGTCGCGCCCCTCCACCGCCACCGCCATCGCCATCGTCGGCCCGCCCGGCTATGCTCGCCGCGCGCACTGCTTCGGATCGCATCCCCAAGGCCTCGCCGATGTCGCCTCCCGTCCCGCCCGTCTCCTTCACCTTTCCGGTGCTGATCGCCGACATCGGCGGCACCAACGCCCGCTTCGCCCTGCTCGAGGAGCCCGGCGGCCCGCCGCTCGATCTCGGCCACACCCTGGCGCGCGATCACGTCGATCCGGTCGCGGCCATCCGCGACCATGCCGCCGTCGGCATGGCCCGCCGGCCGAAGACCGCCGTGATGGCCATCGCGGCGTTGATCGAGGGCGATCGTGTCGCCTTCACCAACAGCGACTGGGTGTTGGAACCGAAGCGCCTGATCGCCGAACTGGGTTTCGACGACGTCGTCCTGATCAACGATTTCGAGGCCCAGGGCCTCGCCCTTCCGTCGCTTCGCGAGGCCGACGTGGTTCGCCTCGGCGGCGGCGAGGAGCGCGACGGCGCCACCAAGTTGGTGGTCGGCCCCGGCACCGGCCTCGGCGTCGGCCTGCTCGTCCATTCGCAAGGGCGCTGGATCCCGGTTCCGGGCGAGGGCGGCCACGTCACGCTGGCGCCGAACGGCGCCCGCGAGCGGGCGATCGTCGACCTGATCGGCCGCGACGTCGGTCGCGTCACCGCCGAGCATCTCCTCAGCGGCGGCGGTCTCGTCCGCCTCCACCGCGCCATCCGCGCGCTCGACGGCGGACCGGTCGCGACGTCGGCCCCGGCGGAGGTGACCAGGGCGGCGCTCGCCGGCGAGCCGACGGCGGTGGAGGTGATGGAGATCTTCGCCGCCGCCCTCGGCCGCTTCGCCGGCGACATGGCGCTGATCACCCTGCCGCACGGCGGCGTCCACATCGCCGGCGGCATCCCGCCGCGCATCCTGCCCTTCCTCTCCGACGGCCGCTTCCGCGCCGCTTTCGAGGACAAGGCGCCCTATCGCGGGATGATGGCGGACTTCTCCACCCGCGTCGTCACCCACCCGCTGCCGGCCTTCCTCGGCCTCGCCGCCTTCGCCGCGCGGCCGGATCTCTACGCGGTCGATCTCGACGGGCGGCGGTGGAGATCGTAGGGTGCAATAGCCGGAGGCGTATTGCACCGGCCGAGTCCGCATGGAACCTCGGCGCATGACGACGAGCGCCGCCGGTGGAATACGGCTTCGCCTATTCCACCCTACGACTCCTCACGTCCCGCGTGGCTTCGCCCGGGTCGTCGGCGGGGCGGCCAGCGGGTCGTCGGGCCAGGGGTGGCGCGGGTAGCGGCCCTTCATCTCGGATTTGACCTCGCGCCACGAGCCGCGCCAGAAGCCGGGCAGGTCGCGGGTCAGTTGGATCGGCCGGTGGCCGGGTGACAGCAGTTCGACCAGCAGGCTCACCCGCCCGTCGCAGATCGCCGGGTGGCGGTCGAGGCCGTAGAGCTCCTGCACCCGGATCGAGATCGCCGGGCCGTTCTCGGCCTCGTAGTCGATCGCCACATTGGAGCCGGTCGGCGCGGTGAAATGGGTCGGCGCCTCGCGGTCGACGATGCGCTTGGCCTCCCAGTCGACCAGTCCGTCGATCCCCTGGGCCACGTCGCCCTCGCGGATGTCGGCGGGTGAGGTGCGGCCGATCACCCGCGGCGCCAGCCAGTCCTCGAGCGTCGCCAGAAGCCTCTCCTCCGACAGGTCCGGCAGACCGGTGACCCCGGCGCGGCGGACGTATTCGACCCGGTGGCGCAGCCGTTCGGCCCCCTTGCTCCACGGCAGCGACGCCAGCCCCTTGGCCCGCACCGCCCCCATCAGGGCGCGGGCGACCAGCGCCGCGTCGGGCCTCTCGATCGGTTTCTCGGAGAGCACGACACGGCCGAGACGGCGCACCCGCCGTGCCTTGACCCGGCCCGCCGCCTCGTCGAAGCCGACCTCGTCGTCCTCGACGATGTGATCGGCGAAATCGGCCTCGATGTCGGCGAGCCGCAAGGGGGCGGCGAGTAGGATGCGGGCCTCGCGCGCCGCTCCTTGCATCTCGGCGATGGCGAGGAAGGCTTCGCGCGCCAGCCCCTCGTGCGGTTCGAGCCGGCCGCCGCGCCCGCCGGCGAGCCGGAACGCGCCCGGCGCCCCGCGCGCCTGGGCGATCCGGTCGGGATAGGCGAGCGCCAGGATGCGGCCGCAGTCGGAGAGCCCTCCGGCGAAGTCGTCTGAAGTCGCCCGACCGGCGAGATCGGCCCAGCGCGCCGCCATGCGCCGCGCCTCTTCCGCCCGTGGGGCCCGATCGGCGCGGAAGCGCCGCACCCGCTCCTCGAGATCGACGCTCGTGCCGCCGAGGCCGCGTTCGGCGACGATCGCCGCGATCTCGGCGGCGAGCCTCGCGCCACCGCCCGAGGCCGCCCGATGCACCATGTGGGCGAGGCGGGGATGGAGCGGCAGGCGGCGCAGCGCCCGGCCCTCGTCGGTGAGCCGGCCTTCGCCGTCGAGGGCGTCGAGCTCGCCGAGCAGCGCCACCGCCTCGTCCCAGGCGGGTTTGGGCGGCGGATCGAGGAAGGCGAGGGTGCCGGGGTCGCTCACGCCCCATTCGGCGAGATCGAGCACCAGCGAGGCGAGATCGGCCTCCAGCATCTCCGGCCGGTCGAAAGGGGCGAGCCCCGCCGTCTGCGGCTCCGCCCACAACCGCCAGCACACGCCCGGTTCGGTGCGCCCGGCACGTCCCCGGCGCTGATCCGCCGCCGCCCGGCTGACCCGGATGGTCTCGAGCCGGGTCAGCCCGGTGTCGGGCTCGTAGCGCGGGACGCGGGCGAGGCCGGCGTCGACGACGATCCGCACCCCCTCGATGGTCAGCGAGGTCTCGGCGATCGAAGTGGCGAGCACCACCTTGCGCCGTCCGGGCGCGGCGGGACGGATGGCGCGGTCCTGCTCGGCCGGCGTCAGAGCCCCGTAGAGCGGTGCGATGTCCACTCCGTCTCCGGCCCGGCCGCCGAGCGCCTCCGCCACCCGGCGGATCTCGCCCTGGCCGGGCAGGAACACCAGCACCGAGCCCGGATCGCTGTCGAGCGCCTTCGCCACCGCCGCCGCGACATCGGCCTCCAGCCGTCCGTCGGGTCGGCGTGGGACGTAGCGGGTCTCGACCGGAAAGGCGCGGCCTTCCGAGGTGACCAGCGCCGCCGCGCCGAGGAGGTCCTTGACCCGCGCCCCGTCGAGCGTCGCCGACATCACGACGATGCGCAGATCCGGCCTGAGCGCGCCCTGCGCGTCGAGGGCGAGCGCCAGCCCGAGGTCGCCGTCGAGCGAGCGCTCGTGGAATTCGTCGAAGATCACGGCGGCGACACCGGTCAGTTCCGGATCGTCGAGGATGATGCGGGAGAACACCCCCTCGGTCACCACCTCGATCCGCGTCGCCTTCGACACCCGGCTGTCCATGCGGACGCGGTAGCCGACGGTGGCGCCGACCGCCTCGCCCAGGGTCTCGGCCATCCGCGCGGCGGAGGCCCGCGCCGCCAGCCGCCGCGGCTCCAGCATGACGACGCGCCCGTCGCCCCGCCACGCCGCGTCGAGCAGCGCCAACGGCACCCGCGTCGTCTTGCCCGCCCCGGGCGGCGCCACCAGCACGGCGTTCGGCCCCGCCGCCAGCGCGGCGAGGAGGTCGGGCATCACGGCTTCGATCGGCAGGTCGGAGGGAGGAAGAGCCATGGAGGCTTGATAGCGGGGGACGGCGCGGGGGGCCAGAGGGGGAGGGGGGATGGCGGTCGTCATCGCCGGACAGGGTCCTTGGGGCGCTCAACGGGCGAAGGCCATCGCCACAGGGTGGTCGCCCCTCTCGTGGGACCTTTGCACGGTATGATCGAATCCCTCTTTCGGCGTCCTCGCGCGATGGTTCGAGA
>JAFHCF010000020.1:0-25458 GCA_048497495.1 Prosthecomicrobium sp.
GACTTCAACCACGACCCGCATTCGTCGATCTTCCACACCGACCAGACCAAGGTCATGGACGGCACCTTCTGCTCGGTCCTGTCCTGGTACGACAACGAGTGGGGCTTCTCCAACCGCATGTCCGACACCGCGGTGGCGATGGGCAAGCTGATCTGATCCACGGGAACGATGAGGGCCGGTTCACACCGGCCCTTTTTCTTGGGGTGAAATCGTTTTCAGGAGAATGACCATGAGCGCCTTCAAGACCCTCGACGACGCCGACGTGAAGGGCAAGCGCGTCCTCGTCCGTGTCGACCTCAACGTGCCGATGGAAGCCGGAACCGTCACCGACGACACCCGCATCCGCGCCGTGCTGCCGACCATCGGCGAAATCGCCGACAAGGGCGGCAAGGTCGTCCTGCTCGCCCATTTCGGCCGTCCCAAGGACGGCCCCGAGGCCAAGTACTCCCTCGCCCAGATCGTCGAGCCGCTGGCCAGCCGCCTCGGCCGCCCGGTCGCCTTCGCCGCCGACAGTATCGGCCCGGTCGCCGCCGACGCCATTGCCGCGATGAAGGACGGCGACGTCCTGCTGCTCGAGAACACCCGCTTCTACAAGGGCGAGGAGAAGAACGACCCGGCCCATGTCGCGGCGCTGGCGGCGCTGGGCGACGTCTACGTCAACGACGCCTTCGCCACCGCCCACCGGGCCCATGCGACGACCGAGGGTCTCGCCCACGTGCTCCCGGCCTATGCCGGCCGCTGCATGCAGGCCGAACTCGAGGCGCTGACCAAGGCGCTGGAGACCCCGACCCGGCCGGTCGCGGCGATCGTCGGCGGCGCCAAGGTGTCGTCGAAGCTCGAACTGCTCGGCAATCTGGTCAAGAAGGTCGACTACCTGATCATCGGCGGCGGCATGGCCAACACCTTCCTCGCGGCCCAGGGCATCGACGTCGGTAAGTCGCTGTGCGAGCACGACCTCGCCCCGACCGCGCTGGAGATCGTCGAGAAGGCCGAGGCCGCCGGCTGCACCATCGTGCTGCCGATCGACGGCGTCGCCGCCAAGGAATTCAAGGCCGGCGCCGCCAACCGCGTCGTCGGCAACGGCGACATCGCGGCGGACGAGATGGTGCTCGACGCCGGCCCGGCCTCGATCGCCGCCGTCGTCGCGCTGCTGTCGAACGTCAAGACCCTGGTGTGGAACGGCCCCTTCGGCGCCTTCGAGATCGAGCCCTTCGACGCCGCCACCAACGCCGTGGCCCGTGCCGCCGGCGATCTGGCGGCGGCGGGCAAGCTGATCGCGGTCGCCGGCGGCGGCGATACCGTCTCGGCGCTCAACCACGCCGGCGCGGCCGAGAAGTTCACCTACATCTCCACCGCCGGCGGCGCCTTCCTGGAATGGATGGAAGGCAAGGCCCTTCCGGGCGTCGAGTGCCTGCGCAAGGCGTGAGGCGCACACGGGCGGCCACGAAATGGTGTGAGAAAGCCCGGACCTCGCGGTCCGGGCTTTCTCGTCTCGTTCGCCGACCCCACTTCGACACCCCCGCCATACCCGCGCCCGATTCCCCGGCGATTTGACAAGGGCGCGCGGAGGCTGTTGATCGGGCGCGATACTCCCCTCCCCGCCGAACCCGAGGATCTCCCGCCGTGGCCCGCCTCTATCTCGTCACTCCGCGCGATGTCGACATCGCCACCTTTCCGGCCGTGCTCGAGGAGGCGCTGGCCGGCGGCGACGTCGCCTCGCTGCTGGTCGCCGTGGAGAGCGGCTCCGACATGACCCGCCAGCGCATCGCCGAGATCCTGGCCCCGATCGCGCAAGGCCACGGCGTCGCCGTTCTCGTCCGCAACGACACCCGCGCCACCGGCCGCTCGAAGGCCGACGGCGTCCACGTCGACACCGGCATCGCCGATCTGAAGGCGGCGCTGGAGACCTTCCACCCGGCGGCGATCGTCGGCTGCGGCAACCTCGCCACCCGCCACGAGGCGATGGAAGCCGGCGAGACCGCCACCGACTACGTCTTCTTCGGCGATCTCGACCGCCCCGAGTTCGAGGGCGGCAACCCCCGGGCCCGCGAATTGGCCGAGTGGTGGGTGCCGTTGTTCGAGCCGCCGGTCGTCCTCCTCGCCGGCGCCGACCTCGCCTCCGTCGACGCGGCGGCGGCGACCGGCGCCGAATTCGTCGCCCTGCGCGACGCGGTGTGGACCCATCCCGCCGGGCCCGCCGCGGCGATCGCCGAGGCCAACCGCCGGCTCGCCGACAGCTGAGGCCGCCCATGATCGCGCCGCGCCGCTCGCACCTCGCCCTTCTCCTCGCGACCCTCGCCCTGGCGACCCTCGTCGGCCCCGCCTGGGCGGCGAAGAAGGATGCGGCGAAGACGCCGGCCGCGCCCGTCGAGAAGCGGACGCCCGCCGTCAAGCGGCCGCCGATGTTGCCCTCCGCCGTCTTCGCCCCGCTGCTCGAGCCGATGGCGCCGCTGCCGGCCGGCGCCGGCACGCTGACCGGTCCGACGCTCGGCGCCACCCCGGGCGCCGATGTCGCCGACGAGCCCGAGGCCCCGGGCGCCGATCCGGTCTTCGCCGCCTTCCAGCGCGGCCTGTGGGTGCGCGCCTTCAAACTGGCGATCCCCCGAGCCGAGGCCGGCGACACCGCCGCCATGACCATGCTCGGCAACCTCTACGAGACCGGCCTCGGCGTGAAGATCGATCAGGCCAAGGCCGCCGAGTGGTACGGGCTCGGCGCCGTTCGTGGCGACCGCGAGGCCGCCGCCGCGCTGGCGCAGATGCATGTCGAGGGGCGCGGCGTGAAGCGCGACCTCGGCCGCGCCCTCGAACTCTTCCGCGCCGCCGCCGCCCAGGATCAGCCGGTCGCCCTGTTCAATCTGGCGATGATGACGCTGCGCGGCGACGCCGGCGTCCCTCGCGACCCGCGCGCCGCCGCCGATCTCCTCGCCCGTGCCGCGGACCAGGGCAACGTCGAGGCCCAATACGCCCTCGCCTCCCAGCTCTCCGACCCGCACAACCCGGCGCACGACCCGGTCCAGGCGGCCAAGTGGATGCGCGAGGCGGCGATGGCCGGCTTCGAGGCGGCGGAGGTCGAGTTCGCCCTGATGCTCGCCAACGGCAAGGGCGTCGAGAAGAACCTCGCCGATGCCCTGGTCTGGTTCCATCGCTCGGCGCTGCGCGGCAACGCCATCGGCCGCAACCGCCTCGCCCGCATGTACGCGGTCGGCCTCGGCGTCGATCCCGATCCGGTCGAGGCGTGGAAGTGGCACAGTCTGGCCAAGCGCCAGGGGCTCTCCGACCTGTGGCTCGAGACCCGCCTCGCCGACATGTCGCACGCCCAGCGCCAGCGCGCCGAACTGATGGCCGACACCATCGCCGGCGGCCCCGCCGCCGCGCCGCCGCCGCGCCCCGGCGCCGACGACGACGTCGCCGATACCCCCGGCGAGGCGACGACGAGCCCCCCGCGCCCCTGACCCACGGCTTCGGCCTTGACCCCCCGGGCGTTTCGTGGTGACGAGAGGCCCGACATCGCGGAACGCCTCCTCGCGCCCGCCGCGCGCTCCCGTCGCCCTCTTCGAGAACCACAGGAACCCCACCGATGGCCCGTTCGGCACTCCTCAACGTCATGGTCGACGCGGTCCGCAAGGCCGCCCGGTCGCTCACCCGCGACTTCGGCGAAGTCGAGAACCTCCAGGTCTCGTACAAGGGCCCGGCCGACTTCGTCTCCGCCGCCGACCGCAAGGCCGAACAGATCCTGCGCGACGAACTCGCCCGCGTCCGTCCGACCTGGGGCTTCCTCGGCGAGGAGGGCGGCGCCACCGAAGGGTCCGATCCGAGCCACCGTTGGATCGTCGACCCGCTCGACGGCACCACCAACTTCCTGCACGGCATCCCGATCTTCGCCGTCTCGGTGGCGCTGGAGCGCCAGGGCCAGCTGGTCGCCGGCGTCGTCTACAATCCGATCATGGACGAGCTCTACGTCGCCGAACGCGGCGGCGGCGCCTTCGTCAACGATCGCCGCCTGCGCGTCTCCGGCCGCCAGGACCTCAAGGAATGCGTCATCGGCACCGGCATCCCCTTCCTCGGCCACGGCGACCACGACCGCTTCACCCGCGAGATGGGATCGGTGATGGGCGAGGTCGCCGGCATCCGCCGTTGCGGCGCCGCCTCGCTCGATCTCGCTTGGGTCGCCTCCGGCCGTCTCGACGCCTTCTGGGAGCGCGACCTCAAGCCCTGGGACATGGCGGCGGGCATCGTGCTGATCCGCGAGGCCGGCGGCTTCGTCACCGACGTCGACGGCCGCGACAAGATGTTGGAGACCGGCGGCGTCATGGCCGGCAACGAGACCATCCACCGCCGCCTCGGCGCGCTCCTCGCCAAGGCCTGAGGCGGGGCACGCCTCCCCGAGGCCGCGGCGTCGTCTGCCGCTCACATCTCGTCGCCCTCGATGCTCATCTTGAGCGTCAGGGTGTCGAGCAGATCCTTCAGCGTCAGAAGGCCGACCAGCCGGCCGTCGTCGACCACCAGCAGGCGCGAGTGGCCGACCTTGCGCATCATGTCGAGCGCCGCCTTGGCCGGCAGGTCGGGGGCGACGGTCACCCCCGTCTCGATCGGCAGGGCGATCTCCAGCACCGAGGTCGAGGCCCAGGTCTCGCGCGGCACCGCGTGCAGCGAGCCGACGGCGACGAGCCCGCGCGGCCGTCCCGCCCCGTCGACCACCGGATAGACGTCGTGGCGGCTGCGATAGACCACGTCTTCGACGAAGTCGGCGATCGCCATGCCGACCGGCACGCTCACCGGATCGGCGGTCATGAAGCGGGCGACGGTCGCCTCGCCGAGCATCCGCCTCGTGGCGAGATCGAGCCCCGAGGCGACCGCCGCCGAACGGATGAAGAAGCCGATCAGCACCGTCCACAGACCGTCGCCGAGATGCCCACTCAGGATCTGCATCACCCCGAGGGCGGCGAGACCGAAGCCGAGGCCGGCGCCGATGCGGGCGGCGAGCCGCGTCGCCCGGTCGTGGTCGCCGCCCTCGAGCCAGAGGATCGCCCTCAGGATGCGGCCGCCGTCGAGCGGGAAGGCCGGTAGCAGATTGAAGATCGCCAGCACCAGATTGAGCCCGGCGAGATAGCGCAGCAGCACCTCGATCGGCAATTCGGTGGAGGACAGCCCGGCGGCGCCGAGGGCCGCGAGCCGGAACAACCCCGCCAGCGCGAAGGAGGTCGCCGGCCCGGCGGCGGCGACCAGGAGCTCCGCCACCGGCGAGGTCGGTTCCTCCTCGAGTTCCGCCGCCCCGCCGAACATGTGCAGCGTGATGCCGCGCATCTCCATGCCGAAGCGCCGGGCGACCAGCGAATGGCCGAGTTCGTGCAGCACGATCGAGGCGAAGATGCCGATCACCGCGAAGAAGCCGAGCGCCCAATAGGTCGCCGCCGGCAGGCCCTCGTGCACCGTGGGGAAATAGCCCGACGCCAGCGAGCCGCCGACCAGCACGGCGATCAGCACGAAGGAGAGATCGACGCGGATCTCGAACCCGAAGATCTTGAAGAGGGTCAGGCCGGTTCCGAACATGGAGGTCTCCCGCGCGACGCCGGCGACGCCGACGGTCTCAGCAGGCGCAGTCGCAGATGGCGCGATCGAGACTGCCGAACGTCGGTGTACCACCTCTGGGGACCGAGACGAAGCCGCACTTGGGCACCTCGCGCCAGCTGTCGCAGGCGTCGTCGATCGGCTCGGAGACGAAGACCGTGCCGTCGGGGCGATCGGAGAGATAGAGGGTCGGCGGCTTGGGGTCGGACGACCAGCGGAAGGCCCAGAGCCGCTCGCCGTCGGTCAGGCAGGCGGCGAAGCGGAAGGCCTCGGTGACGCCGGCCTGCTTCTGGATGTCGAGGACGAGACGGATGGTGCGCGCCACGGCGCCGACCGGATCGCGATCGAGCCCCTGGCCGACCGCGGCGAGGAAGAAGGCCTCCGAATCGGTCGAGCCCACCCGGTGGGTGTAGAGATCGTCCGGGATCAGGCTCTCGACCTTGCGGCGGATGATCTTGTGGCCGCCGATCTGGCCGTTGTGCATGAACATCCACTTGCCGTGGACGAAGGGGTGGCAGTTGACCCGGGCGACCGCGGCTTCCGTCGAGGCCCTGACATGGGCGAAGAACAGCGGCGAGCGCACCTGGGAGCAGATCGAGCGCAGATTCTCGTCCGACCAGGCCGGAAGCGTCTCGCGATAGCAGCCCGGCACGTCGCGCTCGCCGTACCAGCCGATGCCGAACCCGTCGCCGTTGGTCGGCGTCTTGCCCTCGAAGGCGGTCAGCGCCTGATGCACCAGGGAATGTTCCGGTCGGCAGACCAGATCCTCGAGCAGGATGGGATGTCCGGTATAGGCGAGAATGCGACACATGGACTTGGCGCCCCTCGGTCGTCCGATGGATTGCGTCGAACTTCGATTTTGAAGAACCAGGAATTAACAAATCGGTAACCATGAAAAAATGGTTATCGTTCGCCGCGCGATATGAGCAATCGGAATCCGGCGGGGGTGTGGCCGTGACGGAACATCGCGTCGCGACGAGGCGGACGGTGGCCGACCGGTCGACGCGGGACCATTGCCGGGGGCGGGCGCGGAGGCTACATAGAGCGCAACCGCGCGCGACAGGGTCGAAATCGAGGTCCGAGACCTCGGCGACCGCCGTCCGCGCTGCCTTTCGCACGGGTCCATGCCCGTGCTCTCCCGACTTCATCCGAGGAAGTGAGCCACCATGGCGTCCTACCAATACGTCTATTACATGCACGGCCTGTCGAAGGGCTATCCCGGCGCCGCCAAGAAGGTGCTCGACAACATCCACTTGCAGTTCCTGCCCGACGCCAAGATCGGCGTGCTCGGCGTCAACGGCTCGGGCAAGTCGACCCTGCTGAAGATCATGGCCGGCATCGACAAGGAGTTCTCCGGCGAGGCCTGGGTCGCTCAAGGCGCCACCGTCGGCTATCTCGAACAGGAGCCGCAGCTCGACCCGGCCAAGACCGTGGTCGAGAACGTCATGGTCGGCGTCGCGCCGAAACAGGCGCTGCTCACCCGCTTCAACGAGATCTCCATGCAGCTCGCCGACGATTATTCGGACGAGTTGATGGAGGAGATGACCGAGCTCCAGGACAAGATCGATCATCAGAACCTGTGGGATCTCGACAGTCAGGTCGAGATGGCGATGGACGCCCTGCGCTGCCCGCCGGCGGACGCCGACGTCACCGCGCTGTCGGGCGGCGAGCGCCGCCGCGTCGCCCTGTGCCGGCTCCTGCTGTCGCACCCCGACCTGCTGCTGCTGGACGAGCCGACCAACCATCTCGACGCCGAATCCGTCGCCTGGCTGGAAAGCCACCTGCGCGACTACAAGGGCGCCGTGCTGATCGTCACCCATGATCGCTACTTCCTCGACAACGTCACCTCGTGGATCCTCGAGCTCGATCGCGGCCGCGGCATCCCCTACGAGGGCAACTATTCGGCCTGGCTCGGCCAGAAGCAGAAGCGGATGATCCAGGAAGGCCGCGACGAGGAGGGCCGCCAGCGCTCGCTCGCCCGCGAGCAGGAGTGGATCTCGGCCTCGCCGAAGGCGCGTCAGGCCAAGTCCAAGGCGCGTATCCAGCGCTACGAGGACCTGGTGCGCAACGCCGCCGACAAGCAGATCACCTCCGCCCAGATCATCATTCCGGTGGCCGAGCGCCTCGGCAACAACGTCGTCGACTTCGACGACCTGTCGAAGGGCTACGGCGACCGCCTGCTGATCGAGGGCCTCACCTTCAAGCTGCCGCCGGGCGGCATCGTCGGCGTCATCGGCCCCAACGGCGCCGGCAAGACGACGCTGTTCCGCATGCTGACCGGCCAGGAGACGCCCGACGCCGGCACCATCACCATCGGCGAGAGCGTCAAGCTCGGCTACGTCGATCAGTCGCGCGACGCCCTCGACCCCAAGAAGAACGTCTGGGAAGAGATCTCCGGCGGCAACGACGTGATCTATCTGGGAAAACGCGAGATCAACTCCCGCGCCTACTGCTCGACCTTCAATTTCAAGGGCGGTGACCAGCAGAAGAAGGTCGGCATGCTCTCGGGCGGTGAACGCAACCGCGTCCATCTCGCCAAGATGCTGAAGACCGGCGCCAACCTGCTCCTCCTCGACGAGCCGACCAACGACCTCGACGTCGAGACCCTGCGCGCGCTCGAGGAAGCGCTCGAGGACTACGCCGGCTGCGCCGTGGTGATCTCGCATGACCGCTGGTTCCTCGACCGTCTCGCCACCCACATCCTGGCCTTCGAGGGCGACAGCCACGTCGAATGGTTCGAGGGCAACTTCCAGGACTACGAGGCCGACAAGGTCCGCCGCCTCGGCGCCGCCGCCGTCGAGCCGCACCGCATCAAGTACAAGCCGCTGACCCGGTGAGGGTCTGAGGCATCGCGATATCGGGGAAGGCCGGCGGGGGATCGCCGGCCTTCTTGCGTTTCGGGGTGGTGGTGGTGCGTCGGTGCGCGATGGTTCGAGGCCCGCTTGCGCGGGCACCTCACCATGAAGCGTCCGGGGAATGGGTCTGCCTCCCAACCCCGCCGTGAACCGGCTTCGGTCCACCAATCCACTCACGCCTCATGGTGAGGTGCCCCGCGCAGCGGGGCCTCGAACCATCGCGCACCGTGGCACGGCGGGTGCTGTCGACCGCGCCGCGCCGCCGTGTTCCATACATGGCCGCCGTGGAAAGCCTCGCTCCACCCTCCTCATCCCCTCCGAAACATGCTACGTCGCCGGCTCGTCTTCGCGGCCGCGCCGGCCGTCCGTCCGCCTCCCGAGACCCATCCGATGACCGACCTCACCCGCCGCCTGCCCACCTCGTGCTTCGCCTACGCCGACGGCGAACTCGCCCTCGAGCATGTGAGGATCGCGGACATCGCGGCGGCGGTGGGCACGCCGTTCTATCTCTATTCGGCCGAGCGCCTGCGCGAGAACTACCGTCTGCTCGCCGACGCCCTCTCCCCGCTCGGTGTGAAGATCCACTACGCCATGAAGGCCAACGCCAATCGCGCCGTCGTCGCGGTGCTGGCGCGCGAGGGCGCCGGCGCCGACATCGTCTCCGGCGGCGAGCTGACGCGGGCGCTCGACGGCGGCATCCCGGCGTCGCGCGTCGTCTTCTCCGGCGTCGGCAAGACCGACGCGGAGATCGTCCAGGCGATCGACGCGCGCGTCCACCAGATCAACGCCGAGTCCTACGAGGAACTGCACCGCATCGACGCGCTCGCCCGGGCGCGCGGGGTGGTGGCCGAGGTGGCGCTCCGGGTCAATCCGGACGTCGACGCCGAGACCCACGCCAAGATCACCACCGGCAAGCGCGACAACAAGTTCGGCGTCGACGCCGACCGGCTGTCGCGGCTCGACAACGAGCTGAAGGCGATGACCAACGTCCGCCTCGTCGGCCTCGCCGTCCACATCGGCTCGCAGATCCTCTCGACCCGGCCCTTCGCCGCCGCCTATGCCCGCCTCGCCGACCTGACGCGGGAACTTCGGGCGCGCGGCCACACACTCACCCGCCTCGATCTCGGCGGCGGCTTCGGCATCCCCTACCAGAACGAACTCGGCCTCGATCCGGCCGACCTCGCCGCCACCATCCGCGCCACGGTGGGCGATCTCGGCTGCGAACTGACGGTCGAGCCCGGCCGCTCGATCGTCGCCGACGCCGGCGTGCTGGTCTCCCGCGTCGTCTTCGTCAAGGACGGCGGCGATCTCCAGTTCGCGGTGCTCGACGGCGCCATGAACGACCTGGTGCGCCCGGCGATGTACGACAGCCACCACGACATCGTCACGGTGCGCCAGCCGGCGCCGGGATACGCGCCGATCGAATACGACGTGGTCGGGCCGATCTGCGAATCGTCCGACACTTTCGCCAAGCGGCGGAAGCTCCCCCCGCTGGCGAGTGGCGATCTCGTCGTGCTGGCCACCGCCGGCGCCTACGGCGCCACCATGTCCGGCACCTACAACGCCCGCCCCCTGATCCCCGAAGTGATCGTCGACGCCGGCCGCTTCGCGGTGACCCGCCGCCGCATCCCCGTCGAGGAACAGCTCGGCTGGGAGAGCGTGCCGGAATGGTTGTGAGGGGCGGTCTGGCGGAATAGCCGAAGGCGTATTCCGCCGGCGGAATCCGTCGTCTTCTCGGCGCGAGCGATCGGCTCGGATGGCGGAATACGGCTTCGCCTATTCCACCCTACGGGTCTCGGCCCTCGGCGGGCACCAACGGCGCGACGCCGAGCTTCTCCGCCCACGGCGCGAGGCTCTCGACGATGCCGGGGAAGAGCTCGAGCCCGTCGCGCTTCGCCCGGGCGATGCCTTGCGTCGCCTTGGCGCCCGGCAGGCGGACCGGCTTTCCCGGGTCGATCGGCGGATTGGTCCGGCAGGCCTCGGCGAGCCATTCGGTCTGACGGCGGAATTCGGCGTCGCCGGAAAAGAGCGCGGGATCGATGACCTGGACGAAGACGGCGCCGGTCCACCCCGTCGGCGCGTCGGCGCGGCCCCAGCCCGACAGCCCCTGGGTCATCGCCTCGACCCACAGGCCCAGCGCATAGCCCTTGTGACCATAGGCGAGGCCGCCGACCGGCAGCAGCGAGCCGCGCGGCTCGACCCATAGCATGGCGGGATCGTCGGTCGGCCGGCCGGCGGCGTCGAGCGCCCAATCGCCCGGCAGCCGCTCGCCGCGATCGCGCCGGCGCGCCGCGAAGCCGGCGGTGGTGATCGCGGCGGAAACGTCGATGAGGATCGGATCGCCCTCGGTCGGGATGCCGACGGCGATCGGGTTGGAGGTGAGCAGCGCCCTGGTGCCGCCGTAGGGCGCGACATGGGTGATCGCCGGATCGCTGCACGAGATCACCGCCATCATGCCGGCATCGGTGGCGATCGACAGATGGGCGGCGAGGCAGCCGATGTGGTGGCTGCGCCGGATGGCGACGGTGCAGGTGCCCGCCACCCTCGCCCGCTCGACCGCGAGGCCGACCGCCTTGCTGGTCAGCCACACGCCGGGAAGCCGACGGCCGTCCCAGACGACCGCCGCGAGCCGGTCGGCGACGATCTCCGGGTCGCCGGTCCGGGTCATCAGGCCCTTGTCGATGTCGGCGAGATAGGCGGCGAGCAGGCCCAGCCCGTGGGTGGTGTGCCCCATGGCGTCGGCCAGGACCAGGCGTTCGGCGACGATCCTCGGCTTGTCACCGTCGAGACCGGCGGCGGCGAGCAGGGCTGTGGCGTGGGCGACGAGGTCGTCGAAGCGATGGAGCATGGCGGCGGTCCGTGGCGGATGGTAGGTCCTCGTGCGGGCGCGAGGCGGACGCTCCGCCACGGCCGAGCCCAGCGGTCTCACGCCCCCGTCGGTTCGGTCCCGGCGCCACCCTGGAACTGCAGCCGCGCCAGACGGGCGTAGAGCCCGTCCTCGGCGACCAGCGTCTCGTGGGTGCCCTCCTCGACGATACGGCCGCCGTCGAGCACCAGGATGCGGTCGCATTCGAGCACGGTGGCGAGCCGATGGGCGATGACCAGCGTCGTGCGGCCGACCATCAGCCGCTCGAGCGCGGTGTGGACCGTCGCCTCGCTCTCCGCGTCGAGGGAACTCGTCGCCTCGTCGAGGAGCAGGATGGGGGCGGCGCGCAGCACGGCGCGGGCGATGGCGAGACGCTGGCGTTGTCCGCCCGAGAGCGTCACGCCGCGTTCGCCGACGTGCGTCGCGTAGCCGTCGGCGAGTCCCTTGACGAACTCGTCGACGAGGGCGGCCTCCGCCGCCGCGATCACCTCGGCGTCGGTGGCGTCGCGCCGGCCGTAGCGGATGTTCTCCATGATCGTGTCGGCGAAGATCACCGTGTCCTGCGGCACGATGGCGATGCGGTCGCGCACCGCCGTCGGGTCGGCGCATTTCACGTCGACGCCGTCGATCAGCACCCGGCCGCCCTTCGGATCGTAGTAGCGCAGGAGCAGGTGGAAGAGCGTCGACTTGCCCGCCCCCGAGGGTCCGACCAGCGCCACCTTCTCGCCGCGCGAGACGACGATGTCGACGCCGTCGAGAACCGTGCGATCCGGCGCGCCGGGATAGGCGAAACGGACGTCCTCGAAGCGCACCTCGCCGATCGACGGCTCCGGCATCGCCACCGGAGCGGCGGGGGCGGCGATCGTCGGCGCTTCCTGCAGGAGTTCGGCGAGGCGCTCGGCGGCGCCCGCCCCTTGGGCGATCTCGCCCCACACCTGGCTGAGCTCGGAGAGCGCGCCGGCGGCGAAGACCGAATAGAGCACGAACTGGGAGAGCGAGCCCGGCGTCAGTCGCCCGGCGAGCACGTCGGTGGCGCCGATCCACAGCACCGCCACCACCGAGCCGAAGACGGTGAAGATGGCGACGGCGGTGAGCCAGGAGCGCGCCCGGGTCGACGACCGGGCCGCCGTGAAGGCGCTCTCCACCGACCGGGCGAAATGGCCGATGGCCGCGCCCTCGTTGGTGAAGGCCTGGAGCGTGCGCATCGCCCCGATGCTCTCCGAGGCGAAGGCGGCGGCGTCCGCCAGCGTGTCCTGGGCGAAGCGCGAGCGCGAGCGCACCTTGCGGCCGAAGGCGACCAGCGGCAGCACGATCACCGGAATGGCGAGCAGCACCAGCCCCGAGAGCCGTGGGCTGGTGACGATCATCATCCCCACCGCGCCGACGAAGAGGAAGAAGTTGCGTAGCGCGATCGACGCCGAGGCGCCGACCGCCGACTTGATCTGAGTGGTGTCGGCGGTCAGCCGCGACACGATCTCGCCCGACTGCGAGCGATCCCAGAAATCGGCCGAGAGCCGGGTGACGTGGGTGAAGACCTGGGTGCGCAGATCGGCGACGATGCGTTCGCCGAGCCAGGTGACGAGGTAGTAGCGCGACGCCGAGGCGATGGCCAAGGCGCCGGCGAGCACCACCAACATGCCGAAATAGCGATCGATGAAGGCGCCGTCGGCGGCGGAGAAGCCGTGATCGATCATCCGGCGGATGGCGAGCGGCAGGAGCAGCGTCACGCCGGCGGCCGCCACCAGCGCGGCGAAGGCGGCGACGGCGTGCCCACGGTGGGCGGCGAGATAGGGCAGGAGCGCTTTCAGCGGCTTGACGGAACGGCGCCGGGCGGCGGCCTCGGTCGCGGTCACGCCGGCGGTCTCGGAGGATCTGCGCACGTTCGGCCGTCCTTCTCGGGCGCACGTCGGGAAGCGCCCCCGTCTCGATCCACGTGGTCGCCGACGGAGCCCCCCGACGACGGAAGCGTGTTCATTGGCCCGAACCGGCCGTCGGATCAAGTCCCGCGTCGAACATCATGGCGCGAGCGGCCGGCGAAAACCGGTGGGGAGACGTTGCTTTCCCTACCGATCGCGTCGCCGCGACGCTTGTTCGTCGGCGGAAGATGGGCTATAGACCCGCCCGAACCGACGAGACGGTCGCGGCGACGAGCCGGCGGCCCGTCTTTTTCGTCGCATCATTCTGAGACGGTCGTGATCGATCCCTGTCGCCCCCGTGGGCGGGTGCCGGGTAGATCACCGAAGACACGGGGAAATCACGATGAAGCAGGGCATTCATCCCGACTACCACACCATCAAGGTGGTGATGACCGACGGCACCGAGTTCCTGACGCGCTCCACCATGGGCGCCGACGGCGACACGCTGAACCTCGACATCGATCCGACCTGCCATCCGGCGTGGACCGGCGGCTCCCAGCAGCTGCTCGATCGCGGCGGCCGCATCTCCAAGTTCAAGGACAAGTTCAAGGGCTTCGGTCTCTGATCGATCCCGGACGACATCTCCAGAGACTCGAAACCCCGGCCTCGCGGCCGGGGTTTTTCGTTGGTGCCGACCGTGAGGGACCTCACCGGCGCAGGGCGAGCGCCAGCCGGGGCCCGAGCACGTTGACCACCAGGCCGACGAAGACCAGCGCCGCGCCCGCCATCTCGGTGCCGCCGAAGGGCTCGCCGAGCACCAGGCTGGCCGAACCCATGCCGAAGATCGGCACCAGGAGCGAGAGCGGCGCCACCGTCGCCGCCGGGTGGCGGGAGAGCAGCCGGCTCCACACGGCGAAACCGAGGAGGGTCGACGGCCAGGCGAGAAAGGTGACCGCCCCCAGCGCCGTCCATGTCGGATGGCGCACCGCCTCGACGATCGCCGCCGAGCCCTCGAAGAGAAACGACAGCGCCAGGAGCGGCAGGATCGGCACCAGCGACACCCACACGATGAAGCCCAGCATGTCGATGCGCCCGAGCTTCTTGGTGAGGATGTTGGTGACGCCCCAGCAGGCCGCCGCCCCGATCACCAGCGCGAAGGGCATCAAGGCGGCGCCCTGCCAGCGCGTCGCCCCGATCACCACGATACCGGCGACCGCCATGGCGGCGCCGAGATACTGGATCGGCTTCGGCCGCTCGCCGAGCGTCAGATAGGCGAAGACGATGGTGAAGAAGGCCTGGCTCTGGAGGACGATCGAGGTGAGGCCGGCCGGCATCCCCGCCTTCATGCCGACGAACAGCAGCCCGAACTGCGCCACCCCGAAGATCATGCCGAAGACGATGTACATCCGCCACGAGATCGCCGGCCTGCGGATGAAGAACACCGCCGGCAGGGCGGCGAGGACGAAGCGCGCCGACGTCAGAAACAAGGGTGGCACATCGGCGACGCCGAGTTTGATGACGACGAAGTTGAAGCCCCAGATCGCCACGACCATCAGCGCGAGGAGCAGTTGTCCGAGCGACATGGACGTGGTGTTCCTCTCGCGCCTCAGGCGGCTTCGCCGACCATCCGCGAGATCAACCGGCCGAGCCGGGCGAGACCTTCGGCGATCTGCGCCTCGTTGGGCGAGGAGAAGTTGAGGCGGATGGTGTCGGCCTGCGCTTCCGTCGCGAAGAAGGCCTTGCCGGGGACGAAGGCGACCCGTTCCTCGGCGACGGCGCGCGCCAGGAGCTCCGCCCCGTCGACGCCCCCGGGCAGTCTCACCCAGACGAAGAGCCCGCCCTCCGGCCGCGTCCATTCGACCCCCTTCGGCATCGAGGCGGCGAGGCCGGCCAGCATCGCGTCGCGCCGGCCGCGATAGAGCGCGATGGCGCGCGCCACGTTGGCCTCGTAGGTGGTCTCGGCGACCCGCGCCATGACCATCTGATTGAGGGTCGAGGAATGCAGGTCGCCCGCCTGTTTCACCAGCACCAGCTTCTGGATCAACGGCTTCGCCGCGACGATCCACCCCACCCTGAGCGCCGGAACCAGGGTCTTGGAGAAGGTGCCGCAATAGACCGTGCGGGTCTTCTCGATGTCGCCGCCGTTGGCCGCGACGTCGAGCGACAGGATCGACGGCAAGGCTTCACCGTCGAAGCGCAGCGCCTGATAGGCGCTGTCCTCGATCACCGGGATCTCCAGCTCGGCGGCGAGATCGAGCAGCTTCAGCCGGTTCTCGACCGACATGGTGATGCCGGTGGGATTGGCGTAGTCGGGCACCACATAGGCGAACTTCACCCGCCCGCCCTGGGCGCAAGCCGCGCCCGCATAGGCCGCCGGCGTCATGTTGCCGCCGTCGAGGATCAGTCGGTCGTAGCGCGGCTCGTAGGCGTTGAAGGCCTGGAGCGCCCCGAGATAGGTCGGCGCCTCGGTCAACGCCGTGTCGCCGGGCGAGATCAGGAGCTTGGCCAGGAAGTCGAGCCCCTGCTGCGAGCCGCAGGTGATCAGCACGTTGTCGAGGTCGCAGGGAACGCCGTTCTTCCCCATGAAGTCGACGATCCAGCGCCTGAGCGGCACGTAGCCCTCGGAAACCGAGTACTGCAGCGCCTGGGACGCGGTCACCGGATCGGCGAGGATGTCGTCCTGGGCCTTGCGGATCGCCTCGACCGGAAACAGCACCGGATCGGGGATGCCGCCGGCGAAGGAGATGATGTCCGGCTGATCGAGCAACTTGAGGAGTTCGCGAATCTCGGAGGCGCGCATGCGCTCCGAACGGGTGGCGAAGACTCGAGACCAATCGACGGCGGACATGTCGGTTCATCCAGACCTGTGGCAGGGGAACGAACGCTAATCCCGCCGCCGAGAAAGGTCAACATTGCTGTCGTAAATGATCCCGCCGGACCGGCGTCGCCGTCGGATCACTCCGCCGCCGACTTCGAGCCCTCTTCGCTCTCGCGCCGCTCCTGGATCTTCAACTCCTCGAGCCGCGGCATCGACACGATCGAATAGCCCGAGTCGACGAAGTGGCATTCGCCGGTGACCCCGGTCGACAGATCGGAGAGCAGGTAGAGCGCGGTGCCGCCGACCTCCTCGATGGTGACGGCGCGGCCGAGCGGCGAATTGCGCCGCTGGAAATTGTACATCAGCCGGGCATCGGCGACGCCGGCGCCGGCGAGCGTGCGGACCGGACCGGCGGAGATGGCGTTGACGCGGATGTCGTCGAGGCCGAAGTCCATGGCGAGGTAGCGCACCGAGCTCTCCAGCGCCGCCTTGGCGACCCCCATGACGTTGTAGTTGGGCATCACCCGGGTCGAGCCGCCGTAGGTCAGCGTGATCATCGAGCCGCCGCGATTCATCATCGCCGCCGCGCGCTTGGCGATTTCGGTGAAGGAGAAGCAGGAGATCACCATGGTGCGCGAGAAATTCTCGCGGCTGGTGTCGGCGTAACGGCCCTTCAACTCGTTCTTGTCGGAGAAACCGATCGAATGGACGAGGAAGTCGATGGCGCCCCATTCGGCCTTGAGCCGATCGAAGACCGCGTCGACCGAGGCGATGTCCTCGACGTCGCAGGGCAACAGGAGCTTCGCCCCGATGGTCTCGGCGAGCGGCTTCAGCCGCCGACCGAAGGCCTCGCCCTGATAGGTGAAGGCCAGTTCCGCGCCGTGGGCGGCGAGTTTCTTGGCGATGCCCCAGGCGATCGAATGGTCATTGGCGACCCCCATCACCAGACCGCGCTTCCCCGCCATGATCCCGCTCATGAATGCTCCTCACACACGTATCGTCTCGTCCGTCTCCGCGACCCCCACGAAATCCTTCGCGGGCTTCGCTCACGCGGCGGCCGGACAGCAATGTTACGGTCTCGTTGCAAAAAGATGACGGCTTTCTCTGGGCGGGGATACCCCCGCGCGCAGGAAAGCCGTCGAATCTTTCGCGAGACCTCTCGCCCTCCCCCGCCGGCCCCCGATCGGACCGGCGCGAGGCGGGATCACAACCCGGCGCGGCTGAACACCAGCGTCGCGTTGGTGCCGCCGAAGCCGAAGGAGTTCGACACCACCGTGCCGAGCTTCACCCCGTCGACGCGCTTCAGCACGATCGGCATGTCGGCGAAGGCCGGATCGATTTCCTCGATGTTGGCGCTCTCGCAGATGAAGTCGTTCTCCATCATCAGCAGCGAATAGATCGCCTCCTGCACGCCGGTGGCGCCGAGCGAATGGCCGGTCAGCGACTTGGTCGCCGAGATCGGCGGACAATCCGCCCCGAACACCTCGCGGATCGCCTCGATCTCCTTCAGATCGCCGACCACCGTCGAGGTGGCGTGCGGATTGATGTAGTCGATCGGCGCGGTCACGGTCGAAAGCGCCTGGCGCATGCAGCGCATCGCGCCCTCGCCCGACGGGGCGACCATGTCGTAGCCGTCGGAGGTGGCGCCGTAGCCGACCACTTCGGCGTAGATCTTGGCGCCGCGCGCCTTGGCGTGTTCGAGTTCCTCGAGCACCAGCACGCCGGCGCCGCCGGCGATGACGAAGCCGTCGCGGTTCTTGTCATAGGCGCGCGAGGCGGTCGACGGCGTGTCGTTGAACCTCGACGACATGGCGCCCATCGCGTCGAACAGGTTCGACAGGGTCCAGTCGAGATCCTCGCAGCCGCCGGCGAACATCACGTCCTGCTTGCCCCACTGGATCATCTCGTAGGCGTTGCCGATGCAGTGATTCGACGTCGCGCAGGCCGAGGAGATCGAGTAGTTGACGCCCTTGATCTTGAACCAGGTGGCGAGCGTGGCGCTCGCGGTCGAGGACATCGCCTTGGGCACCGCGAAGGGACCGATGCGCTTCGGCCCCTTGTCGCGGGTGATGGCGGCGGCGTCGACGATGATCCGGGTCGAGGGGCCGCCCGAGCCCATGATGATGCCGGTGCGCTCGTTGGAAATGTCGCCGGCCTCGAGACCGGCGTCGCGGATCGCCTGATCCATGGCGACGTGGTTCCAGGCGGTGCCGCCACCGTGGAAGCGCATGGCGCGGCGATCGACCAGGGCCTCGACATCGATCACCGGCATGCCGTGCACCTGGCAGCGGAAGCCGTATTGGACATAGTCGTCGGCCCGGATGATGCCGGACTTCGCCTCGCGCAGAGAGGACAGAACCTGCTCCGTGTCGTTCCCGATCGAGGAAACGATGCCCATACCCGTGACGACGACACGCCTCATGTCGATCGGTCCTTCTCGATACCGGCGGGCCGCCCACCGGCACCCGCACGCGTTTCCCGTAGCACCGCCCACCGGCGACGCCTCGAAGATCCGGCGCGCTGGGGAGCGCGGCGAACCTCTGCGATCACTCTACCACGTCCCGATCCGACGGACCCCACCGATCTGGCGCCCACGACGTCGCGGGCGAAGGCCGGGCCCACCGCGAGCGGCGCGGCGGCGGCTCAGGCCACGAACAGCCCGACCCGCATGTCCTTGACCTCGTAGATCGGCTTGCCGTCGGCGAGCAGCGTGCCGTCGGCGATGCCGAGCTTCAGCTTGGTCTTGAACACCCGCTTGAACTCGACCCGATACTCGACCAGCTTGGTCGACGGCAGCACCTGATCGGCGAACTTCACCTCGCCGACGCCCAGCGCCCGGCCCTTGCCCGGCAGCCCGAGCCAGCCGAGATAGAACCCGGTCAACTGCCACAGCGCGTCGAGGCCGAGGCAGCCCGGCATCACCGGATCGCCCTGGAAGTGGCAGGGGAAGAACCACAGGTCCGGTCGGATGTCGAATTCGGCCCGCACCAGGCCGACGCCGGCCGCTCCGCCGGTCTCCGAGATCTCGACGATCCGGTCGAACATCAGCATGGGCGGCAACGGCAGTTGCGCGTTGCCCTGACCGAACAGCTCGCCGCGACCGCAGGCGAGCAGGTCCTCGTATTCGAAACTCGAGCGTCGATCGACCATCGCCTCGTCCGATTCCCCCGTTTGTCCTGTCCGCGACCCCGGTCGCGGCCGTCGGAGCCGGCGCCGAAGAGGTCGCAGCCCCGAAATCCGGGTCTTCCTAACATAGCGGTGGCCCCCTCGAAAGATCCGTCACCACACCGACGCCCAGGTCCCGTCGTCGCGACGACCTTTCGCCGGCGAAGCGAGGCTTCTCGGTCACGGTCGGGTGGCCGCGCGCTCCGGCCGACGGGCGCGAAGGCGCCCCGTCCGGCCTCCACACGAGGGGCGTCCCTTGCTCTTCTTGCAAATGCCTCTTAATATGAGTTTGTAGTCGAACAGGAGACGACGCTCGATGGATCGGTTGGACCCCTTCGCCACCGCTCGCGACACCGACGCCGAGGGTGGCGCGCCGGACGCGGCGGCGTCGCTTCGCCCCGGCGTGATCGGCCTGTTGCGCCGGTCCGGCCTGCGCCCGACCCGCCAGCGGGTCGCCCTCGCGGGCCTGCTGTTCTCCTCCGGCGACCGTCACGTCTCCGCCGAGAAGGTCTACGAGGAAGCCGTCGGGGCGCGCATCCAGGTGTCGCTCGCCACCGTCTACAACACCCTCAACCAGTTCACCGAGGCCGGCCTCCTGCGGGAGTTGGCGGTCTCCGGGGCGAAATCCTTCTTCGATACCCGCACCACGCCGCACCACCACTTCTGGATCGAGGAGGACGGCGAGATGATCGACGTGGCGGCCGAGGCCGTCGACATCGCCCGTCTGCCCGCCCCGCCCGAGGGCATGGAGATCGCCGGCGTCGAGGTGATGGTCCGGCTCCGCCGGTCTCTCCGTCCGGATTGAACCCGACCCGCGTCGCGGCAAGACGAACGGCCGCGCGGTTGCCCGGCGCGGCCGTCGTTTCACGGATCGGCGATCACTGCTTGGTCCAGCTCTCCGCGTCGCACATCGACTGGCCGACGGCGCAACCCTCGACCTTCAGACCGTTGGCGGTGGCGGAGACCGTGCCGTTGAAGGTCATGAAGCCCGGCATGTCGGGATGCTTCATGTCGCCCTTCCAGGTGCCGGCGCCGGCCGGCGCGATGCCCGACATGAACATGCTGAATTTCGATTCCTGCACCGTGGCGCAGAGCTTGCCCCCGCAGGTCCACACTTTGGCGGTGGTGCCGTTGGGGCGCTTGTAGATACCGTCGACGCCGGCCGCGGCGGCGGGCTGAGATATCAGGGCCGCGAGGCCCAAGACGGATGCGAAGGCGATGACTTTCGACAGCATGGGACGTCCTCCTCTGGTGGTCGGGCGTTCGAAGCGCCCGTCCGATGGTCGCTCTCGATCGGCGACCTCTCCCGCACGATAGTCCCTCCTCGCGGCGGGGGAGATGAGAATATTCGTACGTTCTGGAATACTAATGTTGAAGTGTCCTCGAGGTCACATGCGACATTGCGGACGGCTCCTGCGACAAAGCGTCCATCCGCGCCCCCCGCCGCCCTCGCCGCCCCCGACGACAAAGCCGCGACGGGCCTTTCTTTCGGTCACCCGCACTGCTATTCCCTCGCCCATGACCACCGCTCTCGATCACATCCGCAACTTCTCCATCATCGCCCACATCGACCATGGCAAGTCGACGTTGGCCGACCGGCTGATTCAGACCACCGGCGGCCTCGAGAGCCGCGAGATGGTCGAGCAGGTGCTCGACAGCATGGACATCGAGCGCGAGCGCGGCATCACCATCAAGGCGCAGACCGTCCGCCTCGACTACAAGGCCGACAACGGCGAGACCTATGTCCTGAACCTGATGGACACCCCCGGTCACGTCGACTTCGCCTATGAGGTCTCCCGCTCGCTCGCCGCCTGCGAAGGGTCGCTCTTGATCGTCGACGCCAGCCAGGGCGTCGAGGCGCAGACCCTCGCCAACGTCTATCAGGCGCTCGACAACCATCACGAGATCGTCCCGATCCTCAACAAGGTCGACCTGCCCGCCGCCGACTGCGACCGGGTGCGCGAGCAGATCGAGGAGGTGATCGGCATCGACGCGTCGAACGCCGTGCCGATCTCGGCCAAGACCGGCCTCGGCATCCACGACGTGCTGGAGGCGATCGTCCACCGCCTGCCTTGCCCCAAGGGCGACCGTGACGCGCCCTTGAAGGCGATGCTGGTCGACTCATGGTACGACACCTATCTCGGCGTCGTGGTGCTGGTGCGCATCGTCGACGGCGTCATGAAGAAGGGCCAGAAGGTCCGCATGATGGAGGCGGGCGCAACTTATGAGATCGAGCGCATGGGCGTGTTCACGCCCAAGATGGTCGAACTCAAGGAGCTCGGCCCCGGCGAGATCGGATTCATCAACGCCTCGATCAAGGAAGTCGCCGACACGAGGGGCGGCGACACCATCACCGACGAGCGCAAGCCCTGCGCGCAAGCGCTGCCGGGCTTCCGCCCGACCCAGCCGGTGGTGTTCTGCGGCCTGTTCCCGGTCGACGCCGCCGACTTCGAGGACCTGCGCACCGCCGTCGGCAAGCTGCGCCTCAACGACGCCTCCTTCACCTACGAGATGGAGACCTCGGCCGCGCTCGGCTTCGGCTTCCGCTGCGGCTTCCTCGGGCTCTTGCACCTCGAGATCATCCAGGAGCGGCTGGAGCGCGAGTTCAATCTCGACCTGATCGCCACCGCCCCGTCGGTGGTCTACAAGATGCTGTTGCGCGACGGCTCGGTGCTGGAGATGCACAATCCGGTCGACATGCCGGACGTCACCCAGATCGAGGAGATCGAGGAGCCGTGGATCCGCGCCACCATCATGACGCCGGACGACTATCTCGGCTCGGTGCTGAAACTGTGCCAGGACAAGCGCGGCCTGCAGATCGACCTCTCCTACGCCGGGGCGCGAGCCCTGGTGGTCTATGATCTGCCGCTCAACGAGGTGGTGTTCGATTTCTACGACCGGCTGAAGTCGGTGTCGAAGGGCTATGCCTCGTTCGACTATCACTTGACCGACTACCGCCCGTCCGACCTCGTCCGCTTGCAGATCCTGGTCAATTCGGAAGCGGTCGACGCGCTGTCGATGCTGGTCCACCGCACCCGCGCCGAATCCCGAGGCCGCGCCATCTGCGAGAAGCTCAAGGACGTCATCCCGCCCCACATGTTCCAGATCCCGATCCAGGCGGCGATCGGCGGCAAGATCGTGGCGCGCGAGACCATCCGGGCACTCAGGAAGGACGTCACCGCCAAGTGTTACGGCGGCGACGCCACCCGCAAGCGCAAGCTGCTCGACAAGCAGAAGGCCGGCAAGAAGCGCATGCGCCAGTTCGGCAAGGTCGACATCCCGCAGGAAGCCTTCATCCAGGTCTTGAAGGTCGAGAGTTGAAGTAGAAGTCGCGCCTCGTATCTGCGTGGCGGGCGACGCATCGTCTCGCCGGCGCCTCGCGACGCCGGCGAAAGGCCTCCCTCACTTCACCACGATCGCATAAGTCTCGATCGGCGGCACCGTGTCGATCAGGCCGCGCGCCTTCATGAAGGCGGCGAAACGCTCGGTGCGGGCGACGTCGAGGGCGCCGGGGCGGGCGGCGAAACGCGGCAGGGTGTCGAGGAAGGCGCGCTGGTTGAGCGTGTCGTCGAGCTTGCGATCGGACGTCTTGAGGATCTCCCAGGCCTCCCGCGGATGATTCTTCGTCCACAGCGTCGCCGCCTCCACCGCCCGCACGAAGCGCGGCAGGCGCGGATCGGCGGCCTTGCCCTCGGCGGCGACGAAGATCAGCTCGTCATAGGCCGGAACCCCGTTCTCCTCCGGATAGAAGGTCACCGCCTTCTTGCCCTCGAGCTCCAGCTCGGTCGCCTCGAAGTTGCGGAAGCCGCCGACCACGGCGTCGACCTGGCCCGACATCAGGGCGGCGGTGAGCGCGAAGTTGACGTTGATCAGCGTCACGTCGGAGAGCTTCAGCCCGACCGATTCCAGCATGCTGCCGAGCACCGCGTCCTCGAAGCCGCCGACCGAGTAGCCGATCTTCTTGCCCTTCAGATCGGCGAGCGTCTTCACCGGTCCGCCCTCGAGCGCCATCACCGTGTTGAGCGGCGTCTCGACCAGGGTGGCGAAGCGGACGAGCGGCAGCCCCTCCTTCACCGACAGATGCAGTTGCGGCTGATAGGAGACGGCGATGTCCGCCCGACCGGCGGCGACGAGGCGCGGCGGCGCCGAGGGATCGGCCGGCGCGATCAACTCGACCTCGAGCCCTTCCGCCGCGAAATATCCCTTGTCGCGGGCGACCACCAGCGTCGCGTGGTCGGGGTTCAGGAACCAGTCGAGCAACACCGTCAACTTGTCGGCGGCGGCGGCCGGCGCGGCGGAGAGGGCGAGCGCCAGGGCGGCGGAAGCGAGGAGACGTCTCATGTCGAGGCAAGTCCTTGTGGGAGGGTTCAGAACAGGGAGGTCCCGCTCTCCGGCGCCCAGGGCGCCCAATCGCGGGTGAGAAGGTCGACGGCGGCGCGAAGCGCCAAGGCGATCACGGCGACGAGAACGAGGGCGGCAAACATCACGTCGGTCTGCATGCGGGCGTTGGCGTGCATCATCATCAGCCCGAGCCCCTGCGAGGCCCCGACCCACTCGCCGATGATCGCCCCGATCGGCGCCAGCGTCGCCGCCATCCTGAGGCCCGAGACCAGCCCCGGCAGGGCGCCGGGCAGGCGGATCAGCCGAAAGGTCTGCGCCGCGGTGGCGTTGTGGAGACGGGCGAGATCGAGCAGGCCGGGATCGACCCGCCGCATGGCGTCGTGGAAGGCCGAGGCGACGGGGAAGAAGATGACGATCGCCGCCATGACGATCTTCGAGGCGAGGCCGAAGCCGAGCCACAGCACCAGGACCGGCGCGATGGCGAAGACCGGCAGCGCCTGCACCACCACCACCACCGGCTGGATCAGCCGCGCCGTCCACGGCGCCAGCCCCATCACCACGGCGGTCGCGACCCCGAGCCCCACCCCCAGCGCCAGCCCGAGGAGGATCTCGCCGCAGGTGATCAGGGCGTTCCACGCCAGATCGTCGAAGCGCGCGACGAAGGCCGCCGCCACCCGCCCCGGCCCCGGCAGGAGGAACGGCGGCGGCGCCGCGATCGCGACGATCGCCCACCACAGCGCGGTGAGCCCGGCGAAGACCGCCAGGAACCGCAGGGTGTGACCGAGGGCGCGCGACGACGCGCCGCCGCCGATCCGCGTCGGTTCGACCAGACGCTTCGACTTCGACGCCGTGTCGATCAGTCGGTTCGACATGGGGATCTCCTCGACCGCGCTCGGGCGAGCGCATGACGACGTGGAGATCCGGTGGTGAGGCGTGCGACGGCGGTCATCTGAGGTTCCCGTCCCTTCGCCGGCATGACCCGGATCAGGTTCGAAGGGTTCGCCGCGACATGCGGCATCTCAGTTCTCCTGCGAGAACACCCCTCGGAACAGCGACGACCATGACGGATGTGCGGCGGCGGAGCAAGTGGGAAGATCGAGGATCGGACCCGCCGGTCCTCACACCACGTGTTCGGGCCCCGGGAAGCGCCGTTCCTTGACGTCCTCGGCGTAGGCGGCGGCCGCCGCTTCGATCGCCGCGCCGATCTCGCCGTAACGTTTCACGAACTTCGGCGTGAACTCGGCGAAGAGGCCGATCAGGTCGTCGGTGACCAGCACCTGCCCGTCGCAGGCGGCGGACGCGCCGATGCCGATGGTCGGGATGGCGATCGCTTGCGTGATGGCGCGGGCGACCGTCTCCATCGTCCCCTCGATCACCACGCAGAAGGCCCCGGCCGCCTCCACCGCCTGGGCGTCCTCGACCAGCCGGCGGGCGGCGTCCGCGTCGCGGCCCTGGGTGCGGTAACCGCCCTGGGCGTTGACCGACTGCGGCAGCAGCCCGATGTGGGCCATGACCGGGACACCGCGTTCGGTGAGAAAGCGGATGGTCGGCGCCATCTCCACCCCCCCCTCGAGCTTCACCGCCTGCGCGCCGGTCTCCACCAGGACGCGGGCGGCGTTGCGGAACGCCTGTTCCGGGCTCTCGTGATAGGTGGCGAAGGGCATGTCGACGACGACCAGAGCCCGCGTCGAGCCGCGCGTCACCGCCCCGCCGTGGGCGATCATCATGTCGAGGGTCACCGGCAGCGTGCTCGAGAAGCCGTAGACCACCATGCCGAGGCTGTCGCCGACCAGGAGCAGATCGCAATGGCGATCGAGGATGCCGGCGATCGGCGCCGAATGTGCCGTGAGACAGACCACCGGGGTCTTGCCCTTGGCGGCGCGGATGTCGCGGATCGTCCGCCGCTTGACCGGTCGGATGGCGCTCATGTCGATCTCCCCGAGAGCTGGATTTCCGTGCCTTTTCGCGGACGCCACCGACGCCCGCCGC
>JAFHCF010000021.1:0-33089 GCA_048497495.1 Prosthecomicrobium sp.
GGCGACGGCATGCAGCTCGCCGGGGCGGACGGCGCGGAGGCGAGCGGCCGGCTCGCCGCCTTCGCCGTGCTCGAGGATATCGGGCGCCCGGTCGACACGCGAGCGAGGGCCGTCGCTCTCACCGAGAACGCGCGCATGCGGCGGTTCCGCGACGGGCTCGCCGCCGCCTTCCCCTGGCCGGGGGCGCGGCTCGCGGCGCGGCTCCCCGACGAGGCGATCGTCTGCCGCTGCGAGGAGGTGACGGCGGGGACCTTGCGCCGCTCGGTGCGCGATCTCGGGGCGGCCGAGGTCAATCGGGCGAAGGCCTTCTGCCGGGTCGGCATGGGGCGCTGCCAGGGGCGCTATTGCGGGCTCGCCGGGGCCGAGATCGTCGCGGCGGAACTGGGCGTCCCGGTCGAGGCGGTCGGCCGCCTGCGCGGTCAGGCACCGGTCAAGCCCCTGCCGGGATGCGTGGAGGCGACGCCATGAGCGCGGCGATTTCGGCCGACGTCGTCATCGTCGGCGGCGGCTTGATGGGCACGACCACGGCCTTCTTCCTCGCCCGGCGCGGCGTCTCGGTGGTGGTCGTCGAGCGCGGCCTCGTCGGCCGCCAGGCGAGCGGCACCAATTTCGGCGCGGTGCGCCGCCAAGGCCGGCCGCTCGAGCAGCTGCCGCTCGCCAATCGCGCCCGCGAAATCTGGTGGAGCCTGCCCGAGCTGATCGGCGAGGACTGCGAATTCGTCCGGCGCGGCCACCTGCGCGTCGCCCTCGACGAGACGGCGGCGGCCAAGGTCGTGGCTTATGCGGAAGAAGCGCGCCACCATGGGCTCGACGCCGAGATCCTCGGGCGCGAGGCGCTCGCCCGCCGCTTCGCCTTTTTCTCCGATCGTCCCCTCGTCGGCACCTTCTCGCCCCTCGACGGCCACGCCAACCCGCGCCTCGCCGGCCCCGCCTTCGCCCGTGCGGCGGTACGCGCCGGGGCGAGGATCGTCGAGACTTGCGAGATCGCGGCGGCGGCCAAGGCGGGCGAGGACTTCGTCGTCGAGGCGGTGGACGGGCGAACCTTCCGCGCGCCGGCGCTGATGCTGGCGACGGGGGCGTGGTCGAGCCGCTTGGCCCAGAGTTTCGGTGAGGTGGCGCCGATCGAGGTCAAGGGGCCGCAGCTCTCGGTCAGCGAGCCCTTGCCCTATTTCCTCGGGCCGAACGTGTCGGCCGCGGCGACGGATTCTGACGACAGCGTCTACTTCCGTCAGGTGACGCGTGGCAATCTCGTCATCGGCGGCCCCCGCCACGGACCGGCGTCGATCGCCTCGGGCCTCGCCCAGGTGCTGCCCGAGAACCTCGTCCTGCAACTGACCAAGACCCGCGCCGTCCTGCCGATCCTCGCCAGGGCGCGGATCATCCGCTCGTGGAGCGGCGTCGAGGGCTACACGCCCGACGGCCATCCCCTGATGGGGCCGAGCGACCGGGTCTCCGGCCTCTTCCACGCCTTCGGCTTCTCCGGCGCGGGCTTCCAGCCGTCGCCGGCGGTCGGGGAGTGCATGGCGAGCCTGATCGCGAGCGGTTCCAGTCCGATCGCACTCGACCCCTACCGTCCTGGCCGCTTCCCCCCCGGCACCCGGGCCGAGGGCGCGGCGCAGCGCATGCTCGCGGCCAAGGGCGAATGATCGCGCCGCGTGGCGGGGGATCAGCCGATCGCCTGGGCGGCGAAGGCGAATCGCGTCCAGCGCCGAGCCGCCGCCGGTTCGCCGCCGAGCCGCATCAGCGTGTTGCGGTCATGCCGTTCGAGGCCGCAGGCGACCAGGTGGTCGGAGAGCTTCGAAGGCACGCCGACGGTGAGGTAGACCCGGGAGAAGGCATCCGGCGTCGCCGCGTCGATCGACGTCGTCGCCTCGAGCGGCAGGTCGAGGCGGAGGAACTCGCCGACGCGCCGGGCGATGCGATCGGCGGCGAGCGCCCGCGCGATCTCTGCCGACGTCGCGGCCATGGGGCCGAGTATTCGGCCGCGACCGAAGGGACGCTCGAAGATGAAACCCTCGAGGGCGCCGTCCACCTCGAGCAGCGTCACCTCCGAGGCGGCGAAGACCGCGGTGAGGATGGGGCGGCGTTCGACCCCGAAGGCCTCGGCGTCCTTCGCCAGGATCCGTTCGAAGTCCTCCGGACCGGCCGGACGGAGGACCGCTCGTTCCGGAAGGGGCGCCTCGCCGGCGACCGAACGGGCGATGCCCTGGTGTTGGGCGACCACGCCGACCGGCTCGAAGCCGATCGAATGGTAGAGGCGATAGGCCTCGGGCGTGGCGACCAGCGCCAGATCGCGGCCGGCGCATCTGCGCAGGACGTGATCCATCAGCCAGCGCCCGGCCCCCAGCGTCTGCAATTGCGGCGTGATGATCACCATGCCGATGGTGGCGAAATCGTCGCCGGAGGGAAACCACATGGCCGAGCCGATCACCCGATCGATGGGATCGCAGGCGAGAAAACCCTCGCCGCAGGCGACGAGCAGCCGCAGATCCTCTTCGCGATGCGGCCAGCCGACCCCCACGGTGAGTTCGTGCAGTTTGCCGACGTCCGCCTCGGTGATCGGACGAACCCTCGTCTCGAAGCTCTCGACCCGTCGCACGCTGGTGTCGCTCATTCCGTCGCTCCCGAATCCAGGGGCCGCCACCGTTGCAGATTAGGAGATGTGCACGGCAGATGATGCCGAAGGTGGCGGCCGAACGAAACGCGACATTCGTTCGGGGCGGGTGATCGGAGGCATTGCTTCACACGACGCCGCGCAGCACCGCGACGAAGGGGGCGAAGAAGCGCGAGGTCGGCCGCCCCACGTCCGAGCCGACCGACAGGCGCATGGTCACCAACGGGGCGAAGGGGCGTGCGACGAGGCCGGGAAAGTCGCTCCAGGCGACGAGCCCGTCGACCAGCGCCACGCCGAGTCCGGCGGCGACCAGCGGCGCCGCGCCGCTCGAACTGGTGATGCGGATCGCCGGGTCGCGGACGAGCCCGGCTCGGGTGTAGGCTTGGTCGAGGGCGGGGGCGATTTCGGCCTGGGCGCCGTAGGAGATGAGCCGTCGGTCGGCGAGATCGGCCGGACCGAGGGTCTCCCGCGCCGCGAGCGGATCGTCGGCGCGCACCACCACGGCCACCGGGATCTCGGCCAGGGCCTCGGTCCGTACGCTCGGCGCCAGGATCGGCGACAGGGTCACGGCGAGGTCGATGGCGCCGATCGACAGGGCTTCGGCGATCTCCTGCTTGGGCAGAGCCGAGAGCTGGATCTTGACCGTCGGGTGTTCGGCGAGGAAGCCCTTCAAGGCGCGCGGCAGCAGCGAGTGGGCGACCGGCGGGCTGGCGCCGATGCGCAACAGGCCGATCTTCTTCTCGCCGATGGTGCGGGCCAGCGTGTCGAGGATCTCGAACTCGCGGAAGAGGCGGTCGACGTCCTCGAAGAGCAGGCGTGCCTCCATCGTCGGGGCGAGCCGTCCGCCGATCCGCTCGAACAGTTGGTAGCCGAGCTGGCTCTCCAGATGGCGCAGGATCTTGCTCGCCGCCGGCTGCGAGATCGCGAGCGCCTGCGCCGCCGCGGTCATCGAACCGTGGCGCATGATGGCGCGGAAGATCTCGATCTGCCGGTGGTTCACCCGCCGCGCCTCCGCCGTTCAGCCGACGACGACGTAGATCTTGCGCACGGTCTCGATCGTCTTCCAGACACCGACGAAGCCCGGCTTCATCACGAAGCTGTCACCGGCGCGGAAAGTCCACGTCTCGCCGCCGTCCTCGGAGATCTCCACGACGCCGGAGAGGATGTGGCAGAACTCGAAGGTCGTGCCCTTGATCGAGCGGGTCTCGCCGGGCGTCGCCTCGAAGATGCCGGTGCGGACGTGTCCGTCGCCGGTGTCGTCCAGCGCCCAGGTGAGGGACGAGGGCGAGCCCGAGATCAGCCGGTCGGCGGCGGGCGTCGAGGGCTTCGGCGCGAAGGTCGGGGCGGTGTCGATGGGAACGATGAGCGACATGTGGCCTCTGGTGTCGTTGCGGAGCCGAGGCTCCGACGGTGGGATCGTCATGAGTCTACGGGCCGGCGGCGTCATCCGGCACCGTTCCCTGGCCTGCTCCAGTCGTCTCTGCCGAATATCGGTGCCTATACGGCATGGGTGGACCACGGCGGCGGCGCATCGACCCGATTTTCAGCCCGGAGCCCACGGTTCTTCTCCCACCTCGGGCTGACCCAGGGCGATCAGCCGGCGCTCGGGAGGTGTCCGGGCCGGGTCAGTCTTTCGGGACGCAGGACTTCGGCCAACTCCGCGGCGCTCATCAGTCCTTTCTCGAGAACGAGTTCGGCGACGCCTCTGCCGGACTGGTGGGCCTCGACGGCCACTTCGGTCGCGTTGGCATAACCGATGAACGGATTGAGTGCGGTGGCCATCCCGATCGAGTCGCGGACGCTCGCCTCGAGTCGGGCGCGGTTGGCCGTGATGCCGTCGATACAGTTGTCCGCGAGGATGAGGCAGCCCTGCCGGAGATGGGTGATGCTCTTGAACAGGCTGTGAGCGATGATCGGCTCGAACGCATTGAGTTGGAGTTGCCCCGCCGAGGCGGCCATCGTCACGGTCACGTCGTTGCCGATCACCTCGAATGCGATCTGGTTGACCACTTCGGGGATCACCGGATTGACCTTGCCGGGCATGATCGACGACCCGGCCTGCCGAGCGGGAAGGTCGATCTCGCCGAAGCCGGCGCGCGGGCCGCTGGAAAGCAGGCGCAGGTCGTTGCAGATCTTGGACAGCTTGACTGCCACACGTTTCAGGACGCCCGAAAGCTGGACGAACGATCCGCAATCCTGCGTCGCTTCGATCAGGTTGGGCGCTGTGATGACTGGAATGCCGGAGATTTCGGCGAGATGCCTGCAAGCCAACGCTGCGTACTCGGGATGGGCGTTGATGCCGGTGCCGATCGCCGTGGCACCGAGATTGATCTCACGGATCAGCAGCACGGCTTCCCGGAGACGACCCCCGCATTTCGGTCCAACTGACGCTAGAGTCCGTCCCATCGAGAGGACCGGACCATGAAGCGATCGAGGTTCACGGAAGAGCAGATCATCGGCGTGCTGCGTGAGCAGGAGGCCGGCGCGAAGACGGCGGCCCGGTGCCGGCGGCACGGGATCAGTTCCGCGACGTTCTACGCCTGGAAGGCGAAGTTCGGCGGCATGGACGTCTCCGAGGCGAAGCGGCTGAAGGCGCTAGAAGAGGAGAACGCGAAGCTGAAGCGCCTCCTGGCCGATGCCATTCTCGACGCGTCTGTTCTGAAAGACCTGCTGGCAAAAAAATGGTGACGCCCGTCGCCGTTCGGGAAGCCGTCGCTCATGTCTTGCGCGAGCACGACGTGAGCGAGCGGCGGGCGTGTTCCATCGTCGGTGCCGACCGATCGACCATTCGTTACCGCTCCCGGCGGAGCGACGACGCGCTTCTGCGTGGTCGTCTGCGAGAACTGGCGTCCGAGCGGCGGCGGTTCGGCTATCGGCGTCTCCACGTTCTGCTGCGGCAGGAGGGCCATGTCGTGAACCACAAGCGGACCCAGCGGCTCTACCGCGAGGAAGGGCTGTCGGTTCGCCGTCGCCGCTGTCGCAAGCGCGCGATCGGAACCCGCGCGCCGATGGTCGTCGAAGCGCGGCCGAACGTGCGCTGGTCGTTGGACTTCGTTCATGACCAGATGGCGTCCGGTCAGCGGTTCCGCGTGCTCAACGTCATCGACGACGTGACCAAGCAGTGCCTCGCGGCGATCCCCGACACGTCGATCTCGGGCAGGCGAGTCGCCCGTGAACTGACGACGCTCGTCGCCAGGCACGGCAGGCCGAAGCTCATCGTCAGCGACAACGGAACGGAGTTCACGTCGAATGCCATCCTGCTGTGGGCAAAGCAGGTCGGCGTCGAGTGGCACTACATCGCTCCCGGACGGCCGATGCAGAACGGCATCTGCGAGGCGTTCAACGGCCGCATGCGAGACGAACTCCTCAACGAGACGCTGTTCCGCGACCTCGACCATGCCCGATCTGCGGTCGCTCGTTGGGTCGTCGACTACAACGATCACCGCCCCCACTCCGCGCTCGGCTACCTGACGCCGAGGGCGTTCGCATCGACCTTCACCGCAACGGACGATCGGCTGCGCAATCCCGACCAGCTCCGCCGATCGACCGTTGCTCACCCGGCGCATCAGCGCCAAACTCACCTGAGGACCCTGGTCTCAGCTGGATGAGAGAAGGGGGTCACAGCATCAGGCATTCTCGCGTGAAGTCGTCGACCACGACGAGGACCCTGAAGCGACGCCCGTCGACGAGCGTGTCGGAGACGAAGTCCAACGACCAGCGTTGATTTCGTCCCTGCGGAATCGCCATCGGTGCTCGTGTTCCCAACGCCCGCTTCCGGCCGCCGCGCTTTCGAACCGTCAGACGCTCCTCCCGGTAGATGCGGTAGAGCTTCTTGTGGTTCACGACGACGCCCTCCCGCTTCAGCAGGATGTGCAGCCGGCGATAGCCGAAGCGACGACGGATCGCCGCCAGTTCCCGCAGACGCACCCGAACGCCTTCGTCGTCGCCACGCCGAGAGGCGTAGCGATAAACGCGCGGCGCCATTCCCACGAGCCCGCAGGCACGGCGTTGCGAATAGCCCTTCTTCTCGATCGCCCAGCTCACGGCGCGTCTCCGCGAACCAGGCGTCAGAAGTTTTTCCCATCATCTCGCGCAGAGTGGCGACATCGAGCATCGATTCCGCCAAGAGCTTCTTCAGACGCCGGTTTTCGTCCTCGAGGGTCTTCAGCTTTCGCGCGTCGGAGACTTCCATGCCGCCGTATTTCGATCGCCACGTGTAGAGCGTCGCGTCACTGATGCCGTGCTTCCGGCACAGATCCGCCACCGGCATCCCCGCCTGGTGCTCCTTCAGAATGCCGATGATCTGCTCTTCGCTGAACCTGCTCTTTCTCATCGTCCGTCTCCTGTCGACGGATTCCAGTTCAGAACGAGGACATCTCCGGGGGCAAGATCAACTCGTCTCGGAAGCGCCCGTTCAGGCTCTCGACGAAGCCGTGTCTCGCATCGGCTTGCCGGGAGCGATGTAATGCCATTCTACGCGGTTCTCTTCGGTCCAGCGGAGCATGGCGTGTGAAGTGAATTCCGTGCCGTTGTCGCTGACAATCATCGCCGGTCGACCGCGAAGGGCAACCAGCCGGTCCAGTTCGCGAGCGACGCGGACGCCCGAGAGCGAGGTGTCGACCAGCAGCGTCAGGCATTCTCGCGTGAAGTCGTCGACCACGACGAGGACCCTGAAGCGGCGCCCGGCGACGAGCGTGTCGGAGACGAAGTGACCTCGGTGACGCCATGGCGATCGACGCGATCGTTGCGCCGCGAGCCCGAGACATCGAAGAGCGGCGACATCTCGTCGAACGGGTCGGCGAACTCGCTGGAAATTGGCCGATCCTCGCACCGGCGGAAAAGATCACGGTCATCCATCGGCTGGTGAAGGCGATCATCGTCACCATGGAAACCGTGGCCATCATGCTCCGCGCCGAGGCGCTCCTCGCCCTGGCTAGCTGCCGGGCCGATCACCTCGCGCCACCCGGTCACTCGCCGCATCGAGCGCCCCATGAAGACGACCGCGAGACCATCACACTCTCGGTGCCAGCGATGCTGAAACGGGTGGGGATGGAAAATCGGCATCTGGTCGAGGCGCCGGAGATCCGCCCGAGCCGCAACCCGACCGCAGTTTGCTGCGGCTGCTCGCCCGAGCGCATCGGTTCCGCGACCTGATCCTTCGCGGCGACGGTAAGTCCATCGCCGAACTCGCCGAGGAGAACGGTGTCGGGAGGCCCTACGCGTCACGTATCCTGCGCCTCGGCTTCCTCGCCCCGGACATCACCACGGCGATCCTCGACGGACGCCAACCGCTCGAACTCTCCGCCAAACAGCTGTCGGTCACGGCCGACCTGCCGAAGGACTGGGCGGAGCAGCGCCGCGAACTCGGGTTCGGGTGATCTTGTCCGAGATCAGCCGATCCGACCGATCGATGCCCCCCCGCCCACCCGCGGGGGTTGTCGTTCGTCAGGTCGATGGATCGTCCACACACATCGAGGCGGATCAGAATTCCGCGCAGGGCAAAGCGTACCACCAAACCGGCCTCAAGAGATTTTCGCGCAGGTTCGACGCCGAATCCGGTACCGATCGGGTCTCACGGTCACGGGCCGGGATGGTGGCTGCCACAACCCTTTGACAGTGCGGCATCATTCGACGCCACCGTCACAAATTGGAATACATCAATAAAATCAAATAGCAGTGGCGGTGGACGCAGTCGGACGCGAACCGGTCTCTGAAATTCGCTGTTTGCAGGGAAAATACAGGGAAATTTTGGCACTTTGCGGCAAGAGCCGCCTCGCTGCCGCGGGAAATCAAGCGTATTCACAGATGCTTACGGCGAAATTCTCTGCCAGACGAAACCGGGAACTTCGAGCGCATTGCAGGGAATTCGGTTGTCACCGTGTGTAGGAAACAGGGAAATTTCGTCCTGCGGCGACACCCTTGTCGGGACGGGCGGTCGAGTGGTCCTGTCCTTCGCGGAGAACTGATTGGCCCAGTGCCAATTGGCGGCAGGACGGGTTGCGACAATGAGCGTTTTCCGCGGCTTGCTCGATGTCGATGCGGTCCTCGCGGGGAGCGATGTGGCGGCGACGCCATCCGACGATCACCGGCAAGGCGCCATCTCCGACATGAGCCACACGGCTCGTGCCCACGAGCTGGGACGACTCGCGCCGACCACGACATGGAACAAGGACAAGGTGTCCGGATCGCTTCATGATGGCGGTATGAAGGGATGGGAAGTCGTCCCTTGCCGAAGAGGAGGCGCGGCGATGAGCGTGGCGCAGGCGTCCGCAGTCATCGATTTCAAGGCCGTGGCCGATCGGTTGCTGCCCGCCGGATCGAGCTATGATTCCTGCCTCGCCTGCGGGCTGTGCTCGTCGGGTTGTCCGGCCTCCGGCCTCGAGGGGATGGACCCGCGGCGCTTCATCCGCATGGCGATCCTCGGCCTCGACGAGGAGCTGACCTCGACGCCGTGGATCTGGACCTGCACCCAGTGCAAGCGCTGCGCCCAGGTCTGCCCGATGAACATCGACGTCTCCGTGCTGGTCGGCTACGCCCGCTCGAGGTGGCCGGAGGAGAAGAAGCCGTCCGGCATCGTCCGCTCCTGCCGGGCGCAGATGCTGTCGGATTCGACCAGCGCCATGGGGGTGAGCCCGGAGGACTTCGTCGAGATCGTCGAGGAGACCGCCGAGGAGTTGCGCCGCGACGACGAGCGCTTCGCGAAGATCGAGGTCCCGATCGACAAGCACGGCGCCTTCTTCTTCATCAACCAGAACTCACGCGAGCCCGCCGCCGAGCCCGAGGAGATGCGGCCGCTGTGGAAGCTGCTGGATTACGTGGGCGCCGACTGGACCTACGGCTCGAGCGGCTGGGCGGCCGAGAACTTCTGCATGTTCTCGGGCGACGACGCGGCCTGGAAGGCGATGGTCGAGAAGCGCGTCGACGCCGTCGATGCGCTCGGCTGCAAGGTCTGGGTCAACACCGAATGCGGCCATTCCTTCTACACGCTGTGGAAGGGGGTCGAACGCTTCGGGCTGAAGCCGCATTTCGACTACGCCAGTCTGGTGACGTACTACGCGCAATGGATCCGCGAGGGGAAGCTGCCGGTGAATGCCGACTGGAACACCGGGGGCATCAAGTTCACTTTGCAGGACCCCTGCCAACTGGTGCGCAAGTCGATCGGCGACGCCGCCGCCGACGACCTTCGCTTCGTCGCCAGGACGCTGGTCGGCGCCGACAACTTCGTCGACATGCAGCCCAACCGCAGCGCCAACTATTGCTGCGGCGGCGGGGGCGGCTTCCTCCAGGCCGGGATGAAGGAACAGCGCCACGCCTACGGCAAGCGCAAGTTCGACCAGATCGAGGCGACCGAAGCCACCTACGTGCTCACCCCTTGCCACAACTGCCATTCGCAGATGGAGGACCTCGCCCATCACTACGGCGGGATCTACCGGGTCGTGCATTTCTGGACGCTGATCTGCCTGTCGCTCGGCATCCTCGGCGCCGACGAGCGCAAGTATCTCGGCCCCGATCTCCAGGACGTGGGGTTGCCGCAATGAATTACGATGCGGACGTCCTGATCATCGGCGGCGGCGTCACCGGCTGCGGAGCCTTGCGCGATCTGGCGCTGCGCGGCATCCGCGCCATCCTGATCGACCGGGGCGATCTCAATTCGGGCGCCTCGGGCGGCAACCACGGCCTCCTGCACAGCGGCGGACGTTACGCCGCCGCCGACACCGAAACCGCCGCCGAATGCCGCGTCGAGGGCGCGATCCTCAAGCGCGTGGCCCGCCAGGCGATCGACGACTGCGGCGGCCTCTTCGTCGCGGTCGATGGCGACGAAGAGGCCTTCGCCGAGCGCTTCGGCGCGGCTTGCGCCGAAGCCGGCATCGACTGCGCGGCGCTGTCGGTCGCGGAGGCCCGGCGGATCGAGCCGGCGATCTCCGAGCGCGCCTTCGCCGCCTATGCGGTGCCGGACGCCACCGTCGATCCGTTCCGCCTCACCATCGAGCAGGTCGCCGACGCCCGCCGCCTCGCCGAGGGTGTCTTCCTGCCCCACACCGAGGTCGTCGGTTTCGAGATCGCCGGCGGCCGAATCCTCGCCGCGCACTGCCGTGACACCAGGAGCGGTGCATCGCGGATCGTCCGCGCCCGGCAGTTCGTCAACGCCGCCGGGGCGTGGTCGATGGCGGTGGCGCGGCTCGCCGGCTGCGATGATTTGCGCGTTCTCTGGTCCAAGGGCACGCTGGTGATCGCCAACTCCCGGCTGACCCATCGGGTCGTCAATCGGCTGCGGCCGCCCGGCGACGGCGACATCCTGGTGCCCGGCGGCACGGTCTCGATTCTCGGCACCACCTCCGAGACGATCGCGAGCCTCGACCTGATCCGGCCGACGCCGGAGGAGGTCGACCGCAATATCGAGGAGGGCATGGCGCTGATCCCGGCGCTCGCCCACACGCGCTTCATCCGCGCCTTCGCCGGCGTGCGGCCGCTGCTCCTTCCCTCCGGCGGCGGCGGCGACGGCCGCAAGGCGAGCCGCGGCTTCACCCTGTTCGACCACCTCGACCAGGGGCTCGAGAACTTCGCCACGATCGCCGGCGGCAAGCTCACGACCTTCCGCCTGATGGCCGAGCGTGCCGGCGATCTCGTCGCCGCCCGCCTCGGCAACCGCGAGCCGTGCCGCACCGCGACCGAACCGCTGCCGGCGCTCGAGCGGCTGAGCTGGACCGAACCCGGCCATTCCGCCAAGGTCTGGATCGCCGCCAAGAATCCCGCCGACAGCATTCTCTGCGAATGCGAGATGGTGCCGAAATCGACCGTCGAGGCCGTGCTGGAGGACGCACCGGGCGCCGAGCCGCAGATGCCGCTGCGCGCCATCGGCGTCCGCAGCCGCATCGGCAAGGGCACCTGCCAGGGGTCGTTCTGCGCCATCCGCGTGACCTCGCATCTCTACGACCGCGGCACCTACACCGGCCGCGAGGGGCTGGCGCTGATGCGCGACTTCCTCGCCGAGCGTTACAAGGGCACCCGGCCGGTGCTGTGGGGGGCGCAGATGCCGCAGGCGGAGCTCGCCGAAACGCTGCATTGCGGGTTGTCGGGTCTCGATCTGATCGACGGCGATGGGCAAGACGGCGAACCACGATGACCGCAGAGCCACGCCGCATCGCCACGGACGTCGCCATCGTCGGCACCGGCCTCGCCGGTTTCGCCGCCGCCGTCTTCTGCCTCGATCGCGGCATCCGGGCGGTCCAGCTCGGCCACGCCGGGGCGCTCTCCTACACCACCGGCTATTTCGATCTCCTCGGCTACGATCACGGCCGCCCGATCGCCGATCCCTGGGCGGCGCTCGCCGACCTCGGGGCGAGGTGGCCCGGCCATCCGCTCGCCCGCGTGTCGCGACCGACCATCGAGCGGGCCTTCCGCCGCTTCGCCGAGGCGATCACCGAACTCGGGATCGCCTATGTCCCTCCCGGCGCGGCCAATGTCCGGGCCCTGCTGCCCACCGGCCTCGCCAAGATGACGTCCAGCATCCCCAGGACCATGGCCGCGGGGGCTGCGGCGCTCGCCGGTCGGAAGCGGGCGGTGATCATCGACTTCGTCGGCATGGTCGGCTTCAGCGCCAAGGAATTCGTGACGAACTTCGCGGTCGACTGGCCGGGTCTGACGGCGGCCCACATCGGCTTCCCCGACCTGGACAGCGGCGCCGAGGCCTATCCGGAAGTGATGGCACGGGCGCTCGAGGTCCGCGCGACGCGGGAGCGGTTGGCGGAACGGATCAAGGCGGTCGTCGGCGCCGCCGACTGCGTCGGCCTGCCGGCCATCCTCGGCGTCCACGCCCCCGACCGCGTCCATGCCGCGATCGAGGACCTCGTCGGCTTGCCCGCCTTCGAGATCCCGACCATGCCGCCCGCCGTCCCCGGTCTCCGCCTGCGCGAACTCCTCGAACAGGCGATGCCGGCGCGCGGGCTGACCCTCGTCTCACAACACAAGGCGGCCCGCGCCGAGCTACGGCCGGATCGCATCGACCTCGCCTATCGCGACAATTTCGGCGAGGTCGTCGTCGAGGCATCGACGGCGATCCTGGCGACCGGCCGTTTCCTCTCGGGCGGATTGGCGGCGGAGCGCACGGGCCTCACCTTCAGGCCCTTGCGCGGCTTGGCGTCTTCGATCCTCAGCGGGATGGCCACCTTACCGTTCTCGCCGGCGACCGTGACCTCGCGCCGGATGTACTCGCTTTCATTGCACCGATCGGAGAAGACCAGCAGCATCGCTCTACAGTTATCCAGAGCATCGGCGATGGCATCGTCGTAGGCTTGCCCGCCTCCGATGTCACGAGGTGCGAACCAGCAGCGGAGTCCCCGCTTCTCCAATTCGATCACGAGATCGTGGGCGACCGATCGGTCCTCGGTGACATGGCAAATGAACAGGTCGATACGCGACATCGAATAGGTACCCATCCAATCGAAAATTCTACGCAACCAGAAATTTCTACAAGTCCATTTCCCTTGCGGCAAGTCCGCGACGATCCGTAGTTCGACGAAGCACGCCCGGAATTTTCGTTCCTAGGGTGTCGACCCTGGTGACGTTTCCTGTGGGCCATAAACTTCGTCCATGACCAGTTGGCGACCGGGCAGAAGATCCGGGTGCTTACCGTGTGGCCTGGCGCCATCGGTGTTCGTCAACCGGCCCGATCCGGGCCAGCATGTACTTCACCCCGAACTGGATGAAACTTGGGGGCAACGTCACCACCCCCGGGAAGGCCCAGCCGGGTGGTAGGAGGACGGGGAGCACGTCAAACCGGAACGGATTCTGGTTATGAACGGGGATAAGCCGGGGGCAAGGTCAGCCGCCGCGCGGATCGTACCCACCCTTCCTGATTGTGAATAGGCGTGGGATCAATGATCCGATCGGTGCCGGGGTCAGCATCTCAATCCGCGCAATTTCAATAGCCTGAGGGCGCGGAACCACGCCGAAAGGGGGTAAGGCGTGGCGCCGATCGACAGCGTGGAGCGGGCTGTCGCGCCGTCGCCTATCGCTCCAGCATCTGCGCCGCGCCTTCGACGGCACGCCAGGCCGTGGCGATCGCCAGTCCCGCGCCGCATCGCTGGCGGACCCAGTCCTGGCCCGCCAGGATGGCGCCTGCCGCGAACAGGCGGCGATGAACCGGCGCGCCTCCGGAATCGAGCGGCCGGAAATCGTCGTCGACGACGATGCCGGCGCGGTTGATCGCATGGCCGACACAGGGCAACGCGGGCGGTTTCATCTCATTTGAAAGAGCGACCGACTGGCGCGCCTTCGTCGAGAGTCTCGCTATCGACGCGCGCATTCCAGAGATCGTGCGAGCGAAGTATGCGCGTGCGCAGACCCTTTACTTGCTGGGCTGGGTCGACTTCAGTGTCTTGAAGGTTGGTGAACTGGCTGCTCTGATAGCGCTCGAACTCGCGTTGATGGATCGCTACGGCGGCCAGGTCACGAAGAGTAAGCGGGGCTTCGCGGCTCTCCTCAAGTTCATGGTGGAATCGGACGAGATGACCGACGATCGGATTCCGATGGTCGTCCGATGCGGCGGAACGGCCGTGGGCCAATTGATTGGCGCCACACATCCGACTCTAGCAGAGCGCCGAAACGCCCTTGCACACGGCGATCCGTTCGATGGGCTTCCTACCGGCGGGCTTCTTGAGCTCGTCAGAGACCTCATCAACTACGCGTACCGCCAATACCTCGCCGAGGCTGCAAGCCTCTCGCTTGTGCCGCATCCCGCCACTTTCAACGATTTGGAGGCGGATCATGGAGAACTTTAACCTCGACGCACGGCAGCTCGCTCGTATCGAGGCTGTTCATCGCGGCTTCCTCTACCAGCACCTTTACGCCGCCGCGTGCCTGTTCAAGGCGGCGGCTTCGGGTGTGACACACGTCGTTGTGGAGAACGACGAAGATGTCGAGTTGGTGCTGCCGAGTCACCGGATCTACGCCCAGATCAAGACCCGTGGATCGCGTCTGATCTTCAGCGATGTTGAGGGCGCACTTGCGCGGTTCGATCAAATCCGAGACGAGCACAGCGCAGGTCGACGTAGCGGCACATGCCAATTCGTCGTAATCGCGAACACGCTACTTGGTCCTGAGCTTGCCGAACGCGTTGTGAAGGCCAACTGGCCGAGCGACGTCACGCTCGTCTATCCTGGGTCAGGGACACCAGCGGCACCGCTACCTGAGCCTTGGCCGACGGTCGATGATGCCTTCGACGCGTGTCGAATGGCAGCGGAATCGCTGCCATTCGGGATCCTTGGCCCAGAGACTCTGGTCTGGAAGATCGCCGGTCGAGTCATGGCCGCATCAGCTGGCGTCGAGCCGAGCCCGGGGCATACCTTCGTCGTCGACGAGCTTCCCGCGCTATTCGAACAGATCGTCGTTCAGCTCCAGGACCTCCCGGCGCCGCCACTACGGTACCGGCCACAGGACAAGGAGCCACCGCTGGTCAGCGACCAGCGTGTACGGCTCGTCGTCGGCTTTTCAGGGGCCGGCAAGACGTCCTGGGTTTCCCAGACGGCGCTCCACGTGAGCGATAGGCTGGCCTATTACGACGTTGCGGACATCTCCGGCCCTGCGCTGGCAAGCGCAGTCGCGCGTGAACTTGCGGCGCGGATGTTCGGATCGCGCGGCGGCAAGCTCGGGGAGATACTCCTGCCCGGTGCGAGCGGAACAGAAATCCTCGTCGCGATCGGCCGCCATCTCGCCGAAGACGGTCTCACAGCGACCGTTGTATTGGACAATGCACACCGCGTTCCCGCTGCTGATCTCGTGCCACTTGTCTGCGCATCGCCGCAGCTGCGCTTCCTGCTTCTCGCACAACCAAACGCGTCAACGGCGCGCATCGAAGCCACCCTCGGTATCTCGGCCGAACCCCTTCTTGGATGGTCGAACGAAACCGCAGCGGCAGAGGGCGTATCACTTGCGTGTCACGGAGACTATGCGGACTACGAGCGTCTGCTGAAGCTGACCGCCGGCCTTCCGCTCTACGTCCAGAACGCCCTTAAGATTGCGGCCGGATCGTACGAGGGCGACATCGATCGACTCTGCACCGCACTGGAAGAGCGGACACACGTCGTCGAAACGGTGCAGGAACTCATCCTCGCCGACGTCTTCGAAACCTTCAACGACAACGAGCGCCGCGCGGTGGGCGCGCTCAGCCTCAGCGATGTCCCGCTTTCACAAGCCGAAGCCACCACTATTCTCAAGCGGACCTTCGACATGGGGCCGGCTGCGGCAGCCGCAGCCTTCCGGCGCCTCCGTACGACTGGCTCCATTCAGATTTTCGGTGTCGATCGCTTCAAGGTTCACGACGCGATCCGTCCGCTCGGCCGCGCCTTCTTCGACGATTGCGGCGCTGACGCCTTGAAAGCCGCCCGAGAGGCAATTCGCGACCTGGTGATGACTGCGCTGCCGCAGGACCACAATCGTCAGCGGGTCTTCCTGCTGCTGCGGATGTTCGTGGCACTTGGGAACGTGAAGCCGCTGGTGCAGATGGCCACAGACGAACTGTTCCATGAGCTCGGCTACATGGAGGAGATTTCCGCTTTCCTCGTCGAAGCCTCCGCATCGGAGTCAATCGCTCCAGAGGATCGGTTCTGGGCCCTGGACGGGCTCGTTTTCGCGCATTTCAAGGAAGGCGACGACACCGATATCCGCGACAAGCTCGATCGCATGGATGCGCTTGTCCGAGATAATGATCTCGGCCTGACCGAACGCTTGGCCGTTGGAATGAAACGGATGATCTTCGCCGCGCGCAACAAGGATGTTGCGACGGTCAAGAAGACCATGACCGAGCTAAGCTGTGTCCTGCCGCAAACCCCTCAACATCTTCGCGTTGCGAAATATAACTACGCACACGCGTTATTCGAACTCGGAATGATGGACGAGTGTGTCGCCGGCACGCTCGACCTGATCGTTGAATATTACGACAAGCTTGGCCTCCGGCTGTCCGACGTGATGGGAAATAATCCGGATAAGATTTGGCCGCTCCTGAAAGGCGGCAACGACCATACCGACGACCTCAAACATCTCGCCGACGCGCTCGATCTGCAATCGAAGGCCCTCAAGGCGACCGGAGTCAACCCGGGGCTAGCGCCAATCCACGCGATGAAATTCTACTCAATGGCCCACTCGCTTGATTCGTTCGTCAGGGTGGGCCAGGAACTCGTCGATGACTTCATCGGACGCAACGACTATATCGGCGCGCGCGACGTCATCGAGACCAACCTCATGCCGACGATTACAGGGCTGAAGCTCGCGGGCCGCATCATCCCCGTGCGCAGCCAGTATGCTGTCGTCCTCGCGTACTGCGGGGCCTTCGATGCCGCTGATGCCGAGATGGCGCGCTTGGCGCCTTACGAGGACGGCTTGGAACCCCGAGGGCAGTGGGAACTGAGAAACCAGCGGGCTCTGATCGCTCACCTGCGGGAGAACCCGCCGCCACCACAATGGCAGATGCCGCCTAAACTCGGTGGCCCGGCGCGGTAGCTCGCATAGCAAAATACCGCTAAGATGCGATCCACCGCCGCAGGTAGAAATCAGTCTCTTTGCGGCTTTTGCACTGGTACGTCTTGCGGATCATCTTCCGCAGCGTCTCCCCATTCGGGCCTTTCCGTTCCTCGCCTTCGGCGAGGTCCACCGCCGCTAACTCTTCGTCGGTGAATCCCCCGGTCGGCATGGGATTGACGGTCCAAATCTCGGCGAGACTGGCGACGGCACCGTTCGAAAACGGTATGCGTTTCAGTATCCTCTGAAGCTGGCCTTCAAGGCCGTAGAGCCGTGCCGCGGCGATCTTCGTGCTGATCTGGACGTTGATCAACGGCTTTCGCCTATAGAACGTGATGTCAGCGGGCTGGCCTGAAGACGACAGCATCGTGAGGTTATGGGTCAGCATCCCCTCGCGAGACCCGAAACGCTGCTCCAGTCGTTTGATCGCCTCTTGCGTGGTGATGTCTTGCGTCATGGGCGTTCCCTACGCTTCATCGTCAGCGCTTCGACTGCGGCGCGACGGGGCGGCCAACATGGGGCTTGAACGACCAATGCCGAGCTAAACGGCTGCGGACGATTCGATTCTTCCGCTTCCATCACGCCACTTAAACTCGGTGTCCGGGAAACCGGCAGCAGGCAAATGACCGTTTGTTGAGCGTTGGCCACGCTTGTCGCCGACTTCGCCGTAGAACCGTTGCCTGTCAAGATATCCATCACATTCAATGGTGTGCAGCCCATCGTCAGGAAATGCAAGGCCCGAGCCGGTGGAACAGGTCGCCGGCTTTGCGGTATGGTTGTCCCGTCTCGTTGCATCTCTGACAGATTGAATTGACAATGTCATTATTTTGGGAGTTAATATCTGACATTGGAGATCGCCATGACTGATGGTCCTCACCGCAGCCTACCTATGCGCCCGCACTGGAAGCTGACCGCCTGGCGGACGGCGAATCTTGCCCATACTGTCGACGAGGTCTGCGAGGCCATGACGCACGCCCTGAAGAAGGACATTCTTGGGGCGCCGATTTCCGCTGTCCGGGAGATCATGAACAGCGACACGCTATTCTCGGAAATGCGCGTCGATCAGTTGGAGGCGCTTAGGGCACGCTCGTCGCGGTCTGCCGCGACCAATACTCTGATCGACTGCGCCGTCGAAGCTGCTGGCATCGGCGGGGAGGTCGGAACTGAGGCAGCAGTAGCCGCCGCGATCGAAGAGATCAGACACTCCGCGAATAGAGGCATCGACGAACACTACCAACGCAAAACGGACGCCAGAACGAGCCGTACGGTACGCGCTCGGCTCGAAGAAGTTTCCTCGAAACTCCACTGCCGTGCCATAGCCCGAGAACTGCTTTCCCCTGGCCGGTTGCCGTCCAGTCGTTCTGTCGAAGTTCCGCGGCATACCGGGCTTGATGAGGGGCCGCCGCTATGAGCCTAACCGCTTATGAAGCAAGAGTACCGGCGCGTGCGATAGACGTAATCTCGTCAGGACGAGCGCGATGCGGCCGCTCGTCCTTCGACATGGCGAAGCACTTTGAGTTTTCGACGACCGCACTCGAGTCTTATGCTTTCGCCCTGTGGGAACCGGTCATCTATGATGCGATGGTCGTGGCGGCGTCTGTCGAGTACGCGGATCGGACCTTCGCTCGTCCTACGTTGGGCTGGGGCCGAGCGTTTACGATCCGCATTCCGGTACTTGAGCCCAAGCGGTGGCGGGATCCCGCCGTATATGGCGCCCTACAGGACGCAGTCAGCTTTCTGACTGGTGACGACTGGGACTTCGAATTCATACAGAGGGTGGGTGAGACGCCCTGTCCGCCGCAGGGCTACTTACCCTTCAACAAAAAGACGGATTCCGTTATGGCCTACAGTGACGGCATGGATTCGCGTGCCGTAGCTGGGTTGGTCGCTCAGTCGGGTCGCAAGCTGGTGCGCGTAAGAGTCGGCCCCAAGGCCGGTGGGCGCCCGTCGCACGGCGACCCTTTGCCCTTCGCGGCCGTACCTTACAATGTGAAGGCTGCGGGAGAAACCAGCGCCCGCAGCCGTGGGTTCAAGTTCGCACTCATCAGCGGTATCGCCGCCTATCTCGCCGAGGCTTCCGAAATAGTCCTGCCTGAAAGCGGTCAAGGTATATTCGGGCCGGCACTCGTCGCGTCTTCAGTACAAGCTTATCCCGATTTTCGCAGCCATCCCCGCTTTACAAAGCGCATGGAACGGTTCCTTGCCGCGCTGCTGAAACGCTCGGTCCGCTTCGTCTTTCCGCGCATCTGGTTCACGAAGGGCGAAACGCTGAAGGCCTATGCGGCGCTACCGGGGTGCGACGACTGGCGCGAGACGCGCTCGTGTTGGCAAGGCGCCCGGCATTGCTCGCATAATGGGCACCTGATGCAGTGCGGCGTCTGTGCCGCATGCCTGCTTCGCAGGATGAGCATCCATGCAGCCGGTCTGACGGACGACGACAGCACGTATATCTGTAGCGATCTGCGCGCTGCAACGTTCGAGGATTCGGTACTGCCTGGCTTCCAAATGCGCGGACACGCTCTGCGAGAATATGCGATTGCGGGCACGCAGCATCTCGACCACATGGCCGATCTTATTCTGCCAAGCCACCGGTCTGCGCTGCATCGACATGCCTTGCTCGTCGGACCGACGCTGGATATGCCGGTCGCCGATGTCGATAGGGAGTTGATGAACGTGATCGAACGGCATGCTGCAGAGTGGAATGACTTCTTGCAGGATAAGGGAGCGCGTTCCTTCCTTGGGCAGTGGACGCGGGCATGAGCATGACGGGACCATCCGAGCGACTGTCGGACGAGGAGATTGGCGAACGGCTGCGCTTTGCACGCGAGGGACGCAAGATTACGCAGGCCGCGGCCGCCAACCTGATTGGAGCGGCGCGCACGACGATCGTGGCGATCGAGCAAGGCAAGCGGCGCATCCAGATGAGCGAACTGCAGCAGCTTGCGGCCGCTTATGGCACTTCGGCCAACACCATCTTGCGTCGAGAGGCTGTTCACCTCGACATGGCCCCGCGCTTTCGCAAGTTACGGGAAAGCGAAGACGACGAGGTCGAAGAGGCCACCCGACTTCTCAATGACCTTGTGCGGGCGGAAGTCGAACTAGAAGATGCACTCGGCATCGTCCGCGAGCGCCGCTACCCTCCGGAACGTCCGATCCTCCCCGGCGAACTCTATACTCAGGCAGAACAGCACGCACAGGAACTGCGCGACTGGATCGGTCTCGGTCCTGGCCCCATCACGGACATAATATCCATCCTCGATCTCCAACTGGGGGTGCGCGTTTATGTCCGCCGGCTGCCCGGCAAGATCTCGGGCCTGTTCGCCTATGACGAGCGGGTGGGTGCGTGCATTTTACTCAACGCCGGCCATCCGCACGAACGCTTGACCCAAAGCGGCGCACATGAATTGGCGCATTTCATATCGACGCGGCGACAGCCAGAGGTGTTGACCGAAGACGAGCTTTTTGTGTCGCGCGAAGAACGTTACGCAAACATTTTTCAGCGCTGCTTTCTAACGCCCGGACGCGAAGTCCGACAGCGCTTCGCCGAAATTACGGCAGGACAATCGCACTTGACCCGCCGTCACGTCATTCTTCTTGCCCATGCATCAGGGGTGTCGCGCGAGGCGATGGTTCGACGCCTTGAAGAGTTGGGCCTTGCACGGCGGGGAACCTGGGATTGGTTCGTCTCGAATGGCGGCATCAGCGACAAGGATGTGGCTCAGGTACTCGGCCAGTTGCCAGAACGTCCATCATATAAGGGCCTGTCGAGGGGTCTCGTGCCTCCGCGCCTCGCCCTTCTCGCGCGCGAAGCATGGAAGAAGGAGCTCTACAGCGAGGGGCAGCTCGCGCGGATGCTCCAGCTCGATCTATACGGCATGAGGGAGGTACTAGACGGCGCGGAGCGTGAGGAGAGCGAAGCTGATGAGCTTGTCCGCATTTCCCGCTGAACCGAATCAGGCGTTGATAGTCGATGCAAGCGTTGTAATCGGCCTCAATGCGAGCGGTTACTCACGCCGCATTATTGAGCTGACCCAGCCTCGTGTTATCATACCGAACGACGCTTATTACGAACTCGCTATAGGTGCACGGTACGGCCACGACGATGACAAGAAGATCGATGAATTGGTCGCAACCGGGCTTGTAGAGTGCATGGCGCTAGAAGGAACTGCGCTGAAGATCTACGAGTCGCTAATCGACGGTACCTACGGTGAGACGCTCGATGACGGCGAAGCTGCAACGATCGCCATTGCCGTTCAACGCGGCGGGATAGCCGTCCTCGACGAGAGGAAGGCGCGGCGCATGTGCCGGCAACATTTTCCGAATGTGGTCCAAGGATGCACTGCGCAGTGGCTTTTGGGGGCTACGGCGCTCGGCGGGCCCGCACATGCCGAAGCGATGATCAATGCGCTAAGCAAAGGGCGGACGCGAGTGCCTCCCGAATTTCTTGACGCCGTCGTTGCGCTGATTGGGGTGGGGGCCGCAGCGGATTGTTCCAGTCTGCCACGCCTCGTCCGGCAGGGCAAAATGCGTCCTGCCCAATGAGGTGGCCCAGTCGCCTCTTTGCGGCTGTTGGTGTCAAGGTCGTTCGCAAGACACGAAGGAGCGTCCATCTGCGCTATTCGAGTGTCCGCTTCGGGTCGCAGGCCGTCATTGGCCGCATCGCGCCGAGAGCGGACGCCGACAGGCGCTCGAAATGCGCATGCCCTCCTTGATTCGCCTGTTGAAGATCGATGCCCCAAGCATACGCCTCCGACGACTGGGAACGTGTGTGATGCGAGCGCTGGAGATAGCTCTGCGGGGTGTAGCCATGCCCAGTTCCTGGGCATGGCCGACGTTGTGTCAGCAAATTATCGATGATATGCGTATAGTTCATAGATATTTTTCGATCATGGGCGAAACAAGATGCGGCAGGTTGCCACGAAGTCAGTGCGTCGCTCGAGTGTGGGCTCGCCCTCGAGGCGTGAGCCGGGACCAACGGAGGCATCGACGCCGTTTCCGCCCGTCGTGTCTTCGGCGCATCTGGCTGCCGGCGGTTCGCCGGCACTTTCCGAGTTCGAATACGGTCTGATCCTCGCGAGCCACGCCTTCGATCGTTGGATGACCCGCTGCATGACCGCTGCCGGTCGCCCCAGCTTGTCGGCGCTCGAGATCCTCGTCCTCCATTCCGTCTGTCATCGCGATCGGCCCAAGAAGCTCGCCGACATCTGCTTGGTGCTCGACGTCGAGGACACCCATCTCGCCTCCTACGCCATCCGCAAACTGGCGACGGCCGGTCTGGTGACCTCCGGGCGGCAGGGCAAGGAGAAGGTGGTGGAAATCACCGACGCCGGCGCGGCGCTGTGCCGGCGCTATGCCGAGGTCCGCGAAGCGCTGTTGGTCAAGTCGCTGCGGGCGACCGGTCCGCTCGAGGCGGTTCTGTCCGACGCCGCCGCTCAATTGCGCGCCGTTTCCGGCTATTACGAACAGGCCGCTCGCGCGGCCGCGACATTGTGAGGTTCGGGGCCGTGGCAAACGAGGCGACCGCGAGCCGCAGAGATGTCCTTCTCGCCGTCGAGAACCTCACCATCGAATTCCCGGTGGCGGGTGGGACCTTCCGCGCCGTCGATGGGCTGAGCTTCGATCTGACCACCGGGCGGACGCTGGCGATCGTCGGCGAATCGGGATCGGGCAAATCGATCACGGCGCTGTCGACCCTGCGGCTCACCGACCATCTCGGGGCGCGGATCACCGCCGGGCGGCTGATGTTCCGCTCGTCCTTCGCCGGCGAGATTGATCTGGTCACCGCCGATGAACCGATGGTCCGGGCGATCCGCGGCAACGAGATCGCCATGATCTTCCAGGAGCCGATGACGTCGCTCGATCCGGTGTTCCCGATCGGCGACCAGATCGCCGAGGCGATCGTGCTGCATCAGGGCGTCGACCGGCGCGAGGCGCGCGAGCGGGCCCGGGCGCTCTGCGAGAAGGTGCGCCTGCCCGACGCCGGTCAGTTGATCGATCGCTATCCCCATCAGCTCTCCGGCGGCATGCGTCAGCGCGTCATGATCGCCATGGCGCTGTCGTGCCGGCCGAAGCTGTTGATCGCCGACGAGCCGACCACGGCGCTCGACGTCACCATCCAGGCGCAGATCCTGGCGACGATCCGCGAATTGCAGGCCGAGTTCGGCACCACGGTGATCTTCATCACCCACGACATGGGCGTGGTCGCCGAGATGGCCGACGAGGTCGTCGTCATGCGCGACGGCCGCAAGGTCGAGCACGGCTCGGTCGCCGAGATCTTCCATACGCCGCGCCACCCCTATACCCGCGCCCTGCTCGCCGCGGTGCCGAAGCTCGGCAGCATGGAGGGGACGGAGGATCCGGCGCGCTTCCCGGTGCTGGCGGAGGAGGGGGCACCGCTCGTCCCGTTCGAGCCGCGTCACGACACGGTCGATCACACGACGCCGCTGCTGGTGGTCGAAGGCCTGACGACCCGCTTCACCGTCGATCGCTCGCTGCTCGGCCGTCCCTTACGGCGGGTTCACGCGGTCGAGGAGGTGAGTTTCTCACTGTGGCCGGGCGAGACGCTGGCGCTGGTCGGCGAAAGCGGCTCGGGCAAGTCGACCATCGGCAAGACGATCCAGCAACTGATCCCGCCGGACGCCGGGACCATCCGCTTCGAGGGCCGCGATCTCGGCAGCATGAGCGCCGCCGATCGGCGCCGGCTGAAGTGCGAGATCCAATACGTCTTCCAAGACCCGTTCGCCTCGCTCGATCCGCGCCGTACCGTCGGCTATTCGATCGCCGAGCCGATGCTGCACCACGGCGTGGTGACGGGCGGGGCGGCGGTGCGCGAGCGGGTGGTGGAACTGCTCGGTCAGGTCGGGCTGGATCCGTCGCTGGTCGATCGCTATCCGCACGAATTCTCCGGCGGCCAGCGCCAGCGCGTCTGCATCGCCCGCGCCCTCGGGGTCGATCCCAAGCTGATCATCGCCGACGAGTCGGTGTCGGCGCTCGACGTGTCGATCCAGGCGCAGATCGTCAACCTGCTGATGGATCTGCAGCAGCGTCGCAAGCTCGCCTATCTGTTCATCACCCACGACATGGCGGTGGTGGAGCGGGTCAGCCACCGGGTGGCGGTGCTCTATCTCGGCCAGATCGTCGAGATCGGCAGTCGGCGGCAGATCTTCGAGACGCCGCGCCACGCTTACACGCAGAAGCTCATCGCCGCCGTGCCGGTGCCCGATCCCGATCGGCGCGTCTCCCGTCCGCTGATCACCGGGGAAATCCCCAGCCCGATCCGGCGGGTCGACGATCCGCCGCGCCGGGTGCGCCTCTTCGAGGTAGCGCCGGGACATCTGGTGGCGCAAGACGACGAAACCATCGCCGTGTGACGACCTCGGTCGCCCCGACGCCGAAACCGAAACTGCGCCGATCCGGCGCCCAACTCGGAGTGGACCCCCATGCGTAGCAGGATCAGTCGTCTTTCCATGGCCGTGATGGCGGCGGCCTTCGTCGCCGGCGCCGCCCCGGCCCAGGCCGCGGGGACGCTCAGCGTCGCCCAGGCGCTCGATCCCGGCAGTTGGGACCCGATCGACACGTTCCTGGTCGATTGGTCCAAGGTCGCCAACAACATCTACGACGGCCTCGTCCAGCGCGGGCCCGACATGAAGCTGACCCCGGCGCTCGCCACCAGCTGGAAGGTCTCCGGCGACGGTCTGTCGATCCGCTTCGAACTGCGCAAGGGCGTCACCTTCCACAACGGCGAGCCCTTCGACGCGGCGGCGGTGAAGTTCACCTTCGATCGCCTGCTCGGGACCGAAGGCGCCAAGGGTCCGCAGCAGTCGAACTACAATTCGATCGACCACGTCATGGTCGTCGACGACCACACCGTCGACATGATGCTGAAGAAGCCCGATCCGGTGCTGATCACCAAGCTCGCCGGCTACGGCGCGATGATCGTGCCGCCGAAATACATCACCGAGAAGGGCGATGCCTTCTTCAACGCCAACCCGGTCGGCACCGGGCCGTTCGCGCTCGCTTCCTACGAGCCGAAGGTCGGCATCAAGCTGAAGGCCAACCCGGCGTTCTGGGGTGGCAAGCCGAAGCTCGACGGCGTCGACTTCCGCTTCATCGCCGAACCGGGCACCGAGGTCGCCGAACTCCAGGCCGGGCGGCTCGACATCGCCTCGCTGATCCCGCTGTCGCAGATCGAGACGATCAAGAAGCAGGCCGGCCTCGACGTCCTGTCGGTGCCGGGGCCGACCGTCGTGGTGCTGCGCTTCAACACCAAGACCGGCATCACCAAGGACGAGAACGTCCGCAAGGCGCTGATCATGGCGGTCGATCGCGAGACGATCACCAAGGAGATCCTGCTCGGTCAGGCCAAGCCGATCGTCAGCTTCCAGTCGGAGGTCTCCTTCGGCTACGACCCGGCGCTGAAGGCGCTGCCCTTCGATCCGGCGGCGGCCAAGAAGCTGCTCGCCGAGGCGAAAGTCGCGCCGGGCTCCGCCGTCCAGCTCGACATCCGCGGCAACGACGCGACCTTCCGCGAAGTGGCGCAAGCCGTCGCCGGTTATCTCCAGGGGATCGGGCTGAAGCCGACGGTGAAGCCCTATGAGGTGAGCGTCCTGCTCAACGACATCATCCCGAATGGCAAGACCGGCGAGATGTTCCAGACCGCCTGGGGCGGTTGGACCTTCGACTTCGACAACACCGCTTACCTGATGTACCACACCGGCGAAAAGTGGAACCCCTACGACAGCGATCCCAAGCTCGACGGTCTGCTCGAGAAGCAGCGTTCGATCACCGATCGGGCCGAGCGCGAGAAGCTGCTGCGCGAGGTCGGCGCCTATGTCGCCGGTCGGGCGCTCGAGCTGCCGCTCTACAATCAGAACACCTTCGTCGGCATCAACAAGAGGGTGAAGGGCTTCGTCCTGCCGGGCGACAACCGCTATCGCTTCACCGACGTCACGGTGGATTGATCCGAGCCCCTCGGCGCGGCTGCCGCGTGCGGCCGCGCCCCCTCCCATCCGGAGCCGCGCATGACCCTGTTCCTGATCAAACGGCTGTTGCAGGCGCTGTTCGTCGTCTTCGCGGTGACGTTGCTTGTGTCCTGGGCGGTCCGCTTGTCGGGCGATCCGGCGATCATGCTGACGCAGGGCGCCGGCAGTGTCACCGAGCAGGACCTGATCAACATCCGCGCCGCCCTCGGGCTGGAGCGGCCGTTCCATGAGCAATATCTCGGCTTCCTGCTCGGGCTGGTCACCGGCGATCTCGGCAACAGCTTCATGGGCGGCACGCCGGTGATGACGCTGATCGCCAAAGCCTTGCCGGCGACGCTGATCCTCGCCTTCTCGGCGCTCATGGTATCGATCGCGCTCGCCATTCCGCTCGGCATCCGCTCGGCGGTGAAGCGCGGCAGCGCCGAGGATCAGGCGATCCGCATCGCCTCGCTCGCAGGCCTCTCCTTCCCCAATTTCTGGCTGGCGCTGATGATGGTGCTGGTGTTCTCGATCCTGCTCAAATGGCTGCCGCCGTCGGGCTGGGACGGGCCAGCGTCGCTGATCCTGCCGGCGGTGACGGCGGGGATCATCAACACCGCCGCCAATGTCCGGCTGGTGCGCACCGCCATGCTGGAGACCCTGTCGGCGCAATACATCATGGTGTGCCGTGCCAAGGGGCTGTCCGAGCGGGTGGTGCTCTACAAACACGCGCTCAGGAATTCGGCGATCCCGCTGATCACCTATGTCGGCATCCAGTTCGGCGGTCTCGTCGCCGGCCTCGTGGTGATCGAGCGGGTCTTCAACTGGCCGGGCATGGGCAGCCTCGCCCTCGATGCGGTGTCGGGGCGCGACTATCCGGTGCTGCAGGGCGTCGTCACCGTGTTCGCGATCCTGATCGTCGGGGTCAATCTCGCCGTCGACATCATCTACGGCCTCGTCGACCCCCGCATTCGGACGGAGTGACCCAGGTGCCCGTCTCCTTCCGCTCCCTCCGCCGTTTTCTCTCGCTCGAACTCATCCTCGGCGGCATCCTGCTGACGACGATGATCGGCAGCGTGCTGGCCTCCGGCTGGCTGTTTCCCGATGGCGGCGAGGCGATGGACCTCAAGGCGCGGCTGGTGCCGCCGTTCCTGCGCGCCACCCATCCGCTCGGCACCGACCCGCTCGGGCGCGACGTGCTCGCCCGCGTCGTCACCGGCGGCTGGATCTCGCTCACCGTCGGCTTCTGGTCGGTGGTCGGCGGCGCGACGCTCGGCACCTTGGCGGGGCTGATCGCCGGCTACTATCGTGGGCTCGCCGAGACGCTACTGATGCGTTTCGCCGACATCCAGATGGCGCTGCCCTTCATCCTGCTCGCCATCACTTTCGCGGCGATCGTCGGCTCCAGCATCCCGCTCTTGATCGTGCTGATGATCGTGGCGCAATGGGTGCAATACGCCCGCGTGGTGCGCGGCTCGGTGCTCAGTTTGCGCGAGCGGGAGTTCATCCAGGCGGCGCGCGCCTTCGGCCTGCCCGATCTGCGCATCCTGTTCCTGCATGTGCTGCCCAATGCCTTCGGGCCGGTGGTCATCCTGATGACCCTCAACGTCGCCAACAACATCCTGCTCGAATCGAGCCTGACCTTCCTCGGTCTCGGGGTCGATCCGCTGGTGCCGAGCTGGGGCGGCATGCTCGCCGACGGGCGCACCTACATGCAGACGGCGTGGTGGGTCACCCTGTTTCCGGGGCTGGCGATCATGATGACCGTGCTCGGCCTCAATCTCCTCGGCGACTGGCTGCGTGACAACCTCGACCCGACCTCGAAGGTGAAGTGATGAGCGTCCTTCTCGACCGCAACTATCCCCGCACCCTGGCGGAGATCGTCCGCGCTCTGCCCGAACGCGTCCGGGCCGGCGAGATCGCCGAGATCTGGTGCTTCGAGAACGAGGCGGCGCGGCGTGCGGCGGAAGCGGACTTCGCGAAGGTGGGCATCGCCGCGCGCATCCGCTCGGCCTACAAGCCGCTGGTCCATGCCTTCCTCGAGGAGATCCGGCGCGACGGACTGGCGCGCGTCGAGGTGGCGCTGCCGGTGCACGCGAACGCCAGCGCCGGACGCTTCGCGCTCGAGGCCTATCCGCTCGCTGCTCTCCTAGGCGAGGCGACGCTCGTCTTCTCGGACGGCGCCCCCGGCTTCGACCACGTCGTGACGGTGACCGATCGCGCCGGGGCGGTGACGCGCCACACGGTGTTCGCCCCCAACGTCGCGCGGGTCGACCACACCGGCGCGTCCATTCTGGCGCCGACCGGGTGGCTGCGCATCGGCCGGCCGAACGAGCGCCCGCGGATCGACGAGGCGGTCGCCTGCGAGGTCGAGACGCTGTTCCTCGACGTGATGGCGGCGGTGGCGGCGCATACCTTTCCGGTGACCGAGCCCTGTTTCGACCGGCTGGTGATCGAGGCGGGTATCCCGCCGCTGCAACGGCCGCTCGGCTTCGGCGACGAGGTCGCCGACATGGTCGAGGCGCTGCACGAGGAGTTCTATTTCTCGCTGCTCGAATATTTCGTCAAGCGCTCGGGCCGCACCGACGGGGCGCGCGATCTGAAGCCCGGCCAGATCGTGCCGCTGATCCGCGCCGTCGACGGCCCGGCGACCGTGTCGCTGCGGGTCGAGCCCTTCGGCCCCGACGATTTCAACTATGTTGACGACGGAGCGCCGTTCGAGACCACGGGCACCCCGCCGACACCGGCACGGATCGCCGCCGCGCTCGATCGGATCGGGGGCACGCGCTATGCGGCGCGCTCGCGCGAGGGCAGGGCGGTGATCGGTACGGCTTGCGACGGTACCGAGCCCGGCGTGGCGATCTCGGGCGGCCAGCACGCCAACGAGACCACCGGAATCGTCGGGGCGCTACGCGCCGCCGCGGCCTTGAAGGCCGCCGGTCGGCGCTTCGCGGTGACGCCTTCGGAGAACCCCGACGGCTACACCCTGCATCATCGCCTGCGCCGCGACAACCCGGCCCACATGCACCATGCCGCCCGCTACACCGCGCTCGGCGATGATCTCGGCCATCGTGGCAACGCCACCGGCGAGGTCTATGAGTTGGCGGCGCGGCGCGAGGCGTTCGCGCGGTCGGGGGCGCAACTGCACATCAATCTGCACGGCTATCCGTCGCACGAATGGACGCGGCCCTTCACCGGCTATGTGCCGCGCGGCTTCGCGCTGTGGGCCGTGCCGAAGGGGCTCTTCCTGGTGGTGCGCTTCAGGGACGGCTGGGCCGACTTCGCTCGGCGGTTCGCCGAACGGCTGGCCCGTCGGTTGGCGGCCGAACTGCCGGAGATGATCGCCCTCAATGCCCGCCAGATCGACGCCTATCGGGCCCATGTCGGCGAGGTGCCGTTCGAGATCATCGCCGGCATACCCTGTCAGATCGGCGGTCCGACCCGTGCCACGGCGCCGATCGAGCTCATCACCGAGTATCCCGACGAGACGATCGGCGGCGGCGCCTTCAGGCTCGGCCACGAATGCCAGTACCGCGCCGCCGTCACGGCGGCAGAGATCTTCGCCGAGTTGGCACGAGCGGAGAATCCGTCGATCGCGTGAACGTTGGTTCGTTGGAGAATCGTCCTTCCACACACCGCTTCCGCGGTGGATCGGAGGACGCCGGCCATTCTTCTTCGGACATATCGTTCGCAACGCAATGCGACCCAATAAGCGAATCCCCCGATTTGGAAACAATCAAGTATTTTGGGTGATATGAACCGCGTCGGATTCGTCGGGGGAATGCGAGCATGAGCATCCGCTTCGGGTCGAAGGGCGCCTGGCGAATGGCGCGCTCTTAACTGATCGGCGCTAGAATTCGCTTGGGGACGGGATGGAGGCCACGCCATGCCCGAACTCGCCAGCAACTCCAGACCCACCGTTCCTTGGAACAAGGGCGTTCTCGTCGGCCAGAAGCGCCCTCTTCAGCCCAAGCACGTATGGTCGATCCGCGTGCGATTGGAGATGGGTGGATCACGCCGCGACCTCGCGCTGTTCGACATGGCCGTCGACAGCAAGCTGCGCGCTTGCGATCTGGTCAGCCTGAAGATCGATGACGTCTGCACCGGAACCAGGGTTCGGGAGCGAGCCACCGTTGTTCAGCGTAAGACCGGCAATCCGGTCCAGTTCGAGATCACCGAACATACGCGCAAAGCGGTCGAACGATTACTTCCGGTGCTTCGAGCGCGAGGCTCGGCCTACCTGTTCCCGAGTCGAGATCGTTCGAGCCTTCACCTATCCACTCGACAATATGCCCGGATCGTTCATGGCTGGGTCGAGAGCATCGGCTTGGACCCCGAGGACTTCGGAACCCACTCGCTTCGCCGGACCAAGGTCGTACAGATCTACCGGCGGACCGGGAACCTCCGAGCCGTTCAGATCCTGCTGGGGCACACCAAGATCGAAACCACGGTTCGTTACCTGGGGATCGAGGTCGAGATTGCACTGCTCCTATCGGAGCAGACCGATCTCTGATCGTCACTCAGATGTTTGCGGGCGAAGGGTGGGGGACCTCGATCCCGTATCGTCGATCACCGCAGCGCCTGTGGTTCGTTCACTTCGTCGATGTCGTCGGTGTCGGCTTCGACCGCCTCGCGGATGAGCTTCGACGTCGTTTCTTCGAGATAGGCCTGCAGATCGGCGTGCAGAACGGAAAATTGCCGCCAGACGACCTCGTCGAAAGCCCGTTTCGGGGCTCTGACCATGACGGTCGTCCGGCGCTGACGTTTGTAGCGATAGGGCCGGAATCCGTAGCGACGGCAGAGAGCGACGAATAGTTGGACCGACCAGGGGTCGGGCATCGTGAACTGGAGTTCCACGAGCGGATCCGCTCGCACCGAGGCCTGCAAACGCTCTCGGATGCGTCGGACGGCCGCTTCGGCGGCCCCGCGTTCCCCGTCGGTGGTCGCACCGGCGAGGAGCGCTTCGACCTTGCGTAGCCTCTCCCGAAGTTGTTCTTCGATCGGCATCGCCGGCCTCGTTCCGTTGCATGCGCGATCTCACCACACGGGTCGACTGCCGGTCAACGAAGGTCGGTCGCCGAAGGTTCAAAGCGACCGACGTTTGGTGCTCTTTCGACTGGACTTCCATCGGCAACAGAGCGGTACTGCATTGCGGCTGCGGGGAAATCGGCCGCGGGTCAGCCTCGGAACCACATCGGTCCGGGGCTCGGGGTGGTGCAAGCGGATGCATCCTGCGTCGCGCCCACCGAGGACCCCACATGCCCCGTCACACCCGCATCAACCCCACCCGGCCCGAAATCGAACTAATCCAGGTCATCGCGGAAATCGGCGAGGTCGAAGCATCCGCAGCACCCCAGGTTGCGCCGGATCCCGAACCGGTCCAGCCGCTGGCGCCGCCGAAGCCGCCGTCCGGAAAGTTGGGCGTGATCTTTGACGAGATCGCCGCGCCCGCTGGCGCCACCATCGATGACCTCGTCGGCGCGACCGGCTGGCAGCCGCACACCATCCGCGCCGCGTTCAGTCGGCTGCGCCGGCGCGGGTTCCCGATCGTTCTCGCGACCGACGCCGATGGCCGCAAGGCCTATCGGCGCAAGCCGAAGGAGGGCTGAACCATGACCCTTCTCGAGATCGCCACCCCCAACCTGCAAGCGCCCACCGGTTCGATCGATGGCTTCACGGCTCGCGGCCGAGCGGTTGCACACTCCGATCGTCGATCGAGGACGGTCGACCTACGGGCCGAACTGCCCGCTCGGCTCGCTGCCCTCGGCACGATGGAACGCGATGACCTCGTGGTCGAATGGCGGCGCCAGTTCCGGGTGAACCCACCCGACCGGCTTCGGCGCGAAATCCTCGAACTCGGCATCGCCTGGAAGCTCCAAGAAAAGGCGCTCGGCGGTCTGAAGACGGCCGTCGCCGCCGAACTGCGCGGCTTGGCTGAAGCCCTCGCCACCACCGGCGACATCCGCCGGGCCAAGACCCCACGCCTGAAGCCCGGCGCCCGGCTGGTGCGCGAATGGGGTGGCGCGACCCACGAGGTCACCGTGATCGACGGCGGCTTCCTCTGGAATGGTGATGTGCGGAAGTCGCTCTCGGCGATCGCCGAAGAGATCACCGGCACTCACTGGTCAGGGCCGCGCTTCTTCGGCCTCACCACGCGCGCGAAGCAGGGTGCCGGTGGCACGGTCAGCGAGGTCTCGACGGCCGAGGTTGCCGACGACGAGGAGAATGGCGATGCGTAAGCCGACGAAGACCACGCCCGGAACCTCGGTAACGAAGCCGGCGACGATCCGCTGCGCCGTCTACACCCGCAAGTCTTCCGAGGAAGGGTTGGAACAGAGCTTCAACTCGCTCGACGCCCAGCGCGAGGCCTGCGAGGCCTATGTCGCCAGCCAGAAGTCGGAAGGGTGGGTCGTCCTGCCGCAGATGTACGACGACGGCGGCATTTCGGGCGGCACCATGGACCGGCCGGCGCTCCAGCGCCTCCTCTCGGACATCGAGGCCGGGCTCATCGACACGGTCGTCGTCTACAAGGTCGACCGCCTCACCCGCTCGCTCGGCGACTTCGCCAAGATCGTCGAGGTGTTCGACGAGGCCTCCGTCTCCTTCGTCTCGGTGACCCAGTCCTTCAACACCACGACGTCGATGGGCCGGCTGACCCTCAACATGCTGCTGTCCTTCGCCCAGTTCGAGCGCGAGGTCACCGGCGAGCGCATCCGCGACAAGATCGCCGCCTCGAAGGCCAAGGGGATGTGGATGGGCGGGCGACCGCCGCTCGGCTACGAGGCCCGTGACCGAAAGCTCGAGATCATCGAGGCAGAGGCCGAGACGGTCCGCCACATCTTCCGCCGTTACGCCGAACTCGGATCGGTGTTCGATCTTCGCGATGAACTCGCCGCCAGCGAGATCACCGCCAAGCGCCACGTCTCGGTCGCCGGCAACGTCACCGGCGGCGGAGCATTCGGTCGCGGGGCGCTCTACCACCTGCTGCAGAACCGGCTCTA
>JAFHCF010000022.1:0-9863 GCA_048497495.1 Prosthecomicrobium sp.
CATCCGCCCCTTCGGGGCACCTTCTCCCACAAGGGGAGAAGGGGGGGCGCGCGGCAGGATCGGTGGTCCGCAAGGACCACCTCATTGGTTGAAACGAGTTTCGCTGGATCGCTCATCGCGATCGCGACGACGGGATGAACGAGATGCTCGAGATCAAGAACCTGCATGCCGAGATCGAACACGACGGGCGCGAGATCCTGCGCGGGCTCGATCTCGTGGTGAAGCCCGGCGAGGTCCACGCCATCATGGGGCCGAACGGGGCGGGCAAGTCGACGCTCTCCCATGTGCTCGCCGGCAAGCCCGGCTACCGGGTGACGCAAGGCACCGCGACCCTCGACGGGGTCGACATCCTGGAGATGGACCCGTCGCTGCGCGCCGCCAACGGGCTCTTCCTCGCCTTCCAGTATCCGGTAGAGATCCCCGGCGTCGCCAACATGACCTTCCTCAAGGCGGCGCTCAACGCCCAGCGCAAGGCGCGCGGCGAGGGCGAGATCCTCACCCCGGACTTCATGCGTCTGGTGCGCGCCGAGGCCGGCAAGCTGAAGATCGGCCAGGACATGCTGAAGCGGCCGGTCAACGTCGGCTTTTCCGGCGGCGAGAAGAAGCGCAACGAGATCCTGCAGATGGCGATCCTCCAGCCGAAGCTGTGCATCCTCGACGAGACCGACTCGGGCCTCGACATCGATGCGCTGAAGGTGGTCTCCGAGGGCGTCAACGCGCTGCGCACGCCCGAGCGCGCCTTCATCGTCATCACCCATTACCAGCGGCTGCTCGACCACATCCGCCCCGACGTCGTCCATGTCCTGTCGAAGGGCCGGATCGTCAAGTCCGGCGGGCCGGAACTGGCGCTCGAGCTCGAGGCCAAGGGCTATGCCGACTTCGCCGAAGTGGCGGCATGAGGGGAACACGATGAACGTGATCATCCCGAAGGAACGCCGCAAGACGCGGGCCGAGACCGAGCTCGAGGCGGCTTTCGCGCGCGTCGGCGGCGGCCTGCCGGGCCGCGGGCGCGACGCCGCGTTTCAGCGCTTCGCCACCCAGGGACTGCCGCATCGGCGGGTCGAGGCCTATCACTATACCGACCTGCGCAGCTTGCTCGTCAGCGCCCCGGAGCCGGCGGCGCGGCCGAGCCTGACGGAGGCAACGAGCGCGGTCGGGGCCGACGTCTTCGGCGCCATCGACGCGGCGCGGGTCGTGCTGGTCGACGGCTGGTTCTCGCCCAAGCTCTCCGATCTCTCGGGGCTGGGGGAGGGCGTCACGGTGGCGTCGATCTGCGACACGTTCGGCGCCGGCCGCTCGGTCGGCGGGCTGGGGAAGCTGATCGTCGATCGTCCGGCGGAGGCCGATCCCTTGGTGGCGCTCGCCTCGGCCTTCTGGACCGACGGCGTGGTGATCCGGGTGGCCCCGGGCGCGACGATGGCGCGGCCCTTGGAGATCCGCCATCTCAGTTCGGCCAAGTCGGTGACCGCCTGCATCCGCCATCTGATCGAGGTCGGGGCGGGGGCGAAAGCCGAGATCCTGGAGACCCACGAGAGCCCCGACGGCGTCTCGATTCACGCCCATGGCTTGACCGAACTGTCGATCGGCGAGGGCGCGCAGGTGACGCTCGTCGATCGCCAGCGCGAGGGCGACGAGGCGGTGCGTCTGTCGACGCTGGTGGTGAGCCTCGGTGACGACGCCAAGCTCGACCACACGCTGGTGACGCTGGGCGCGAAACTGGCGCGCACTCAGATCTTCGCCCGGCTCGGCGCCCGCGTCGATCTACAGACGCGCGGCGCGACCTTGGTGCGCGGTCGGACACACGCCGACGCGACGCTGGTGGTCGAGCACGTCGGGCGGAACTCGGTCAGCCGCGAACTCTACAAGTCGGCGGTCGACGACGAGGCCAGTTCGGTGTTCCAGGGCAAGATCTCGGTCGAGCCGACGGCGCAGAAGACCGACGGGCGGATGGGGGCGCACGCGGTGCTCTTGTCGGATCGCGCCGAGGCGATGGCCAAGCCGGAGCTGGAGATTTTCGCCGACGACGTCGCCTGCGCCCACGGCGCCACCGTCTCCGAGATCGACGACGCGCTGAAGTTCTATCTGATGAGCCGCGGCATTCCGGCGGCCGAGACCGAGAAACTGCTGATCCGCGCCTTCCTCGGCGAGGTCACCGATGCGATCCCGTTGGAAGCGGTGCGCGTGGCGATCGAGGCCGAGGTCGACGACTGGATCGACGGCCGGGTGAAGTGAGAGCGACGATGAACGTGATGACGACCGACAGGGCCGGCTACGACGTCGAGGAGATCCGCAAGGACTTCCCGATCCTGTCGACGACCGTCCACGGCAAGCCTCTGGTCTATCTCGACAACGGCGCCTCGGCCCAGAAGCCTCGAGCGGTGATCGACGAGATGGTCGACGTGATGACGCATCGCTATGCCAACGTCCATCGCGGCCTGCACACCCTCGCCAACGCGGCGACCGAGGCCTACGAGGGGGCGCGAGAGATCGTCCGCCGCTTCCTCGGCGCCAAGTCGCTCGACGAGATCGTCTTCACCAAGTCGAGCACCGAGGCGATCAACCTCGTCGCCGGTTCGCTCGGTCAATCGATCGGCGAGGGCGACGAGATCATCCTGTCGATCCTCGAACACCACTCCAACATCGTGCCCTGGCACTTCCTGCGCGAGCGCAAGGGGGCGGTGATCAAGTGGGCGCCGGTCGACGAGGACGGCGTGTTCCTCCTCGACGAGTTCGAGAAGCTGCTCGGCCCGCGCACCAAGATCGTCGCCATCACCCAGATGTCGAACGTCACCGGGACGGTGGTGCCGGTGAAGGAGGTGGCGCGGCTCGCCCACGAGGTCGGCGCCCTGGTGCTGGTCGACGGTTCGCAAGCCGCCGTCCACATGCCGGTCGACGTCGTCGATCTCGGCTGCGATTTCTACGTCGTCACCGGCCACAAGCTCTATGGGCCGACCGGCATCGGCGCGCTGTGGGGCCGCCGGGAACTCCTGGCGAAGATGCCGCCGTTCCTCGGTGGCGGCGAGATGATCAAGGACGTCTCGGAAGATCGCGTCACCTACGGCGAGCCGCCGCATCGCTTCGAGGCCGGCACGCCGCCGATCGTGGAAGCCGCCGGCTTCGGCGCGGCGCTGACCTACATGGAGCAGATCGGGCGCGAGCGCATCGCGGCGCACGAGGCGGCGCTCGCGGCCTATGCCCACGAGCGGCTCGGCTCGCTCAATTCGGTCCGGATCTTCGGCAATGCGCCGGGCAAGGGGGCGATCATCGCCTTCGAGATGGCCGGGGCGCATGCCCACGACGTCGCCACCATCCTCGATCGCTACGGCATCGCGGTGCGCGCCGGCACCCATTGCGCCCAGCCGCTGTTGAAACGCTACGGCGTCACCTCCACCTGTCGGGCGTCCTTCGCCATGTACAACCGCCTCGACGAGGTCGACCGCTTGGTCGAAGGCCTCGCCAAGGCCCAGGACTTCTTCGCCTGATGCGCCCGATGGGCCGATCTGGAAGGTCGACGAGCATGGAAGCAGACATGGATTTCTCCACGGGCCCGGCGCAGATGGCCACCTCGGGCGGATCTCGGATCGCGCCGGAGGAACTGGCGCGGCTGACCGAGGACATCATCGGGGCGCTCAAGACCGTCTATGATCCGGAGATCCCGGCCGACATCTACGAACTCGGCCTGATCTACAAGGTCGACATCGACGACGATCGCAACGTCGCGGTCGAGATGACGCTGACCGCGCCGGGCTGTCCGGTGGCCGGCGAAATGCCCGACTGGGTGCAGAACGCGGTGCGTTCGGTGCCCGGCCTCAACGAGGTGACGGTGAATCTCGTCTTCGATCCGCCCTGGGACCAGAGCCGGATGTCGGACGAGGCGCGCATCGCCCTCGACATGTATTGACCCCCTCGAGAAGAAGGAGGCGACGATGGGTCTCTTCGGCAACATGCCCGTGGTGAAGTTGACGGACGCCGCCGTGGCGCGGGTCAAGTCGATCGTCGCCGGCTCGCCGACGCCGTTGGCGGGTCTGCGCCTCGGCATCGACAAGGGCGGCTGCGCCGGCATGACCTACAAGATCGAGATGGTCGCCGACGCCGACCCACGAGACGACGTGGTCGAGGTCGACGGCGTCAAGGTCTTCATCGAGCCGAGCGCCACGCTCTACCTGCTCGGCACCACCGTCGACTTCAAGACGGACAAGATGGCCTCGACCTTCGTGTTCGAGAACCCCAACCAGGTCTCCGCCTGCGGCTGCGGTGAATCGGTGTCGTTGGAAGCGGCGAAGGTGTGAGCGCCCGCGCTCATCCCTTGCCGAGCAGGCGATAGACCCTGGCGCGTAGGGCGGGATGGCGGCGCAGGACGGCGCGGGCGAGACGGCGCAGTCGGCGGTCGAGCAGCGCCGGTAGTCCGCGCGGCGTCGCGGCCCGGTCGTATTCGAACAACGGGAGGGGCTCCCCGCCGAAGCGCGTCTTGTAGGGATGCTCGCCGGGGCCGAGATCGAAGAGGCCGCCACCGTTTGCGACGTGGTGTTCGAGCACCGTCGCGACGGCGATCATGCCGGGCGAATAGGACCGCAATCCGTCGTCGTCCGCCGTGGCCATCAGGGTGCCGTTGAAGCGGCCACGATGGGCGAAGCCCTGGACCATGGCGACGATGCGTTCGTCCAACACCACCTCCCACACCGCCACCGTACCATCGGCGACGCCGGACGCGACGACGTCGCGATAGAAGGCGCGGACGGTCGGAGCGGTGAGGCTCTCGCCGCTCCGACCGTCGCGGCGCGCCTTCTCGGCTCTGAGATCGCAGGCGAAATCGAGGATTTCGAGGGCCCGCTCGACGACTTCGACGCGGCGGATCGCGCCGCCGTCGCGGGTGAGGCGCCGTCGCTTGCGGGCACTCTCCTTGACCGCGGGCAATTCGCCGACCGGACGGGAGGCCGGATCGTAGACCATCGTCACCACGTTCATCGGTTTCGATCCCGGCCAGGCGGCGAGCGGATTGGCTCGACCCTCGACCATCATCGGCATCTTGGCGAGCACCAGGGCATCATGGGGGGGCAGGGCGTCGAGCACGCTGAGACGCAGGGCTTCGGCGCGCGGCCCCGAAAGGTCGAGATCGCGGTGCCAGATCGGCGCGTTGTGGTCCGAAAGGCCGAGATCGGCGAATTCGATCCGTCGCGTCCTGCGGGAGGCATCGAAGCCGAGGGCGAGCGACAGGACGTGGCGGTCGGTCTCGTCGTGGACCTCGACGACGAAAGGCGTCCAGCGGAGGCTCGGCAGAAGATCGACGAGGAGCGGGCGGATGAAGCGGGGGGTCTGGAAGGCGGTGCCGAAGCCGTCCTCGAGGAGGGCCGTCCAACGCCGCCACACCGCCGGCTCGTCGAGGTCGAACCGAGTCACCGCACGGAAGGCGCGCGCCGCGCCGGGGCGGTCGAGGACGGACCTGGGAGAAAGGGGGGCTGTCGTCGGCGTCGTCACGTTCGTTCGTCGTCTCCGATTCTCGTCGCGTCAGTTTCGCGCCTTCGGGTGAAGGAAACAAACCTCACCGCGGCGGGTGTGGAGAAAGGTGCCTTGCCGGGCGCCGGCGGTCGCGTCACCATGGGTGCGGGTATCGCGTGACGGGTCGTCGGGCCGATGCCGGGGGAGCATCGCGCCATGGCCGACATCGAATTCCTGAAGGACCTGTGCCGGCCGCTCGGACCGGTCGCCATCAAGCGGATGTTCGGCGGGCTCGGGATCTGGGCGGACGGGCTGATGTTCGCCCTGGTGTTCGACGACACGCTCTATCTCAAGGTCGACGCCGAGAGCTCGCCGCGCTTCGAGGCGCGCGAGCTGCCGCGCTTCACCTACGCGACCAAGGACGGCCGCCGCACCGTCATGAGCTACGCGCGGGCGCCGGAGGAGGTCTTCGACGACGCGGACGCCTTCGCCGAGTGGGCGGGGGTGGCTATTCTCGCGGCACGGCGGGCGGCGGCGGCGAAGCCCAAGCCGAAGGCGGCGCGCGCGACGTCGTGAGGCGGCGCGACCTCCGGAGCGGGTTGCCCTCGTCCCGGTTTCGGTCGATAAGGGGCGACTTTCCGGGGGCGACCCCGGTGATGGAAAACGCATTTGCAAGGACCCGCGCCGATGGCCGATCTCGATCCCGAAAACACCCTCGTCATCGAAACCACCAAGGGCCGTGTGGTCGTCGCCATGCGTCCCGACCTGGCGCCCGGCCACGTCGCCCACATCAAGAAGCTGGCCCGCGAGGGCTTCTACGACGGTGTCGTCTTCCACCGCGTCATCGAGGGCTTCATGGCCCAGACCGGCTGCCCGCACGGCACCGGCACCGGCGGCTCGAAGTACCCCGACCTCAAGGCCGAGTTCAACGCCGAGCCGCATGTGCGCGGCACCGCCTCGATGGCGCGGGCGCAGAACCCGAATTCGGCCAACTCGCAGTTCTTCTTCTGCTTCGACGACGCCCGCTTCCTCGATCGCCAGTACACGGTGTGGGGCAAGGTCGTGGAAGGCATGGACAACGTCGACAAGATCAAGCGCGGCGAGCCGGTGCGCGATCCCGACAAGATGATCTCGGTCAAGGTGATGGCCGACATCGCCGCTTGATCGGGGCGACGACGGCGAAGACGTCGAACGGCCGGGCCTCGCGCCCGGCCGTTTCGCGTTTCGGGGGATTTCCAGGGGTTGCGCGCGGCAACCAATGCGGGAGAATGACCGCTGAAGTTCGATTATTTGTAGTGACAATAAATCGAAATCGGGGCATTCTCCTAATAAGGTATGGGTGGTGAAACTCTCCTGGGACGAAGCGAAGCGTCGATGGACTCGCGAGGAGCGCGGGCTCGATTTCGCCGACGCGGCGGCGGTGTTCATCGGCGTGAAGCTCGAGTTTCCGGACCTGCGCTTCGACTACGGCGAGGAGCGCTGGATCACCGTCGGGTTTCTCGAAGGTCGCATGATGGTCGTCGTCTGGACGCCGCGCGACGGCGGACGACAAGTGATTTCGATGAGGAAGGCCAATGACCGAGAACAGAAGAATTTCGGCGAGCGACTTGGCCAAGTCCGACGCTCGTGAGCCGACGCCGGCGGATTTCGAGGAAATCCCCGAACTCGATGACGAATGGTTCGCCCGCGCCGATCTCTACATCGGCGAGAAGCTGATCCGGCGGGGGCGGCCGAAGTCGGTGTCGCCCAAGGCGGCGATCAACATTCGCCTGTCGCCGGAGGTGCTCGCCCGCTTCAAGGCGACCGGGCGGGGCTGGCAGACACGCATCGATCGGGCGCTGAAGGAGTGGCTCGCCGCCCATCCGGAGATCGGCGCGCCCGACGAGGCGCGCGATCACGACGGCTCGGCGCGGTGAGAGGGATCCCTCGCGCGCAAAAATGGTCTATGTAGCGGCCCCATGCGCGTCGACCTCTTCGATTTCGAACTGCCGCCCGAGAACATCGCCCTGCGCCCCGCCACCCCGCGGGAGCGCGCGCGGCTGCTCGTCATCCGTCCGGGCGGGACGCCCGAGTTCACCGACGCGACCGTCGGCGACCTGCCGGACTGGCTTCGACCCGGCGACGCGCTGGTCTTCAACGACACGCGGGTGATCCCGGCCGAACTCCACGGCATCCGCATCCGCGAGGAGAATAGCACGGCGGTCGCCTTCAATCTGATCGAGCGGGTGGGGGCGAACCGCTGGCGCGCCTTCGCCCGGCCGGGCAAGCGGCTGAAGCCGGGCGACCGGGTGCTGTTCGGCGAAGCGGGCCGGGCCTGCCTCCTCGGCGAGGTCTGGGCCCGGGTCGTGGCCAAGGACGAGGACGGCATCGTCGATCTCGACTTCGATCTTTCCGGCCCCGATCTCGATCTGGCGATCCATGCGGTGGGCACCATGCCGCTGCCGCCCTACATCTCGGCCAAGCGAAAAGCCGACGCGCGCGACACGCGCGACTACCAGACGATCTTCGCCCGCGAGGAAGGGGCGGTGGCGGCGCCGACCGCCGGCCTCCACTTCACCGATGCGATGATGGCGCGGCTCGACGCCCTCGGGGTCGAGCGCCACTTCGTCACCCTCCACGTCGGCGCCGGGACCTTCCTGCCGGTCAAGGTCGACGACACCGCCGACCACGTCATGCATTTCGAGAGCGGCGTGCTCGAATCGGAGACGGCGGCGGCCTTGAACGCGGTGCGGGCGCGCGGCGGGCGGATCGTCGCGGTCGGCACCACCTCGCTGCGGATCCTCGAGAGCGCCTGCGACGCGGCCGGGCGGCTCGCGCCTTGGGCGGGCGCCACCGACATCTTCATCACGCCGGGGCGCAGGGTGCGCTCGATCGATGCGCTGATGACCAACTTCCATCTGCCGCGCTCGACGCTCTTCATGCTGGTCTCGGCCTTCTCCGGCCTCGAGCGGATGAGGAGCGCCTATGCCCATGCGATCGGGCGCGGCTATCGCTTCTATTCCTACGGCGATGCGTCGCTGCTGTTTCCGGATGCGACATGACCGAGACCGTTCCCGAGACCCCCGAATTCGGCTTCACGCTTCATGCCACCGACGGACGCGCCCGGCGCGGCACGGTGACGACCGCCCATGGCGAGATCCGCACCCCGGCCTTCATGCCGGTCGGCACCCAGGCGACGGTCAAGTGCATGTATCCGGCGCAGGTGCGCGATCTCGGCGCCGACGTCATCCTCGGCAACACCTATCACCTGATGCTGCGGCCCGGCGCCGAACGGGTGGCGGGGCAGGGGGGCTTGCACCGCTTCATGAACTGGCCGCACCCGATCCTGACCGACAGCGGCGGATTCCAGGTGATGTCCTTGGCGAAGCTCCGGAAGATCACCGAGAAGGGGGTCACCTTCCAGAGCCACATCGACGGCTCGCGCCACGAGTTGACACCCGAGCGCTCGATCGAGATCCAAGGCCTGCTCGGCTCGAACATCCAGATGCAGCTCGACGAATGCGTGGCGCTGCCGGCCTCGCCCGAGGAGATGGAGCGGGCGATGGAGCTGTCCTTGCGCTGGGCGGCGCGGTCCAAGGCGGCGTTTTCGGCGCGGCGCGGCCACGGCATCTTCGGCATCGTCCAGGGCGGCGACGACGAGGCGCTGCGGCTGCGTTCGGCCGCCGGATTGGTCGACATCGGCTTCCACGGCTATGCGCTCGGCGGGCTCGCCGTCGGCGAGCCGCAGGAGGTGATGCTCAGGGTGATCGACGCCACCGCGCCGGCGCTGCCTTCGACCAAGCCGCGCTACCTGATGGGGGTGGGCACGCCGCATGACATCCTCGAGGCGGTCCTTCGCGGCATCGACATGTTCGACTGCGTCATGCCGACCCGGGCCGGGCGTCACGGCCAGGTCTTTACCCGGCGCGGCCGGGTCAACCTCAAGAACGCCCGCCACGCCGACGATTCCCGCCCGCTCGACGAGGCCAGCGACTGCCCGGCGGCGCGCGACTGGTCGCGGGCCTATCTCCATCATCTGGTCAGGACGGGCGAGGCGCTCGGCGCCATGCTGCTGACCTGGGTCAATCTCGCCTATTACCAGTCGCTGATGGCCGGGGCGCGGGCGGCGATCGAGGCCGGGCGCTATGCCGACTACAAGGCCGAGGTCGAGGCCGGTTGGGCGATGGGCGACATCGAGGCACGGTGACGGCGAGGCGCGCGGGGGGGGCTTCTCGGTCCCGGGGAGCTTCCCATTTCCACTCGGTGGCAGAGAGACCGCTGGCCATTCCTCGCCGCTCGACGGGGTCGGCGACGGATTGGGCGCCGGTGATCGGTGAAATTCTCTCCCCCCTCGTCATTGCCGGGCTCCGACCCACGGCTGTCCGGTTCAAGGCGTCGTCAACCGCAGCAACCGTCTGACGACACACGCGTTCGAGAGCGGGCTCGGC
>JAFHCF010000023.1:0-15898 GCA_048497495.1 Prosthecomicrobium sp.
CCCCGCGCGGCCCGCGGGGGGGGGCGGCGCCCGCCGCGATCGCCGCGGCGGCATCGGTGCGGCCGGCCCTGAGATGGGCGAGCGACTGGCCATAGGCCGCTTCGGCGACGAGCCGGCCGTCGCCCCGACGCGCCGCGTCGAAGGCCACGACCGCCTCCTCGCCGCGATCGAGATCCATCAGACACCAGCCGGCGGCGAGATGGTCGGCGGGGCCGCGCGCCGTCCCCGAGAGCAGCACGCCGCAGGATTTCTTGGCCGGGCCGCCCCTGCGGGCAGCGGCGACCGCGACGGCGAAGCCCGGCACCGGCGCCAGATCGGCGAAGCGGTCGCGATACTCCCCGAGCAGCCGCTCGAAGGTCGGCCGGTCGCCGAGCGCCTTGACCGACAGCAGATGACCCTCGGCGGTTTTCGCCGAGGGACGCCACACCATCGCCTTGGCGAACCAGGCGCGCGCCGCCTCGAACTGATGCGCCTTGAAGGCGTACCAGGCCAGCGCCTGCGCCGTGTCGCCGGACTCGAGCTTCTCGATCGTCGCGGCGAACCGGCCGAGCCGCTGGCTCGACAGCACCTTCGGCGCCGGCCCGGAAATGTCGGCGGCGACCAGATCGAGGAACAGGGTGCCGACCTCGGAATCCTCCGACTTGGTCTCGGCGATGTCGATCGCCTCGTCACGGCGGCCGGCGCGGTCGGCGGCGAGCGCCGCGCCGAGGGTCGCCTTGACGTCGCCACCGCGGCCACGCGCCAACGCGAACCAGTCGAAGGCGGCGGCCGGCTTGGCGCGCTTCAGCTCGACCCACCCGAGCAGCGCCGCGTCGCCGGCGCCGCCGTCGTCGCGACGTGCCGCGGCGGCGAGCCGGTCGAGGTCGTCGGCGACGACGTCGCCGCTCGCCTCCGGAGCCAACCATTCGCCGATCCGCGCCCGCGCCAGGTCGAGCCGCAGCGGTTCGAATTCGCCCTTCTTCTCCTCGGCGAAGAGCGGCGCCACCGGCCCGGTCCCGAGCACGGCGATCACCTTGCGCAGGGTGCCGAGCCGCTCGTCCGGCGTCGTCGCGCCGGTGAGCGCCAGCCGATAGAGATCGAGCGCCTGCGCGGCGGTCGCCGTCTCGGCGGTCGCCTCGGCGATCCGCCAGATCACGTCGAGATCGCCGCCGTCGACCAGCAGTGGCTCGCGTTCGGCGATCGCGGCCACCGTCTTCCAGTCGCCGCGATCCGACGCCGCGACGAGATCGAGCCGCATCTCCTTGCGGCGCAGCTTCGCGATCATCTCCGGCGATGGCCGCCAGCCGGGCTGGCGCGCCATCCGTCGATCGATCTCGAGCTTGAGGTCGTCGATCCGGCCCTTGCCGTAGAGATCCCACAGCGCCTGATCCTCGCCGCCGGCGGGACGGTAGAGATCGGCCGGCGGTTCCCAGCCGGGATAGAGCGCGCGCAGACGGCGGATCTCCGCCTCGACCCGGGCCTGGGCATGTTGCGAGGCGTAGTAGCGCAGGGCGCTCTCGTCGACCCTGACCACCGGATCGGCGCCGGCGTCGATCGGCGGGCGGGCGAAGGCGCGCTCGACCTCGTCCGAGGAGAGCGACGCCGCCGCGATCGACCCGGTCCAGTCGGCGCCGCGCGCCGACGACTGGGCCGCCGCCACGCCCACCGGCGACGCGGCCAGAACCGCGAGGATCGCCGCCACGCTCGTGCGTTTCACCAACATGTCGGATGCCTCGTGTTGACGGCGATCAGCGCCAGGGCGCGCAGCGTCGTCGGGTAGTAGCGATCGACCTCGGCCCCACGCAGATCGTCGGGAAAGCGGGTGCCCTCGAGCGCGCAGGCGACGGTCGCCGCGATCGCCCGATAGCCGCTATCGGCGAAGGGCTCGAGATCGCGCCCGCTCGGCAGGTCGACCAGCGCCATCGCCGGGTCGCCACCGGGCCGGCCCGACCAGCGCGCCATGAACGGGGCCAGCCGCTCGCGCCGCCCCCCCTCGCTCCAGGCGAGATAGAGCGGAACGCGCACCGCGTTGTAGCCGAAGCTCGGCGCGAAACCGTCGGCCGGACGCGGCGTCTCGCCGGCGAGCGACACCCATTCCGCCGGAAGGCCGGCCGGCCCGAATCGGCTCTCGCCGAGAAGCCTCTCGCCACTCGCCGCCACCCCGCGCCAATCGAGGTCGGGGGTGAGCTGGGCGAGCCGGGCGAAGGCGGGAAACACCCAATAGGACGGATTGACCACCGGCGCGTCCTTGCGGGCGCCGGCGCCGAACCCGGTGACGCCGGGAAGCAGCGTCGGCCCGAAACGGGTCTCCACCACGGTCTCGGCGAAGATCGCGCGGGCGATGCGGCGCGCGGCGGCCGTCGCCGCCGGATCACCCCACGCCTCGCCGGCCTCCGCCAACGCCCAGGCGACCAGGAGATCACCGTCGGTGGCGTTGTTGGGATCGCGCACATGCGGTGCCGGCCCGGGCTGCCAGCGCCAGGAGGCGAGCCCGTCCTTGCGGACGTAGAGATGGGCGCGGGTCCAGTTCCACAGCGCGCGGAAGGTCTCGCGGTCGTCGGCGGCGAGCGCCAGCAACAGGCCGTAGCCCTGGCCTTCCGAATGACTGACCCCGCCGTTGGCGTCGTCGATCACCCGGCCCTCGGGGGCGAGGAAGCGCCCCTTCCAGGCGCGCCACAGCGCCGGGTTCGGCAAAGTCCCCCTGAGGCTCGGCACGGACCGTCCGTCCGTCGTCGGCACTCGGTCTTCCGGCACGGCGCGCCCCGCCGGCACCACCGCCGCCGCCAGCGTCAGCCCGAGGCCGAGCGCCGGGGCGACGCGTCGACGGGCCCGGGGTTGCGCCCTGCCGGTCATGCCCCGGTCTTCCCCAGGCTCGGCAGCAGCCGCGCCGTGGCGAGGCCGAGACCCCCGGTCACCAGCAGGGCGGCGAGGATGTAGACGAACGGGTAGTCGCTGGCGAGCGCCGCCGAAACCAGCCGCAGATTGGCGAAGTCGAATCCGGAGGTGGCGAGGAAACCGACGCGGCCGGCGGGGATCGACGACACTTTCTCGTCGACCTGATCCCAGGTCGACGCCGCCCCCTCGAGCCGCGTCCAGTCCTCGCCGCCGGTCACCGTGGCGACGGCGTCGGCGAGCACCCGCGAGGTCGGCGCGGTCACCAGCGTCCAGGCGCCACCGCCCGGCGACATCGCCTGGGCGATCACCAGCCCGGTGGTCGCGGTCGGGGTGAAGCCCTGGAGTGGCCGCTCGTCGCCGAGGTTGGGCAGGAAGTCGACGAGTTTCTCGAAGCGCGCCCCGGCGGCCCGCCCGACGGCGGCCGGCGACCACGGCGATTCGATCGACCGCCGCCAACGATCGACGAGATCGGCGTCGTTCGACGGCGCCAGCGTCATCACCCGGCCCTGCAACGACCCCGTCGTGATCGGGTCGACGTCGCCGGTCGACGTCGGGATCGCCGTCGCCTGCTGTTCGCTCGGACGGCGCGCCCAGGCCGACCGGATCTGGCCCGGCTCCAGCCCGACGGCGCCGACCACGGTCGCCGGCAGATCGGCGAAGGCGCCGACGACGATCGCCGAGGGCGTATCGACCGACGGATTGCGGAAGGCGAGTTCGATCGTGTCGATCCGGCCCGCCGCCACCGCGACGCGGGTCGCCAGCGTCGCCGCCGCCGACAGGCTGGCGAGATCGGGACGCGGCACGTGGAGGGCCGGCCGGGCCTCCGGCGACAGCGCGCCGAGCACACCGCCGGCGGTGGCGGCGAGATCGGGCAGCCGCGCCAGCCGGGCGAAGGTCGGGAACACCAGTTCGGAGCGATCGACGAAGAGGAAGCGCTTGGGCCCCTCGATCTGCACCGCCGGATCGCAGGTCTTGTCGGCCACCGTGGCCACCGCCGCCTCGATCTCGATGCGGTTGTGACCGGGACGGAAGGCGGACAGCGGGATCTGGAGAACGCGGTCGGTGAAGATCTCGCCGCGCGGCGCCACGATCGGCGCGCCGGCCGCCTGACGGCCGTTGACCCGGACGGTGAGGCGGCTCGACCGGTCGAGGCCGGCGGCATAACCGCCGGCGAGCTTCAGCCGCACCTTGCCGTAGTCGGCGGCATAGAGATCGGCGGGCAGCCGGATGTCGAAGCCGGTGCGGAACAACCGGCCGGAGAACTCGGTCGTCTCGGCGCCGAGATCGGCGAGCCGGATCCGTTCGCCCGAGGCGATCGGTCGGCCGCCGAGACCGGCGCGCGCCTCGAGCCCGACGGCGCTGCCCTCGGTCCGCGTCGCGGCGAGATCGGCGAGCTGCGCCAGGGCGCGGTCGATCGCCGCGTCGTCGCCGAGGATCGCCACGGTGAGATGGTCGGCTTCGCCTCCGTCGATCACCGAGACCGCGCCCGGCTGAACCGCGGCGGCGTCGAGGAGGCCGGCGGCGGCGCGCCCGATCACCACGTCGATGCCCGGGCCGGCCTCGGCCCGGCGGGTGACGGAGACGACCGGATCGAGGAAGCCGCCGATCAGCGCCAGGGCCTGCGCCACGCGAATCGCCCGCTCCAGGTGTTTCGCCTCCGCCGGCTCCCCGGCGACGAGGCGGATGGCGACCCGGCCGTGCTCGTCCGGGGCGATGCCGGCGATGTCGGCGATGCCGCGCCGCTCCGGCGTGTGGCCGGCGGGGAACAGCAGCCCCGAGCGAGCCCGGTCGATCTCGGTCCACAATTCATAGGTCGAGGCGGTCGAGCAATCGACGCGATGGCGTTGGTCGACGGCGACGCGGATGGCGTTCCAACCCGGCTGGAGAACGCCCGCCGGTACCGCCAGATCGACGCTGCGCCCCGCCCCGCCGGCGCCGATCGCCTGATCGGAGAGGACGCGATCGTTGACCGCGACCGAGAGACGCGACGCCTCCGGCATCACCGAGACCGCCGCCACATGGGCGAGGCGGAGATCGACGCGCCGCGCCGCTTCCGCCGCCGTGACCCACACCGGCCAGGTGATCCGATCGGTCTCGCCGCTGAGCCGGGTCGAGCGCAGCGACGACGGCAGACGGCGCAGCAGCGGCGCGTCGACCGCCGCGCGGCCGAGGTCGGCGAGCGGGCGGACCGCCTGCGGCGCTTCCGCCGCATCGGCCGGGGTCACGGTGGTCGCCAGGGCGATCAGCGTCGCGAGGGTCGCGGAACGTAGAGGGCGGATGGGCATGGCGGCTCCGATCGGTAACGGTTCGAGGGGATCAGGCGAACCGCGACTTGTCGTCGACGGTGGAGGCGAGCGGGATCAGATCGCCGACTTCCACCACATGGGCGCCGCTGGAGTTGCCCCGCGCCGCCATCCGCATCGCCCGGCCCGACTGGGCGAAGGCCCAACCGAGGAACTGCAGCGACCCGGCGACGAGGCTCTTGCCGGAGCGCCGGCGTTCGCGAAACCGGTCGAGTACCGAGGCGTGGCCGTACATGACGTCGGCGACCGCGAGGTAACCGGTGCTGGTCAACTGCTTGAACTGCATGCCCCAGAAGGCCCCGCCGTCGTCGGCGCCGATGCGTCGGGCGGTCACCGTGACGCGGGTCGGCGCCTGGTCGCGGTCGAGCGCCATCAACAGCGTGCCGGTGGCGCCGCGCAGATCGAGCCCGGCCGGCGCGTGCCCGAGCGGACGCAGCCGCACGCCGCCGATCGAGATGTCCTCGATCACCACCGGCAGGACCGTATCGCCGACCACCAGCTCGGCCTTGCGCACGACGTCGAGACGCTGGCTGCGGCGACGTTCCGGTCGTTCGGCGACGACGCCGAGCGCCACGCCGGCGATCACCAGATTGAAGGTGTTCCACAGGCCGACGACCAGCATCAGGTCGTTCAGTTCGGGATCGGCGAAGAAGCGCTGGAAGGCGACGACCGAGCCGACGACCAGCACGGAGAAGATGACGAAATAGGGCGTCGCCAGTTCCGACAGCCGCGCCACGTCGGTGGTCACGCCCTTGGCGGTGACGTTGAAGGTCGGCTTCCTCGGGTTGATCAGAACCGAGGCGATGGCGCCGGTGAGATAGGGCATCTGGATGTACTCGTAGAGCTCCGAGATCCAGGGCCAGCGCACCCGCCCATAGAGATGGTTCTGCATCATCATGTTCACGATCATGTAGACGACCGTGTAGGCGACGAACTCGTGCACGTTGGCGACGTAGAGCTTCACACCGAGGAAGATGTAGAGCAGCGGCGCCACCACGAAAGCGAGACGCGGCAGCGGGAACAGCCAGAACAGCGAGCTCGACAGATAGGCGATGCGCTGCGCCATGGAGAGCCCGCGCTTGAACAGCGGGTTCTTCATCATCAGAATCTGGACCATACCGCGACACCAGCGCGACCGCTGGCCGATGAACTGGGCCAGCGTCTCCGGCTGCAGGCCGGCGATCATCGGCTTGTCGACGAAGCGCGAGTTCCAGCCGCGCGAGTGCAGATCGAGCGCCGTCTCGCAGTCCTCGGTGATCGAGATGCCGGAGAAACCACCGGCCTCCTCCAACGCGGTACGGCGCAGCACCGCGGCCGAACCGCAGAAGAAGGCGGCGTTCCAGCGATCGAGCCCGCGCTGGATGACGCTGTAGAACATCTCGTTCTCCGACGGCATCCGCGCCCAGGTGACGAGGTTCTTCTCGATCGGATCGGGATTGAGGAAGAAGTGCGGCGTCTGCACCAGGAACAGGCGCGGATCGTCGGCGAAGTGGCCGACCGTCTCGCGCAGGAAGTCGTGGGTCGGCGCGTGATCGGCGTCGAAGACGGCGACGAGTTCGCCCGAGGTGCGGCCGAGCGCGGCGTTGAGATTGCCCGCCTTGGCGGAATTGTTGCGCGCCCGGGTGAGGTAGGTGGCGCCCAGTTCCTCGGCCAGCGCCGTCAGTTCCACCCGGCGCGCCTCGGCGGCGGCGGCGGCGACCGGATCGTCGCAATTGCGCTTCTGATCGGTGCCGCCGTCGTCGAGCAGGTAGACGCGGAGCCTGTCGGCCGGCCAGTCCATCGTGGTGGCGGCGGCGAGCGTCGCGGCGATCAGATCGGACGATTCGTTGTAGGTCGGGACATAGACGTCGACGCTCGGGCAGTCCTCGTCCTTCAACCGGCGCGCCGGCGGGCGACGCAGCGGATCGGCGATGACGAAGAGTGAGATGAACAACATGCCGACGCAGAACATCTCGGCGAGATAGAGGGTCAGACCGGCGGAGAATCCGACGATGTCGTCGACCGGCGGCAGCGTCTCGGTGGTGCGCCACCACACGTAACGCAGCACGATCAGCGTGCCGAGCGCCAGATAGACGTGGCGCTGCACCGGCCCCGATCCCATGCGCCGCACCGCGAACATGGCGACGATCACCGCCGAGCCGACGGCGAGCTCCGCCGTCACGCCGATCGGCGCGGTGGCGAGACCCACCATCGCCACCGTCGCCAGGGCCCAACTCAGTGATGTGGCGATCGGAGGCATGTGATCTGTCCGTGTTTTCCCACTACGGCGTCCAGATCTAACGTCGCGTCATTACTGAATCACTCGGCAAAATTTTCTCTCGAATTTTATGGAAAAGATTTGGTGATCGTTCGTGATTAATAAGTAGTTAATATCGTAATTGCAATATATGTCGTCAATTTACTTCGAGACAATGCCGACAAGACGCTCATATATGACGTCGTTGCACGGATGTGGGCGACGCCGGGAGCAATTCACCCACCGTCATTGAAAAGGTCGAGTATGTATTGTTTCGCCAGAAGCCACCCGGAGTTTTAGTTTATTTCGATGTCGATCACCGAAACAGCACCAATGTACAATTCTTGGCAAATGAATTCCGTGCAAAATCCTGTCCGTTGCTACAAGGGTGAATAGGCAGGCGCAATAAATGGACCAACTCTGCTGATCTCCTGGTGCGACATTTTTGACATGTATGACTCCGTGATCATCGAAGGCGATGGCCTTTACGGTGACGCGAGCCTGCGTGTCCGATCGGAACATCGGGAGAGAACCATGAATATCATTACTGCGTTGGCGATCGTCATCGGCGCCCTGGCAGCCGTCGCGACGTGGCTTTGTCTCGGAACATCACTCGGTCTCCAGGTCTGGGCGTTGTTCATCGGTTGGGGCAGCTTCTACCATTGCGGCGGCAAGGAAGCCGGCTTCAAGAATTCGGTGATCAATCATCTCTGGGGGGTGGTGGTGGCCACCGTGGCTCTGGCGATCCTGGGCACCGTCGGCGGCGGCGTGTACGTCGCTTCCGCCATCGTCGGCGTCTCGGTTGTGGTCTTGGTCCTCGCGGCCCATCTGCCGCCGCTCTCGACCATCCCGGCCGGCGTCTACGGCTATGCCTCGACCGCGGCCCTCTGCCTGCTGACCGGCGTCGCCCTGACCGATCCGCTCGCCATGGCGAAGGCCGCGGCGATCACCGCCGCCTCGTTGATCGTCGGCAATGCCTTCGGCTATGTTTCGGAGAAGATCGCCGGAGCCATCGCCAAGGGCTGAGTCGGAGGCGGATCACCGGTTCGACGGTTTTACGAGTCTGTGCCGCCGCCCACTCGAGGGACGGCGGCGCGGGCTCGCGACAGCCGCCGCGGAGAACGGGAATTGCGCGCCGCAAGCGATTGACACGGGCGGATGTCCTGCCTATGGTCCCGGCCGAATTCACGAGTGAGCGCGGGCGATCCGCGCTCGATTCATTATTCCTCGCCGCTCGCGCGAGGGGACCCGGTTCAGGGCCCCCGTGGGATCGGCATCCGAACGGGCCGCCTGTCGGCGCCTCGCGACGGATCAACGATCGGTACCAGACGATGAAGATCAAGAACTCGCTCAAGTCGCTCCGCACGCGCCATCGCGACAACCGTCTGGTGCGCCGCAAGGGCCGCGTCTACATCATCAACAAGACCAACCCGCGCTTCAAGGCGCGCCAGGGTTGATCGGACGCTGATCGCGGGCGTGTGAACGCCGGCGATGCGGATGTCTCTCGACGAGCCGCTGAACGGAGATCAAGATCCGTTCATGCGGCTCGTTTCGTTTCGCCCCCGGGCGCTCCTCCTTCCGACCCTCCGCCGATGTGCCGGCGCCCTTCGGCGCGTCGGCGTCGCGGCGGTGATTCTCACGACCCTCGTATCGGCCTCCGGCGCCGTCGAGACGCCGCGACCAGGTCGGAATGCGAGCGTCGCCGAGGCGCCGCGACCAAGTTGGAATGTGAGCGTCGCCGAGGCGCCGCCGGGGGACCGCGCCGCGACGGGCCGGACACCGACGCGGGGCATCGACGCCCATCACGCCGTCGATCTCGACCGCTTCTTCGCCGCCCTCGCCGCCGCCCCCGACGATGCCTCCGCCGCCGCCGCCCGCGCCCGCATCGAGGCCGCCTGGCAGGCCTCCGGCAGCGCCACCGCCGATCTCCTGACCGCCCGCGCGGCCATCGCCGCCCGTGCCGGTGAACGCGGCCTGGCGCTCGATCTGATCGACGCGGCGATCATCGTCGCGCCCGTCTGGGCCGGTGGCCATCATCGCCGCGCCCTCCTCCATCTCTCCGGCCACGACATCGCCCAGGCGACCGAGGACGTCGAGGAGACCCTGCGGATGGAGCCTCGCCACTACGGCGCCATGGCGATGATGGCGTCGATCCTCGCCGGCTCCGGCCGCAAGGCCGAGGCGCTGAAATGGCTGCGCCGGATCGCCGCGCTCGACCCGCGCGCCCCCGGCCTCGCCGCCCACATCGAACGCCTCGCCCTCGAGGTCGAGGGGCGCGAACTGTGACGAGATCCCGCCTCTCGGCGGTCCGACCCGATGGAGGCGCCCCGGCATGATCGCCCCTTGGCTGTCCGCCCTCCTCGCCCTGCCGACCGGCGCCGCCGTGGTGACCGGCCTCGTCCGTCGCGCGGCGGCCGAGGCGGCCCCGCCGCTCGGCGAACTCATGTCCTTCGGCGCCCGCGTCGTCCATGTCGTCGATCGTCCCGGGGACGACGCGGCGGCGGTGCCGCTGGTCTTCGTCCACGGCGCCAGCGGCAATGCCCGCGATCCGATGCTCGCCTTCACCGACGCCTTCCCGCGTCACCGTCTGATCTTTCTCGACCGCCCCGGCCACGGCTGGAGCAGCCGCCACGGCGCCGACGACGCCGCGCCGACCACCCAGGCCGCCGTGATCGCGGAGGTCCTCGCCGCCAAGGGCATCGATCGGGCGATCGTCGTCGGCCATTCCTGGGGCGGGTCGGTGGCGGCGGCCTTCGGCGTCGATCACCCCGAGCGCGCCGCCGGGCTGGTCTTCCTGGCGCCCGCCACCCATCCCTGGCCCGGCGCCGTCATCGACCTGCTCTACCGCCTGTCGGCGCGACCGCTGATCGGCGCCCTGCTGCGCCATGTCGCGGTGCCTCTCCTCGGCCCTCTCATGATCGAGCGCGCCACCGCCGGGGTCTTCGCTCCCGATCCCGTGCCCGAGCGCTACGCCGAGCGCATCGGCGCCGCGCTGGTGCTGCGCCCCCACACCTGGCGCGCCAATGCCGAGGACGTCTTCCGCCTGCACGGCCATCTCACCCGGCTCGCTCCGCGCTATCCGCGGATCACCGCCCCGACGCTGATCCTCACCGGGACCCGGGACCCCGTGGTGCGCGCCGACATCCATGCCGAGGGCCTCGCCCGCGACATCGCCGGCGCCCGCCTCGTCCACCTCGACGAGATCGGCCACATGCCGCATCACGCCGCCCGAGAGCGGGTGATCGCGGAAATCGAGGGATTGATCGCGGTAATCGAAGGGGGTCGCCGATCGGGCGCCTGACGACGGCCACGGCCGTCGTTCCGGCACATTCCCACAACGGCCATGGCCGTCGTCTTGAGACAATCCCACGACGGCCGTGGCCGTCGTCTCGGGGCAGTCCCACGACGGCCGTGGCCGCCGTTTCGAAATATCCAACGACGGCCGTGGCCGTCGTCAGGCCGGGTTCGTCGGCCTCACAGCGCGCCGGAGCCGTCGGCGCCGACGAAGGCGATGCGCAGCATGTTGGTCGAGCCGGGGGTGCCGAAGGGCACGCCACCGACCACGATGATCCGCTGTCCCGGCCGGGCGAAGCCCTCCGAGAAGGCGATGCGGCAACCGCGCTCGACCATGTCGTCGACGTCGCGGGCGTCTTCCGCCACCACGCAGTGGATGCCCCACACCAGGGCGAGACGCCGCGCCATCGCCGGCGAGGCGGTGAGCGCGATCACCGGCACGAAGGGCCGCTCGCGCGCCGCCCTGAGGCCCGTCGAACCCGACTGGGTCAGGCAGACCATCGCCGCGACGTTGAGCGTTTCGCCGATCGAGGCGGCGGCGGAGGTGATGGCATCGGCGCCGGTCGCCTCGGGCGGCTGGCGCTGCGGCGCTACGATCGAGCGCCACACCGGATCGTGTTCGGTCGCCTCGGCGATGGCGTTCATCATCGTCACCGCCTCGACCGGATACTTGCCGGCGGCGCTCTCCGCCGACAGCATGATGGCGTCGGAGGCCTCGTAGACCGCGATGGCGACGTCGGAGACCTCGGCGCGGGTCGGCACCGGCGAGGTGATCATGCTCTCCAACATCTGGGTGGCGACCACCACCGGCTTGCCGACCTTGCGGCAGGCGCGATTGATCTGCTTCTGCAGCGAGGGGACCCGCTCGAGCGGCATCTCGACGCCGAGATCGCCACGCGCCACCATGATCGCGTCGGAGAGTTCGATGATCTCGGCGAGCCGCTCGATCGCCTGCGGCTTCTCGATCTTGGCCATGATGCCGGCGCGGTTCTTGGTGATCTTGCGCACTTCGGCGATGTCTTCCGGCCGCTGCACGAAGGAGAGCGCGATCCAGTCGACCTTCTGCGCCAGCGCCGCGTCGAGATCGGACCGATCCTTCTCGGTCAACGCCCCGATCGGCAGGTCGGTGTCGGGCAGGCTGACGCCCTTGCGGTCGGAAATGCGACCGGCGACCACCACGGTGCAGACGATGGTGCTCTTCTTCGGCTTGGCGGTGCAGCGCAGCTTGACCTTGCCGTCGTCGATCAACAGGTGATGGCCGACTTCGACCGCCTCGAGGATCTCGGGATGGGGCAGTTGGACACGGGTTCCATCGCCCGGGGTCGGATCGCCGTCGAGGACGAAGGTGGCGTCGGCCACCAGTTCCACCGGCCCGGCGCCGAACTTGCCGACCCGGAGCTTCGGCCCCTGGAGGTCGGCGAGGATGCCGATCGGCCGGCCGACCCGCGTCTCGATGGCGCGAATGGTGGCGACCAGCGTGGCCAACCGGGGATGGTCGGTATGGCTCATGTTGATGCGGAACACATCCGCACCGGCCAGAAACAGTTTCTCGATGATGGCCGGATCGGACGACGCCGGTCCGAGGGTCGCCAGAATCTTGACCCGCCGATTGCGCTTCATCTCGTCACTCTGTCGATGATCTGTAGGACGACCGTCTTAGACCCCGCAGGAGCGTCTGCCCAGATGCAAAATGTCACCTTCGGCAAATTCTTGCATATCGAGTGTTTATTGCATCCCTCGGAGCAACCCTGGCGAAGGCCGCCGACCGATCACCCCCGATTCCGCGTCGGCGTCACGGGCCGGCGGAGGCGGAGGCGCGGCCCGGCTCGGTCAGTTGCACCGTCCAGGTGCGCTGTTCGCCGGTGTCGATCTCGAAGAAGCCGGTGCGTTCGAAGCCACGCTTCAGGCAGTCCTCGATCCCCTTGATGGTGAAGGTCTTCTCCTGGGTGCACATGAACGAGCGGCCGCTCCATTCGCCGCCCCGGTCGTAGTCGACCGCGTAGAGATAGTAGAAGCGCGAAACCAACGGGCCGGCGAGCAACGTCTCGCAGGAATTGGCGGTGAGGTTCCACCAGCCTTCCGTCTTCCACGCCTCGTCGTCCTTGTAGCCGACGGCGATGCCGACCCGGCTCGAGGTCTTGTTGCAGATGCGCAGATCGGCGAGGGCGGGGGCGGCGAACGCGGCGAGGACGACGACCGCCATCACCACGAGCCCGGCCCGGCGAGCGACGATCCCGGCGTGATCTGCGAGGATCGAGGTCGCCGACCGGCGGCGGTTCGCGGCAGGCGAAGCTTCGGGTTTCATCCGTTCTTTTCTTCTTGTCCGTGACGGCGCCACGTTCGCAAGCTTGGCGGTCCACGTCAATCGCCGCGAGCCCGCGATCACGCCGATGACGCCGGTTGCCGGGAGCGAGCCGCCAAACGGCGGGACTTCGGCGTCGCGGTTCATTTCGCCGTCTCACGCGGTCGCGCGATGAAGATGCCGCACAAGATGGCGACGCCGCCGGCGATCTGCCACGGCCCCAGCGTCTCGCCGAAGAAGGCCCAGCCGAAGAAGGCCGCCGCCAGCGCCTCGAGGAAGATCACCAGGGAGGAAAAGGCGGCGGAGAGATGGCCGAGCGCATGAGCGAGCAATCCCTGGCCGCCGACGTGGCTGACCGACGCCATCAGGACGAGGGCGAGGACGCCGGAGAGCCCGGTCGGCAACCAGACGTTCTCCGCGACGCCGGCGACGATCCCGAGCAGCGTCGAGGTGATCACCGTCGAGCGGAACAACACCAACCCGGTCGACCCGTCCCGCCGCGCCACCCGTATCGCCAGGAAATAGAGGCCGAAACCGACCGACGTCGCCACGCCGTAGAGATCGCCGAGGAACCGCTCCGGCGCCAGCCTCAGGCTGGAGCCGACCAGCAGCGCCCCGCCGAGGATGCACAGCATCAGCCCGGCGACCATCATCCGCGTCACCTTCTCGCCGATCACCAGCGAGAACAGCATCACCCACACCGGCGCCATGGTGGCGAGCAACGTGGCATTGGCGATGGTGGTGTGGAGGACGGCCAGGTGCCAGAAGAACAGGTCGACGGTGAAGAACACCCCGGCCAACACCAGGGCGCGCGTCCAGCCGGGATCGCGCGCCGTCGCCTCGCGCCGCTCGAGCCGCGCCCAGCCCCACAGCAGCGGCAGGGCGAGAAAGACCCGATAGAACGCCGAGGTGAAGGGCCCGACCTGCGCCTCGCGCACGAAGACCGGCGAGATCCCCATCGCCACCGCCGCCGCGATCAACGCCAGGACGGCGACGAGAACGACCGAGCGGGGCTCGGCGACGCGGGCGTCGGTGATCATGCGAGGAGAACCGGGTGTGCGAGGACGGGCGACGGAGCGGTGGGCGAAGCCGCCGGAGGGGCTGGCCAGCCCTTCCGCGAACGCCTACCATCTTCGTATCCAATCCGCATCGTGAGATCCATGACCCGCATGCATATCGCCTCGTCGGACCACTCGCCCACCGCACCCGGATCCGACGGCGGCGACCACGTCTTCGAGATCGTCGATGGCGATCCCGCCGCCGGCCTGGTGCTGATCGCCGACCACGCCTCCAATCATGTTCCCGCCGAATATGCCGCCCTCGGACTGCCGGCGAGCGAATTCGCCCGCCACATCGCCTGGGATATCGGCGTCGAGCCGCTCACCCGGGCGCTGGCCGCCCGCTTGCGCGTCCCGGCGGTGCTGTCGCACTTCTCCCGCCTCCTGATCGATCCGAACCGCGGCGACGACGACCCCACCCTGGTGATGCGCCTATCCGACGGCGCCGTCGTCCCCGGCAACGCCCGCATCGACGCCGCCGAGCGCGATGCCCGCATCGAACGCTTCTGGCGGCCCTACGACCGGGCGATCACCGACACCATCGACGGCTGTTTCGCCGCCGGTCGGCCGCCGATGCTGTTCTCGATCCACTCCTTCACGCCCAACTGGCGCGGCTCGCCACGCCCCTGGCATTGCGGCATCCTGTGGAATCGAGATCCTCGCCTGGCGGAATTCCTGCTCGACCGTCTCGGCGCCGACCCCGCCCTGGTGGTCGGCGACAACGAGCCCTACCACGGCGATCTCGACGGCGACACGATGAACCGCCACGGTCTGGCGCGCGGCCTCGTCCACGGCCTGCTCGAGATCCGTCAGGACCTGATCGCCGAGCCCGTCGGCGTCGCCGCCTGGACCGATCGGTTGGAGCCGATCCTGCGCGAGGCGATGGGCCGGGCCGACTTCGCCGAACCCCGTCTCTACGGTGACGTCGGCGGCGCGACCACCGGCGCGTGAGCCGGCGACACGGCGTTCCGGCGGTGGATAGCGGGATCGAACCGCCCGGCGACCCCGAACCCGATCTTGACCCGGCGGGTGGACTCAGGGCTTGATCCCGCCCCCGGCCGTCCCGTCGGCCCATGATTTCGCCCGGCGCCGCGCATCGCGCTCCGGGGCCATTCAGGAGTGACCTCATGTCCGATCCCGCCGGCGTCGCCGCCGACCAGCTCAAGTCCTTCGTCGAACGGATCGAGCGCCTCGAGGAAGAGAAGCAGACCATCGCCGACGACATCAAGGACGTCTACGCCGAGGCCAAGGGCAACGGCTACGACGTCAAGATCCTTCGCCAGGTGATCCGCATCCGCAAGCAGGACAAGTCCGAGCGCGAGGAGATGGAGGCGCTGCTCGAGCTCTACCTCCAGGCCCTCGGCATGGGCTACGGCCGCGTCGAGGAGTGATCCGCCCGACCGCCCCCCGGAAATGCGAACGGCGCCCGTAATGGCGCCGTCTTCGTTCGTGGGGATGAAGGGCGATTCACTCGGTGCGCGACACCGCCAGAGCGACGATCGCCGGTCCGGTGAAACGCCGCTGCCGCAGGTCGTCGAGCGCGCCGAAGCCGAACCCGGTGGCGAGCGTCACGCCGGGCTTCTCAAGGAGCTCGGAGAGATCGTCCTGATCGGGATGGCGCAACTGCACGAAGCCCTGGCCGGCGGCGACCGAGGCGAGATCCAGCAGACGCATCTCCGAGGCGCGATCCGACTTGCCGGCGACGAGGTGATGCGGGTTCGGCTCGGCGATGCGATCGCCCTTGGCGGCCTGGGCCGCCGCGCGCGCCACGGCGGCGGCCGTCGCCGACGACGGCGCGGCGAAGCGCGAGGCGACGTCGGCGGGATTGCGG
>JAFHCF010000024.1:0-4528 GCA_048497495.1 Prosthecomicrobium sp.
CGCCGCCACGGCGAGCGACCCCTGCGCCCGGTTGATCGCGAAGGTGATCTCGCCCGGCATCGGCGACAGCAGCGCGTCGCAGATCGAACCCGTGGTCTTGGCATTGGCGACCCGCCGGCCTTCGGCGAGCGAGCGGGCCTGATCCTCGAAACCCGCCGGCTCGACCATCACGACGCGCGCCCGCGGCGCGGTCCGCGACAGGGCGAGGGCGATACCGGCGGCGAGCCCGCCGCCGCTCGCCGGCACCAGCACCAGGTCGGGAACCAGACCCTGGGCCGCGAGATCGGCGACGATCTCGAGCCCGATGGTGCCCTGCCCCGCGATCACCCGCGCGTCGTCGAAGGGGTGGACGAGATCGGCGCCGAGATCGGCGGCGAGCTTCACCGTCAGCGCCTCGCGATCCTCGCTCGCCCGATCGTAGGTGACGACGGTCGCGCCCGAGCGCTTCGTCCGTTCGACCTTCAGCGCCGGCGCGTCGGCCGGCATCAGGATGGTGGCGGCGACGCCGAAGAGGCGGGCGGCCTCCGCCACGCCCTGGGCATGGTTGCCGGAGGAACAGGCGACGACGCCCTCGGGGCGATCGGCTTCGGGGATCAGCGACAGGGCATTGTAGGCGCCGCGAAACTTGAACGAGCCGGTGCGCTGCAGGCACTCCGGCTTGACGAAGACCCGCGCTCCGGTCGTTCCATCGGACAGGCGGCCCTCCAACATCGGGACGGCGAGAAGCGGCGTTCGCACCGCCACCCCGGCGAGGCGTTCGGCGGCGGCGACGACGTCGGCATGGGTCGGCAGGCGGGTCATGAGGCTTCTCTCCGGCGGGGGGCGACAGAGGTAGCCCGCGCCGCGATCCGCCGCAAGCCGGCGCCGGAAGACCTGCCCGGCGTCCGGCGCGGCTGGCCGAGGAGCCGCTCCGCCTCACGGGCGAAGGGCGCGCGCCCTCAGCTCGGGAATTCCCGCAAGGCCCACAGAGCGTAGATCCGACAGAGCGCGTCGAGGCGGCGATCCTCGTTGTCGGGCAGGCGCCAATCGCCGGAGGACGCCGCGTCGGAGGTGACGGCATGGCGGCGGCGATCGATCACGCCACCCGTCGACGAGCGCAGCACGAGGTATCCCGCCATGGCGTCGTCGGCCTCGCCGCCGCTGTCGCCGAGCCCGAAGCCGCCGTGGCTGCGCCCGCCGGCCCAGGCCGCCATCCGCACCGTCGAGACCTCGATCACCAGGGTCGGCGCCCCCGCCTCCCCCGGCGCCACGCGGCCCGCGAAGACCTCGGCGACCGCCACCCGCAGGCGCTCGCCGACGCGGGCGGCATAGTTGGTCACGCCCTTGGCGGCGAAGGGGCCGGTATCGACCTCGACGGCGCGATAGCGGGCGACGCGCGGCGCCGGCGCCTCACCGGCGGCGACGCAAGCCCCCGGCAGGGCCGCGAGCCCGACGAGAAGGGCGCGACGGGTGAGGACTGACTGGCGGGTCATGGCGAAGGCTCCGATCGTGGGTCGGTCCCGGGGTAGCATCGCCCGGCGGGCTCGTCCATCGCGAGGCCGGGCGACCAGGACAATCGCTCGAAGAGGTTCGGTTCGTGTACGGCTTTGCGAAGCCCCCATCTTCCTTCTCCCGCAAGGGAACCTTCGCGTAGTTCGGTGGCCCTCCTCGTGGCCTTCGGTGCGCGATGGCTCGAGGCCCCGCTTCGCGGGGCACCTCACCACGAAGCATTTGTTTCAATTGCCGAAATTAAAAGTGCTTCATGGTGAGGCGCGAGCAATGCGAGCCTCGAACCATCGCGCACAGACCTCGAAGAGGGCGCCGACCCTTTCGAGCGATTGCCCCGGCCGGGCGACGCGAGAGCATCGATCCGTGAGACCCCCCGGTCTGCCACCCCCGCGCGCCGCGCCGCCGCGCTACCGGGGCGCCGCCGCTCAGCCGCCGCGTCGCAGGGCGTGGAAATGGGCGAGGAGACCGGAGGTCGACCCGTCGCGCCCGGCGATCGGGGCCCGGCCCTCGACCATCGGCAGGATCTCGCTCGCCAACTGCTTGCCGAGCTCGACGCCCCATTGATCGAAGGAGTTGACGTCGAAGATCACCCCCTGGACGAAGACCTTGTGCTCGTAGAGCGCCAGCAGCCGGCCGAGGGTGAAGGGATCGAGCCGGCGATAGATCAGCGTGTTGGTCGGCCGGTTGCCGGGGAAGACCTTGTGGGGGGCGAGCGCGTCGATCGCGCCCCTTTCCATGCCCGCCTTCTCGAGTTCGGCGCGCACCGCCCGCTCGTTCTTGCCCACCATCAGCGCCTCGGTCTGAGCCAGACAATTGGCGACGAGCTTGACATGGTGGTCGGCGATCCCCTCGTGCGGTTCGGCGGCGAGGAGGAAGTCGGCCGGCACCACGTCGGTGCCCTGGTGGATCAGTTGGAAGAAGGCGTGCTGGCCGTTGGTGCCGGGCTCGCCCCAGACGATCGGCCCGGTCGGCCCGGCGACCGGCTTGCCGTTCTTCCTCACCCGCTTGCCGTTGGACTCCATGTCGAGTTGCTGGAGATGGGCGGGGAAACGCGCGAGCCGCTGGTCGTAGGGCAGGACCGCATGGGTGGCGAAGCCCATCAGGCAGCGATACCACACCCCGAGCAGCGCCAGGATCACCGGCAGGTTCGAGGCGAGCGGCGCCTCGACGAAATGGTCGTCCATCGCCGCGCCGCCGGCGAGGAAGGCGCGGAAGTCGTCCTCGCCGACCGCGATCATCACCGGCAGGCCGATCGCCGACCACACCGAATAGCGCCCGCCGACCCAGTCCCAGAAGCCGAAGATCCGGTCCTCGGCGATGCCGAAGGCGACGACCTTGGGGATGGCGGTCGAGATCGCGGCGAAATGGGCGCCGACCGCCGCCTCGCCAAGCGCCGCGCCGATCCAGGCCCGCGCCGATCCGGCGTTGGTCATGGTCTCGATCGTGGTGAAGGTCTTCGAGGCGATCAGGAACAGCGTCGTCGCCGGATCGAGCGTCGCCAGCGTGTCGTGGATGTGGGCGCCGTCGACGTTGGAGACGAAATGGACCCGTGGTCCGTCGTGATAGGGGCGAAGCGCCTGCGTCACCATCGCCGGGCCGAGATCGGACCCGCCGATGCCGATGTTGACGACGTCGGTGAAACGCTCGCCGGTCGCCCCGAGGAGGCGGCCGTCGCGCACCTTCGCCGCGAAGACGCCCATGCGCGCCAGCACCTCCTCGACGTCCCCCGTCACGTCGCGGCCGTCGACGGCGAAGGCGCGCCGGCGATCCGGGTTGCGCAGCGCGGTGTGGAGGACGGCGCGGCCCTCGGTCATGTTGATCGGCTCGCCGGCGAACATCCGCGCCCGCCAGCCCTCGACGCCCGCCGCCTTCGCCAGATCCACCAGCAGATCCATCGTCTCGCGGGTGACGCGGTTCTTCGAATAGTCGAGGAGCAGGTCGTCGAGGGCGAGCGAGAAGTCGGCGAAGCGGCCGGGGTCGGCGGCGAAGAGATCGCTCATGTGGACCGATTCGACCGTGCGGGCATGGGCCCGGAGAGCCTGGAAGGCGGTGTCGCGTGTGGCGGTCATGGCACTGATCTTCTGATGTCGTCTCCCCGCCTCGGGCGTGGCGGGAAGAGGTTCGGCGCCCACGGGCCGACGCCGGAGCCGGCGCTCGAGGATCAGAACGCCTTGAACGTGATCAACGTCTTGGTGTCGACGATATCGGCGATCGGATGCACCTTCTCATTGACGAAATGACCGATGTCGGTGGTGTCGTCGACATAGAACTTGACGATCAGGTCGTGGTCGCCGGCGATCGAGTAGATCTCCGAGGCGATCTCGGCGTCGGCCAGCGCCGTGGCCACCTGATAGGATTTGCCCAATCGGCATTTGATCAGGACGAAGAAGGGTTTCATCGGTCTCGCCTCGGCTTGCGACGTGACCCGCAGTCGATCAGATGCGGCGGGAGAGGGCAAGTGGGACGACCCCTGAGGCCTGGGGACGGATCGCCTCACGGCCTCGACGGATCCTCCGGCCCTTGCCAAGCCGACTTCGTCGCCTTAACTGTGGTGGATCTCAGGGGGTGCCCGGCGCGATCGGGCTGAGAGGCGGAAGCCAACCCCTCGAACCTGATCCGGGTCGTGCCGGCGGAGGGATTGAGATGAGCATCGAGAATACCATTCCCCCCTCGTCGCCTCTGCCCGCCGTGCCGCCGCGCGATCCCGCCGCGACGCCCGAGCGCCTCGCCGAAGCCTTGAGACGGCTGCGCCGGCGCCGGCCGCGCATTCACGTCCTGACCTCGCCGGTGGCCCAGACCTTCACCGCCAACATGCTACTGGCGGTCGGCGCGGAACCGTCGATGACCTTCTCGCCGGAGGAGGTTCCGGCCTTCGTGACGACCGCCGACGCGCTTCTGATCAACCTCGGCATGCTCGATCGCATCCGCCGCGACGCGACACTGACCGCCATCGAGGTGGCCAAGGACGCGGGCGGCCCCTGGATCCGCGATCCGGTGAAGAGCGAGGTGGCGCCGTCGCGGCTCGACTTCGCCCGACGCC
>JAFHCF010000025.1:0-7889 GCA_048497495.1 Prosthecomicrobium sp.
CCGGCCGTGGCATGCTACGCATCGAGATCCGCCGCGCCGCTCGCGCGTCCCACCTCGACCGCGTCCTCGACGGCGGGTCGGGGCCGACGGCCCCGCGCGACCGCGGCGACGGCAGTCCCTCCTCTTCGAACCCGACGGAAGCGAACACGAATGACCCTCGCCTCGACAGTTCCGGCGCCGGTGGCGGCACGCCGGCCGGTGACGACCCGCCTGCACGGCATCGACGTCGTCGACGACTATGCCTGGCTCCGGGCGGAGAATTGGCAGGAGGTGATGCGCGACCCGACGACGCTCGACCCCGAGATCCGTGCCCATCTCGACGCGGAGAACGCCCATGCCGAGGCGATGCTCGCCGACACGCAGGCGCTCCAGACCGTGTTGTTCGAGGAGATGAAGGGGCGGATCAAGCAGGACGATTCCAGTGTGCCGGCCAAGGACGGCGCCTTCGCCTATGGCGTGCGCTGGGTCACCGGCGGCCAACACCCTCTGCATGTGCGCACCCCTCGTGACGGCGGGGCGGAGGAGATCCTGGTCGACGGCGACGCCCGAGCGGCAGGCAAGGCCTATTTCCGCCTGTCCGGCGTCGGCCATTCGCCCGACCATCGGCTCGTCGCCTTCGGTGCCGACGAGAACGGCTCGGAGTACTTCACCCTGCGGGTGCGCGACCTCGCGGCCGGGCGCGATCTCGACGACGTGGTCGAGGCGACCGGCGGTGAGGCGATATGGACGGCGGCCTCCGACGGCTTCTTCTACGTCCGCCTCGACGACAACCACCGCCCGTCGAAGGTCTTCCTCCATCGGATCGGCACGCCGACCGCCGACGATCTGCTGGTCTACGAGGAGGCCGACGCCGGCTTCTTCGTCGGGGTCGACAAGACGCGGTCGGGCCGCTTCGTGGTGATCTCGGTGCACGATCACGAGACGTCCGAGGTCCATCTGATCGAGGCGGCCGACCCGACGTCGCCGCCGCTGCGCGTCGCCCCCCGGGTCACCGCCGAGGAATACGACGTCGATCACGCCGACGACCGGCTGTTCATCCTCACCAATCACGGCGGGGCGGAGGATTTCCAGATCGTCACCGCGCCGGTCGCCGCGCCGGGGCGGGAGAACTGGTCGACGCTGATCGGCCACCAGGCCGGGCGGCTGATCCTGTCGCACGCCGTCTACCGCGATCACCTCGTCCGGTTGGAGCGGGTCGAGGGCCTGCCGCGGATCGTCGTGCATCGGCTCGCCGACGGCGCCGAACATGCGGTCGCCTTCGACGAGGAGGCCTATTCGCTGGGGCTCGCCGGCGGATACGAATTCGAAACGACGGAGATCCGCTTCACCTATTCGTCGATGACCACGCCGGCGCGGGTCTACGACTACGACATGGAGAGCCGGACGCGGATCCTGCGCAAGGAGCAGGAGGTGCCGAGCGGGCACGATCCGGCGGCTTACGTCACCCGCCGCATCTTCGCCCCGACCGCCGACGGCGAGACCGTGCCGGTGTCGCTGCTCTTCCGCCGCGACACGGCGCTCGACGGCTCGGCCCCGGTGCTGCTCTACGGCTACGGCTCCTACGGCATCACCATACCCGCCGCCTTTTCCACCACCGCCCTGTCGTTGGTCGATCGCGGTTTCGTCTACGCCATCGCCCACATCCGCGGCGGCAAGGACAAGGGCTATCGCTGGTATGCCCAGGGCCGACGCGAGCACAAGACCAACACGTTCGACGACTTCGTCGCGGCGGCGAGGGAACTGATCGCGGCCGGCTACACCTCGGCGGGGCGGATCGTCGCGCAGGGCGGGTCGGCGGGCGGCATGCTGATGGGGGCGGTCGCCAATCGGGCGGGCGACCTCTTCGGGGCAATCGTCGCGGAGGTGCCCTTCGTCGACGTTCTCGCCACCATGCGCGACGCGACGCTGCCGCTGACGCCGCCGGAATGGCCGGAATGGGGCAACCCGATCGAGGACGAGGCGGCGTTCCGCACCATCCTCGGCTATTCGCCTTACGACAACGTCGCGGCGAAGGATTATCCGCCGATCCTGGCGCTCGCCGGCCTCACCGATCCGCGCGTCACCTATTGGGAGCCGGCGAAATGGGTGGCGCGGCTGCGCGCCACCAAGACCGGCGACGCCCCCGTCCTGCTCAAGACCAACATGGACGCCGGCCACGGCGGCGCGGCGGGGCGGTTCGACCGGCTGAAGGAAGTGGCGCTGATCCAGGCCTTCGCGCTGGCGACGACCGGCGGCGCGACGGGCTGACCCGCGCCGATCCGGCCCGACCGATCGCGGCGTCGACGCGGGTGGCGGCGGCGCGGCGGAAAGATCGGCCGATCCGGCGCTCGCCATTGCGCCGCGTCGGGAAACAGAGGAAACTCCGGAGAAATACGCATCGTGGACGTCCGGTGGATCGGAAACGATCGGCCGGCCGCGATGATCCGCCTTCGCGCCTCGGGGCGCGGACGAGACGCCCTCCTGCCCGCAAGGACGGACGGAACGCCATGACGGTCTTCGACATCCATCTGATCAAGCCGACCCGCTACGACGACGAGGGCTATCCCCTGCAATGGTGGCGGTCGACGATCCCGTCGAACTCGCTCGCCTGCGTCGCCGGACTGGTCCGCGATGCCATCGGGCGCGGGGCGCTCGGCGAAGGTGTCGAGGGGCGGGTCTCGATCGTCGACGAGATCCATTCCAAGGTCGACACCGACAAAATCGTCGCGGACTTCCGCCGGCTCCGTCGACCGGCGGTGGTCTTTCTGGTCGGCGTGCAGACCAACCAGTTCCCGCGCGCCGTCGACATCGCCCGGCCGCTGCGGGCCGCCGGAATCCCGGTGGCGATCGGCGGGTTCCACGTCTCCGGCTGCGTGTCGATGCTCGAGCGGATGCCGCCCGACCTCGTCGAGGCGCAGGACCTCGGCATCTCCTTCTTCCTCGGCGAAGCGGAGGAAGGCCGCATCGACGTGGTTCTGCGCGACGGGCTCGCCGGGAAACTCGCCCCCGTCTACGACCATCTGAAGGCGATGCCGGGGCTCGGGGGGGCGCCGACGCCGTTCCTCGAACCCGAGGAGATCCGACGCAACATCACCCGATTCGCCAGTCTCGACCTCGGGCGCGGCTGTCCCTTCGAATGTTCGTTCTGCACGATCATCAACGTCCAGGGCCGCAAGAGCCGCTTCCGCACCCCCGACGACCTCGAGGCGATCGTGCGGGAGAACGCGCGCCACGGCATCGACCGCTTCTTCGTCACCGACGACAACTTCGCCCGCAATCGCAACTGGGAGGCCTTCGCCGATCGGCTGATCGCGCTGAAGAGTCAAGGGTTCTCGACCCGTCTGGCGGTGCAGATCGATGCCCTCGCCCACCACATCCCCAACTTCATCGACAAGATGTGCGCCGCCGGGGTCGATCAGATCTTCATCGGGCTCGAGAACATCAATCCCGACAATCTCGAATCGGTGAAGAAGCGGCAGAACCGGATCGAGGACTACCGCGCGACGATGCTCGCATGGAAGAAGCACTCGGTGATCATCGTCTGCGGCTACATCGTCGGCTTCCCGTTCGACACGCGCGAATCGGTGCGTCACGACATCGAGACCTTGAAGCGCGAACTCGCCATCGACATGATCTTCCTGAACTTTCTCACCCCCCTACCGGGCAGCGAGGACCATGCGCGCCTCACCCGCGAGGGCGTGTGGATGGATCCGGACATGAACCGCTACGACATCAACCACCGCGTCACCCATCACTCGAAGATGAGCGACGCGGAATGGGAAGCGGCGCATCTCGAGGCGCACGAGGCCTTCTACGAATGGGACCACATGCGCACGGTCATCCGCCGCCTGGTCGCCCAGGGCTCGAAGAAGCGCAAGTCGACGGTCACGCGCCTGACGATCTATCGCGAGGCCCAACGGTTGGAGGGTGTGGCGGCGCTGGAGGCGGGGCTGCTGCGCATCCGCCGGCGGCGCCAACGCCGCGCCGGATTGCCGCGCGAGAACCCGCTGGTCTTCTACCCGCGCCACTGGTGGCGGGTGGCGCGGTCGACGACCGGCATGTTCGTCACCTGGGCGCGGCTCACCCGGACCCTGAAGCAGACGCTCGCCGATCCCGCCCGCGCCGACTACACCGACGCCGCCATCCACCCGATGGGGGACGCCGAGGCGGGCGACGGACTGATCGCCGCGACGCGGGCGACCGCCACCTCCGAACGGCGGCAGAAGCGAGCGGCCGAGGCGACCGAACGGCGCCGCGACGTGGGCTGAACGCAAAAACGGGGGCGATCGATCGCCCCCGTCTCCGACCGTGCCGCACCCCGTCGGATCGACGGAGCGCGAGGCGTTTCACTTCTTCACCGGGCAGGTGTTCATGCCGAGCAGGGTGTAGAAGGGGCAGAAGCCGACCAGGCCGGTCAGCAGCGGCACCACGCCGACCCAGCCGATCCACTTCCAGGACATGGTATCGGGGGCGAAGAGGGCAAAGGCGATCAACGCCAAGCCGACCACGATGCGCAGAATCTTGTCGATACCACCGACATTGGACATCATTTCACGTCTCCATCGTCGAATTTCGTCGCAGCGGTGTCCGGGAGCCCCGGTCGCGTCCGTCTCGATCCTCGGTACAGTGACAGGTCGCGCGCAATCCGTCGGTGACCAAGTCACAGGAGTGCCGGACCGTCGCACACGACTTCGTGATCGTGAGCGCTCAATCCTCGAGTTCGGCGAGCCGTTCGAGGCCGGGGCGGTCGACGATCTCGATGGAGCCGCGGCCGAGGCGCACGATGCCGCGGCGCTCGAAGGCCTTGAGGTGTCGGCTGACCACCTCGCGGGCGGTGCCGAGTTCGGTGGCGATCTGCTGATGAGTGGCGGCGAGGGGGCCGAGGGCGGACGCCGCGCCGAGGTGGCGGGCGAGGCGGGCGTCGACCCGATGGAACACCGCCGACTGCATCGTCGCCAGGATTTCCGCGACGCGTCGGCCGAACCCGGCGAAGACGAAGCGGCGGAAGGGATCGGAGGTGGCGAGCAATTCGTCGAAGAGTGGACGCGGCACGGTGACGGCCGAGGTCGATACCTCGACGACGCCTTCGGCGGAATAGACCTCGTCGCCGACCAGCGCCGCCGTGGTCAGGACACAACTCTCGCCGCGACGGACGCGATAGAGGACGATCTCGCGGCCGGTGTCGGCGATCATCTGAACCCGCACCGATCCGTCGAGAACCAGGAGATAGGCCCCGCAAGGGGCGCCAGGCGAGAAGACGACCATGCCGGGAGGCGCATCGATGCGATGGCAGCGCTCGGCCAGACGCGCGCGCTGGCCGGCGGGAAGACCATCGAGTTCGGGGAAGAGAGCGAGCCAATCGCCCTGATGGGTCACTTTGCCTCCATCCTGCTCGATCCTGGCGGCGCGTCGGGGCGGTTCGGCCCGGGCGCGACGTCAATCCAGGAAGGTCTGCTCGACATCGTAGCCGGTGTCGCGGCGTATCTCCACATGGAGGCCGGGAATGGCGCGCGCATTTCGCCGGCCGGCCCGCGGTTCCGCCACGGCGATCCGAGGCGGTTCGGCCGCCGGCGCGCGAGCCAGCCCGTGAACCTCCCGCAGGTTCGGACCGAAATAGCCGTCGCCGCCACGGACATAGGTCTGCGGATGGCGCAACAGGCGCAGCGTGTGGCGGTAGAGCGTCGTCGGCGACAGGGGCTTGACCATGACGTCGTCGACCCCGGCGTGGAGCGAGGCGTCGAGAATGCGGCGTTCGGCATGGCCGGTGACGAGCACGATCGACATCGTCGGATTGGCGAGGGTCGACGAACGGCGCGCGGCACGCACCCAGTCGATGCCGTTCTGGCGCGGCATCATCAGATCGACGAAGGCGAGATCGACCGGCGTGTCGGTGACGAAGGCGCGAGCCTCGAACGGATCGGCGAAGACGTCGACGTGGCGAAACCCGAGGCCGCGCAGCAGCGTCCGCATCAGGTTCTGGAAATTGCGGTTGTCGTCGAGCACGCAGATGCGGACATCGGCGAAGGTCGCGTCGCTTTCCATCGTCGCCTCCCCGCTTTTCCGGTTCGCCCGGGTTTCTTCGTCGCTCGCGTGTCAGCCTCGAATACCGGCGACTTCACTAACATTTCGTTTCGAGTTGCCCTAGGGGCAAGCGACATCTCGGCACACCGGTCAGATCGCCGCGGTGGCGAAAACGAAAACGGCCGGGCGAGAGGCCCGGCGGGAAAACGAAAACGGCCGGGCGAATGGCCCGGCCGTCGAAAGCGAAACCGAAGGCGGTCGATCAGACCGCCGCCTCGTAGCACTCGAGCACGTAATCCCAATTGATCAGGTGATCGACGAAGGCCTCGAGGTACTTGGCGCGCAGGTTGCGGTGATCGATGTAGTAGCAGTGCTCCCACACGTCGACGGTGAGGATCGGCGTCGCGCCCTGCGTCAGCGGGTTGTCGGCGTTCGAGGTCTTGGTGATCGACAGCTTGCCGTCCTTGAAGGCGAGCCAGGCCCAGCCGGAACCGAACTGGGTGAGACCAGCCTGGATGAAGTCGGCGCGGAACTTGTCGTAGCCGCCGAGATCGCCGTCGATCAGCGCCTGGACCTTGGCCGGGATCTTCTTGCCACCGCCGTCCTTCTTCTGCCAGAGCCAGAAGTGATGGTGGTTGTAGTGCTGGGCGGCATTGTTGAAGATCGCGGGGTTCTTGCCGGCGCTCTCCTTGATGACGTCCTCCAGCGACTTGCCCTCGAACTCCGTCCCCTTGATCAGGTTATTGAGATTGTTGAGATAAGTCGCATGATGCTTGTCGTGATGATATTCGAGCGTCTCGGCCGAGGTGTAGGGCGCGAGCGCGTCATAGGCATAGGGAAGCGGGGCGAGTTCGAAAGCCATCGGGAAACTCCTTTCGAGAGCATTGACCGGATCGATCTGCCACCAACACATGGGGGCGTCGCGTCCGTAGGGAAAGGTCGGCGGCAGAATAAGGATCATTACGGAGCACGGCAACCGCCGACCGAGGCGGCGCAGGAGCTTTTCCTCGAGCGGGCGACGGCGCCCCGGAGGCGGAACGAAAGGACCGGCGCGAAACCCGCGCCACCGCATCGGACGAGACCATGAACGACCCACGGCAGACCCCTTCCGAAGCCTCCTCGACGCCTGCGACACCGCCGGCGGGCGCGCGGGCGGTCGGCACCTCCGGGCCGGTGCTCGGCATCGCCGTCGGCGTGGCGTTGTTGGTCGGGGGCGTCGGCGGCTATGCCCTCGGGTCGCATCGCGCCGGCGTCGGAGCCGCGGGTCAGGGCGCCGCCGAGCAGGCCGCGCGCGACGCCGCCGAACGCGGTCGGCCGTTGCGGTCACGCGAGCGGCAGGTGGCGACGCGGCGGCTTTCGGACTGGCGGCTCGAGACTCTCGATCCGCTGGCGGAGGCGAAGGGGCCTTCCACCATCTTCGAGCCGGTGCTGCGGCTGACGCCGCCCTTCGACGCGGTCGATGCCACCCTGATCGATTCGCTCGACACGCGGGTACGGCTGGCGCAGGCCCGCCCCGTCGGGCGCAACGAGATCTGCGTGAACGACGCCGGCACCCGCTCGGCCTGCGGCCTCAAGGGCCGCGCCTCGCTGCAGAATCACCTGTACGGCAAGGCCATCACCTGTGTGCGCCTGTTCCTCGGCAAGGACGAACGAGGGGACAAGGACGGGCGCGGCCGCATCGTCGACGCGCGCTGCAGCATCGCCGGCGAGGATCTGGCGCTGCACCAGATCCGCGCCGGCTTCGCCTTCCCGAGCGAATTCGCCGATGCCGACCATTGGGCGGGGCTCGCCGAGGCGCGACGTCTCAGGGCCGGGGTCTGGGCGGGCCCCTACGAGATCCGCGCCGACGACCAGAGCGAGATCGACGCGCGCGAGGTGCCGTTCGGCTC
>JAFHCF010000026.1:0-19844 GCA_048497495.1 Prosthecomicrobium sp.
AACCGCGCGCCGGGGGAGACCGCGATGTTGTGGGCGGCGAAGGTGACGAGGGCGAAGGTTTCGTCGCGTACCGGCAGCCAGACGCAGAGGCCGTCGCTCGGCGGCGGCACGACGGCCCGGGCGGCGAGAGCGTCGAGGAAGGCGCCTCGCCGGCTCGCGTAGACGTCGCGGGCCCGCGCCACCGCCGCCTCCGCCGCCTCGTCGTCGAGGAGCAGCGCCAACGTCTCCTGCAGCAACCGGCTGGTCCACCCCGATCCGAAGGCCCTGAGCCCCTGGATCCGCCCGACCGCGTCGGCCGAGGCCGAAACTACGGCGAGGCGGAGGTCGGGCCCATGGCTCTTGGCGTAGGAACGGATGTGGACGACGCGCTCGGGAAACCATCGGCCGAGGCTCTGCGGCGGCACCGCCGACAGGGCGCCGAGGCCGTCGTCCTCGACGATCGGCATGTCGTGGGAGGCGAGGACCTCGGCGAGCGCCGCGAGCCGAGCGGGCGACACGGTACGGCCGGTCACCGAATGAGTTCGCGGCTGGAACAGGAACATCGCCGGCTTCGCCGCGAGCGCCGAAGCCAAGGATTCCGGCCGTGGCCCCTCGCCGTCGCAGGCGACCGGGATCACCCCGAGCCCGGCGGCGTCGATGATGTCGAGGAGCCGCATCGCCGTCGGCGTCTCCACCGCGATCCGGGCGCCCGGCAGAACCTCGGCGGCGAGCGCCAGCCGGACACCGTCGTATCCGCCGTCGACGGCGACGAGGGCCGGCGCCTCGTAGGGCCAGTCGCGCGCGACCGCCGTCGCGAGCCGGTCGGTGATCCGTACCCGGGCGTAGTGGTTGAGGCCGGCGACCGCCGCCGCGGCGGTGAGCGCGCCCTCGAGCCGCGGCAGCAGCGCCGGATCGGGAACCGCGAGCGTCAGGTCGTGGACGCCGGCGCGGAAGTAGCCCGCCCCGGTGAAGCGGCTCGGATGCGGTCCGCTGCGATGCGCCGCGACCCTGAGGCCGCCGCGGCCTCGTCCCTCGACCAGCCCGAGCCGACGCAACTCCGACCAGGCGGCGGAGACCGTCGCCGGACTGACCCCGAGCCGCCACGCGAGGTCGCGGACCGGCGGCAGCAAGGTGCCGACGGCGATCTCGCCATGGCGGATCAGTTCGCACACGCCACGGGCGATGCCGCGTTTCGAGCGATCGGTGAGGCGATCGGCGAGGTGCTCGGGGGGGAGGTCGTCGGCGGGAATCGTCATCTTTGTACAGTAACAATAAATCTATTGATCAGTCAATTTTGGACAATTAACCTGCTCGAGATCCGTCCTGGATGAAATGGTGAGCACACGATGCGTCCGCGCGTTCGTCTCGGTCTCAGGGACTGGGACTATCTGACCCCGATCCTTCTCGGCGACGTCACCTCGCCCGACGTCGACGTCGAGATCGTCCGCCTGTCGGCGCTGCTCGACGATCCCGCCGCCGCGCCGGGCTACGACGGCGCCGAGATCTCCTTCTCGCGCTATGCCCAGCGCCGGGCCCAGGGCATCGACGACATCGTCGCCCTGCCGCATTTCCTGATGCGGGCCTTCCGCCACCGCTGCGTCATCACCGCGACGGATGCGCCCTATGCCGACTTCGCCGCGCTGGCGGGCAAGACCATCGGCCTCACCGGCTGGCAGGACTCCGGCAACACCTGGACCCGGGCGCTGCTCCGGCGCGAAGGCGTCGGCATCGAGGACGCGACCTGGTGGGCCGGCCGGCTGACCGCCGCCCATCCGATCACCGACCGGCTCGGCCGTTTCGCCCGGCCCGGCCGGATCGAGGCGGCGCCGGGCGAGCGCCCGATGGTCGATCTCCTGAAGAGCGGCGAACTCGCCGCCGTCTTCACGCCCTTCATGCCGCCGGGCTTCTACGAGGCGGACAGTGGCCTGCGCGCCCTGCTGCCCGATTACCGCGCCGCCGAGGTCGCCTATTTCCACGAGGTCGGCTACGTGCCGGGCATCCACGTCCTGGCGCTGAAGCCGGAGTTCGTCGCGGCTCATCCGAGGGTGCCGGCGGCGCTCTCCGAACTGATCGACGAGTCGGCGCGCGTCTGGCTCGCCAAGCGCGAGAAATACGCCGACACGACGCCCTGGATCATCGACGAGCTGGCGCGCTGCGCCCGCGACCTGCCGGCCGACTGGAACGGCAACGGCTATGCCGCCAACGCCGCGATGATCGACGCCTTCGCCGAGGAACTGTTCGCCCAGGAGATCGTCGAGGCACGCCTCGACGGGCACGACCTCTTCCCCCACTTCGCCCGATGACGAGAGAGAGGAACCGAAAGATGAAGGTGGCCCTCGGCCAATTCGCCGTCTCCAAGGTGTGGGAGGAGAACCTCGCCACCTGCCTCGATCTCCTCGCCCGCTCGCGCGCCGCCGGCGCCGATCTCCTGGTGCTGCCGGAAGGCATCCTGGCCCGCGACATCACCGATCCCGATCTGGTGCTGAAGGCGGCCCAGCCACTCGACGGCCCCTTCGTCTCGGCGCTCACGCAAGCGACGAAAGCCGGCGGCACGGCGGTGATGATGACGGTCCATGTGCCGACCGGCACGGGCAAGGTATGGAACGTCCTCGTCACCCTGAAGGACGGCGAGATCGTTTCGCGGTATCGTAAGCTTCATCTCTACGACGCCTTCTCGATGCAGGAGTCGGTCAACGTCACCCCCGGCGACGACGTCCCGCCGCTGGTCGAGATCGCCGGGCTGAAGCTCGGACTGATGACCTGCTACGACGTGCGCTTCCCCGAACTCGCCCGCCGCCTCGCCGCCGACGGCGCCGACGTGCTGGTTCTTCCGGCCGCCTGGGTGAAGGGGCCGATGAAGGAGCGCCACTGGGAGATCCTGGTGACCGCCCGGGCGCTCGAGAACACCTGCTGGATGGTCGCGGTCGGCGAATGCGGCGAACGCAACATCGGCCAGTCGATGGTGATCGACCCGCTCGGCGTGGTCACGGCCTGCGCCGGCGAGGCGCCCGCCCTGGTCTTCGCCGAGATCGACGCGGCCCGCATCGCCCATGCCCGCCGCGTCCTGCCGGCACTCGCCAACCGGCGCTTCGGGCGCCCCGAACTCGCCTGATACGGGCGGGCGTCCGCGCCCACTCTGACCTTTCCACCTCCCGGAGGGACCGCCATGACGTTCAAGAATCTCGCCTCGGTTCTCGCGCTTCTCGGAACACTCGCCGCCACGACTCTTCCCTCGGCGCCCGCCCGCGCCGAGGATCCGAAGATCCCGGTCCAGAGCGTCGACGAGGCTCTGCGCGCCAAGCTGCCGGAAGAGATCCTCAAGGCCGGCGAACTGATCTCGGTCAACAACGGCTCCTTCCCTCCTTACGAGATCGTCATCGACGCCCACACGATGAGCGGCGCCTCCGCCGATCTCGCCGAGGCGGTCGGACAGGTTCTCGGTCTGAAGATCCACCACGAGACGGTGAGCGGGCTCGCCGCCGAGCTCGCCGGCATCAAGGCCGGCCGCTATCAGTTCGCGCTGGGTCCGATCGGCGACTTCCCCGACCGCGAGAAGGTCAACGACTTCGTCGACTTCGTCCAGGAATTCGTCGTCTTCGCCGTCCACGCCGGCAATCCGGCCGGCATCCACGACATCGCCGACACCTGCGGCAAGAAGATCGCGGTGATGGCGGCGGGGTCGGCCGAGCGGACGATCAAGAAGCAGTCGGAGATATGTGTCGCGGCCGGCAAGCCGGCGGTCGAGGTGCAGTCCTACACCGACCAACCGACCTCGATCCTGGCGGTGCGCTCGTCGCGCGCCGACGCCTTCTTCTCCTCGCAGGCGCCGCTCACCTATTTCGTCCGCCAGTCGAACGGCGAGTTGGAGCTCACCGCGGTCGGCCGGCGCAACGGCTTCGCCGACCTCTATCAGGGCTCGGTGGTGCCGAAGGACGGCGAACTGCGCGACATCCTGCTCGCGGTCTACCAGAAGCTCTTCGACAACGGCGCCTATGACGCGATCATGAAGAAGTGGGGCCTCGAGAACAACCGGCTGAAGGCACCCGGCATCAATCTCGCCGGGAAGAACGCCAAATGAGCCCGGTGCCGAGCCTCGACGCCGGTGCCGGCGAAGCGATCGACGTCGTTCATGCGAAGCGACCCTTTCCTTGGGGCAGCGTCGTCGCCTGGGCCGTCGTCCTGGTCTTCGCCGCCCAGGCCGTGGTGGCCGTGGCGACCAACCGCAACTTCGAGTGGTCGGTCGTCGGCGAGTGGTTCACCGAAGCCTCGATCCTGCGCGGTCTGAAGGTCACCCTCGGATTGACCGCGGTGGCGATGGTCATCGGCACCGCGATCGGCGTCGTTCTCGCGGTGGCGCGGATGTCGAAGAACCGGCTGCTCTCCGGTCTCGCGGCGCTCTACGTCTGGTTCTTCCGGGGAACGCCGCTCCTGGTGCAACTGATCTTCTGGTACAACATGTCGACCCTGTTCCCGAAACTCTCGATCGGGATCCCCTTCGGGCCGACGCTGTGGGCCTGGAAGACCAACGACGTCATCACCCCGATGACCGCCGCGATCGCCGGCCTCGCTCTCAACGAGGCGGCCTACATGGCCGAGGTGGTGCGCGGCGGGCTCCTTTCGGTCGATCCGGGACAGATGCTGACGGCGCGGGCCTTCGGCATGAGCCGCCTGCGGGCGCTGAGGCGGATCATCCTGCCCCAGGCGATGCGCTCGATCATTCCGCCGACCGGCAACCAGTTGATCTCGCTGATCAAGGCGACCTCGCTGGTCAGCGTCATCGCCATGGCGGATCTGCTCTATTCGGCCCAGTCGATCTACAATCGCACCTTCCAGGTGATCCCGCTGCTGCTGGTCGCGGTGCTCTGGTACCTGTTGATCACCTCGATCCTCAACGTCTTCCAGTCGGCGATCGAGCGCCATTACGCCCGAGGAGACGCCGAGACCGGCGCCGTCCCCACCGTCCGACCGACCACGGAGGGCTGAGAGATGACCGACACCGCGCCCGCGAACCCGTCCACCGGCGACGACGCCTACCTCGTCCGCGCCCGTGGCGTGCGCAAGTCCTTCTCCCACCTCGAGGTGTTGAAGGGCATCGATCTCGACGTCCGCCACGGCGAGACCGTGGTCGTCCTCGGGCCGTCGGGCTCGGGCAAGTCGACCTTCCTGCGCTGCATCAACCATCTCGAGACGATCGACAGCGGCTCGATCGTCGTCGGCGGTGAGCAGATCGGCTTCGTCCGCCGTGGCGGGCGGTTGCGCGAGCTGCCCGAGCATCTGGTCGCCCGGCAGCGCCGATCGATCGGCATGGTGTTCCAGCAGTTCAATCTCTATCCGCACATGACGGTGCTCGAGAACATCGTCGAGGCGCCGATCGGCGTCCACGGCGAGACACGGGCGGCGGCCGAGGCCCATGGCCTGGAACTCCTCGACCGCGTCGGTCTCGCCGACAAGGCGACCGACTATCCGCGCCGTCTCTCCGGCGGCCAGCAGCAGCGTGTCGCCATCGCCCGGGCGCTCGCCATCCGGCCACGGCTGATCCTCTTCGACGAGCCGACCTCGGCCCTCGATCCGGAACTGGTCGGCGAGGTGCTCGCCACCATGAAGGATCTCGCCGACGGAGGCATGACCATGATCGTCGTCACCCACGAGATCGGCTTCGCCAAGGAGGCGGCCGATCGGGTGGTGTTCATGGACGCCGGCGTCGTCGTCGAGGAGGGGCCGCCCGACGAGGTGCTGGTCGCCCCGCGTCACGAGCGCACCCGTGCCTTCCTCGGCCGCTTCCTGTGATCGAACAGCGCGTGCCGGTTCGCGAGAACCGGTTCCGTCCTCCCACCAACCGGCGGGCCCTTCCCGGGGCGGTCACGGTCTCGGCGGGAGCAGCCCGCCGATGACCGATCGACGCGCGCCGCCCGCCGGCGACCCACCACGGATCCCGGATCGGCGTCAGCGAATCTCGTTGACGTAGCAATGGCCGTCGGTGAGCGTTCGGTGACGGCTGACGATGGTCAGGAGACCGGTCTGGTCGAAGGCCTCCTCGTCGATGATCAGCAGCGCGGTCGGATCGGCGAGCTTCAGCGAGCGCCGGTCGTCGGCGTCGGCGAGCCCGGCGGTGAAGCGCTCGCGCACCGCCGAGATGCGGATGCCATGGGCGTCGAGGAGATGCAGGTAGATGCGCTGCGGCACCAGTGCCGGCTCCTCGGGAAACCCGGGCAGCCGCCGCGCCACCATGGTCAGGACCGAGCGCATGACCGCTCTTTCCTCGACCCAGCGTAGACGCTCGATGCGGATCAACGGCTCGCCCGGCGCTTCGCCGAAGGCGGCCGCCTCCGCCTCGTCGGCCGGGCGACGGGCCAGGGTGATCACCTCCGCCCGCGAGGTGAGCAGGCCGCCGTCGTCGCGGTGCAGGCGGTAATACTGGAAGAAGAAGCGCAGACTGTGCTGCGGCGTCCGGCCGGTGACCACCGTGCCGGTCTTGCGTCGGCGCATCAACATGCCGTCGGCGGTGAGGTCGGCCAGCGCCCGGCGCATCGTCCCGACGGCGACACCGTAGCGCTCGGCGAGCGCGACCTCGCCCGGCAACACGGTTCCCGGCGGAAGTTCGCCGAGCAGGATGGCCTCGGCCAGTCGCCTTTTCACGTGTTCGTAGAGGGGGATGGGCAGGGCTGCGAGGGGGTCTGCCTGTTTTCTGGTCACGCCTGCCTCGTTCTCGAGAATTGACATTCGGACGTCGAGTCCGCTTTTCTATAAAGAATACAGAAATTCAAAGGACGCGTGAAGTGGACCTCGCCGATCGCCACCGACATGGCCCCACCGCCGCCGCGGCTTCCGCGGTGGCCCTGTCCGCCGCAATGGAGCAGATCGCGCGCGATGCGGAAAGCGCCGTCGCCGATCTGGCACGGATGATCGCGGTCGACACGTCGTTCCCGCCGGGCACCGGCTACGACGCCTTCGCCGATCTGATGGACGAGTTGGTCGCCCCGCTCGGTTTCGCGACGCGGCGCATCGCCGTGCCCGAGGCGGCGTGGCGGGTCGAGGGCGGCCCGGCCCATGGCGCGCGCACCAATCTCGTCGCCGAACGGCCGAGCGGTCGCCCGTCCCTCGGCCTCTACTACCACGTCGACACCGTCCCGGCCGCCGCCGGCTGGACCCGCGATCCCTTGCGGCTCACCCGCGCCGGCGACGACCTCTACGGGCTCGGCGCCGCCGACATGAAAGGGACGATCGCTGCGACCCTGCTGGCGCTGCGGGCGGCGCGCGACTGCGATGTCGCGCTCGCCTACGACCCGAAGCTGCTGCTGTGCACCGACGAGGAGGGCGGGCTCTGGCCCGGCGTCCGCCATCTCGCCGAAATCGGCGAGGTGCCGCCGCATGTCCTCAACTTCAACGGCTCGGCGGCGCCGCGCGTCTGGGCCGGTTGCTTCGGTCTGTTCAATCTCATGATCCGTGTCCACGGCCACACCGTCCACGCCGGCGAGGGCAACCGCAGCGGACCCGGCGTCAACGCGGTCGAAGCCGCGGTGCCGCTGCTCGCCCGCCTCGTCGCGCTGAAGCCGCACGTCGCCGCCCGCGCCTCCGCCCTGCCGGCGCCGCCGCATGCCACCGGTCCGCTGGTCGCCCGGCTCGACGTCACCGCCGCCCATGGCGGCACCGCCGGGGGCCAGATCCCGTCGCTGTTCGAAGTCCTGGTGACGCGCCGCTATCCCCCGGAAGAGAGCTTCGCGGCGGCACGGGCCGAAATCGACGCGGTGATCGCCGAGGCGGCCGCCGCCAACCCGGAGGCGCGGTTCGAGACGTTGCTCGTCGGCCATCTGGCGCCGACCGCCGATCCCGGCGGCCCCCATTGGCCGCGCTGGCAGGCGGCGCTGTCGCACGGCTTCGGCTGGGCGGCGGACGACTTCGCCCGCTGGGGGGCGGCGAGTTGCTCCGACTTCGGTTGGGTGCAGCGGGCGACCGGGTCGACCGAGGTGATGCTCGGCGGCCTCGGCCGGCCGGAGAGTCGCATCCATTCGCCGGAGGAACACACCACCGTCGGCGACGTGGTGGCGCTCGCCCGCGCCATCCTGGCCTATCTCGCCGCCGCCTTCGCCGCCGACCTCGTGCCCGCCGCCGACCGAGCGCCGCCGCTCGCCTGAGCCTCGTCCGGGCCGGATCCGCCCGGCTGGACCACCGTTCGCCTGACGCCTGTTCCATGCCGGTTTCGCGCCGGTTCCACGCCAAGTCGTTCGAAGGAGTGCCTCCCCATGACGTCCGTCACTCGCCGTCTCTTCCTCGCCGGCACCGCCCTCGGCCTCGTCGGCCTTCCCGCCGCCGCCTTCGCCGCGGCCAGCCCCAAGCGCGGCGGCGTGCTGCGCATCTCGGTCGACCAGGCGGCGAGCGTCATCCACCCGCTGCGCACCCGGGTAAACCCCGAATATCTCGTCACCGAGCTTCTCTATTCCGGCCTGACCTCGCTCGCCCCCGACATGAGCGCCGAGCCCGATCTCGCCGAGACGTGGACGGCCGACGCCACCTCGAGCGAATGGGTCTTCACGCTGCGCAAGGGCCTGACCTTCCACGACGGCTCGCCCTGCACCGCCGCCGACGTGGTCGCCACCTTCAAGGCGATCCTCGACCCCAAGACCGCCTCGCCGGCCCGCACCAACGTCGGCCCGATCAAGGAGATCGCGGCGGTCGACGATCTGACCGTCAAGTTCACCCTGTCGAGCCCCTACGCCGATCTGCCGGTCGCGTTGGCCTACCCTTGCGCCCGCATCGCTCCGGCCAAGACCCTCGAGAGCGATCTCGACGCGCTCACCCGCACGCCGAACGGCACCGGTCCGTTCAAGCTCGTGTCCTACGAGCCCGACCGCAAGATCGTGGTCGAGCGTTTCGCGGGTTACTGGGATCCGGCGCGGCCGGTGGTCGATCGGGTCGAGGTCGTGGTCTATCCCGACCACACCGCCGAGGCCTCGGCGCTGATCTCCGGCGACACCGACCTGATGATGGGCACCACCGCCGGCGAATATCAGCGCCTGACCAAGGCGACCGGCGTCACGGCGCTGCGCATCCCGTCGGGTCAGTTCCTCAACGTCAACATGGCCTGTGACCAGAAGCCCTTCGACGACATTCGCGTCCGCAAGGCGCTGGCGCTGACCATCGACCGCGAGGCGATGGTCGGCTTCGTCGCCGGCGGCTACGGCACGCCCGGCAACGACGCGCCGATGAGCCCGGCCTATCGCTATTACGCCGACGCGCCGCTGCTCAAGACCAACATCGCCGAGGCCAAGAAGCTGCTCGCCGAAGCCGGCTACCCGACCGGCATCGATGTGACGCTGGTCGCCTCCGACACCCCCGGCACCCGCACCCAGCTCGCCGTGGCGATCCGCGAGATGGCCAAGCCGGCCGGGTTCCGCATCACCGTGCAGACCATGCCGCACGCCACCTATCTCGACCAGGTGTGGAAGAAGGGCTCGTTCTACGTCGGCTTCTACAACATGCAGGCGACCGCCGACGCGATCTTCGCCCTGCTCTTCACCTCGAACGCCGCCTGGAACGAGACGCGCTGGAACAACAAGGCCTTCGACGAGGTCGTCTTCGCCGCCCGGGCCGAGACCGACGACGCCAAACGTCGGCCGCTCTATACGCAAGCCCAGAAGCTGATGCGCGAGGGCGTGCCGGCGGTGATCCCGGTGTTCTTCGACCTGCTCGCCGCCCGCCGCGCCTGGGTCGCGGGCTACGTGCTGCATCCGCGCGCCTCGGTCTTCCGGCTCGACCGGGTGTCGCTCGGCGACGGCGCGCCGAAGAGGGGTTGAAGCCTTGTCGCTCCGCTGGCTCCTGACGCGATCGGCGTCGATCTTCTACACCCTGCTGGTGGTGTCGGTGCTGGTCTTCGGCATCACCCAGGTGTTGCCGGCCGACGCCGCCGTGACGTTGCTCGGCGAGAACGCGACGGCCGAGGCGCTCGCGGCGATCCGCGCCCGCCTCGGCCTCGACGACCCCTACTGGCTTCAGTATCTGCACTGGATCGGGCGGGTCGTCGTCGGCGACTTCGGCACCTCGATGCGGACGGGACAGCCGGTCGGGCCGGCGATGTTCGCCGCCCTCGGGCGGTCGATGATGCTCGCCGTCTCGGCGATCGGCCTGATGCTGGTCGTCGCCGTGCCGCTCGGCATGATCGCGGCGCTGCGCCAGGGCCGTTTCGCCGACACCGCGACCAGTCTCGTCTCCTTCCTCGGCATCGCCTTTCCGGAATTCGTCACCGCGACGCTGCTCGCCTTCGTGCTTGCCGACACGCTGCAATGGCTGCCGGCGACCGGTTGGGTGCCGCCGAGCGAGGGTTTCCTCGACTTCCTCGCACATCTGGCGCTGCCGGCGCTCACCGCCTCGGTGGTGTTGGTCGCCCACGTGGTGCGGATGGTGCGGTCCGAAACGCTCGACGTCCTGCATTCCGACTACATCCGAGCGGCCCGCCTCAAGGGCCTGCCGGAGCGTCGGGTGTTGATGCATCACGCGCTGCGCAACGCGCTGCTGCCCGTCGTGACCATCGTCGCCCTCGACGTCGGCTACCTGCTCGGCGGCATCATCGTGATCGAGGAGATCTTCGCCATTCCCGGCATCGGGCGGCAGTTGATGGTGGCGATCACCTCGCGCGATCTGCCGTCGATCCAGGCCGGCGCCCTGATCATGGCCGCCACCTACGCTCTCACCAACACCCTGGCCGACGTCGCCTACACGGTCCTCGACAAGCGGATTCGCTATGACTGACCTTCTCGGCCGCCTGCTGCGCACGCCCCAGGGGGCGATCGGCTGCACGTTGATCGCGCTGCTCGCCTTCGCCTGCCTCTTCGGGTCCTGGATCGCGCCACACGATCCGGAAGCCATCGACTTCCTCGGCCGGTTTCGCCCGATGGGAATGCGGAACTGGCTCGGCGCCGACCAGCTCGGACGCGACGTGTTCAGCCGTCTCCTGGTCGGCGCGCGCTCGACCATCCCGATGGCGCTCGCGGCGACGCTGATCGGCACCGCCGTCGGCGCGGTGGTCGGCACCGCGTCGGCCTATTTCGGCGGACGCCTCGACGAGGCGGTGATGCGCACCATCGACGCGATCATGGCGGTGCCGGGCCTGCTGCTGGCGCTGCTGCTGGTCGGCACGCTGGGCAACGGCTCGGGCAACGCGGTGATCGCCATCGCCGTCGCCTTCGCCCCGGGCATGGCGCGGGTGACCCGCTCGGTGGCGCTCAACGTGCGCAACCAGGACTACGTCAAGGCGGCCATCGCCCGCGGCGAAGGCGGGCGCTGGATCGTCTTCCGCGAGATGCTGCCCAACGTCATGGCGCCGGTGGTGATCGAGGCGACGATCCGTGTCGCCTTCGCGGTGATGCTCTTCGCCACCCTGAGCTTCCTCGGTCTCGGGGCGCAGCCGCCGTCGCCGGAATGGGGACTGATGGTCGCCGAGGCTCGGCAATACGTCCATCAGGCGCCCTGGGTGCTGATCGCTCCCTCGCTCGCCATCGCGCTCACGGCGATCGCCTTCAATCTCGTCGGCGACGGCCTGCGCGACGCGCTTAACCCGAGGCACGAACGATGACGCCGGTGCTCTCGGTCGTGAACTACACGCTCGACTACCGCACCGGCGGCGCGAACCTGCGGGTTCTCGACGACATCTCCCTCGCCGTGGCGCCGGGCGAAGTGCTCGGGCTGGTCGGCGAGAGCGGCTCGGGCAAGAGCTCGCTCGCCTGGGCGATCATGCGACACCTGCCGAAGAACGCGGTCGAGGTCTCGGGCCGGCTGCGGCTCGGCGAGCTCGATCTCGCCGCCGCCTCGCCGAAGGAGATCACCGGCATCCGCGGCCGGCGCATCGGCATGGTGTTCCAGGACCCGTCGACCTCGCTCAACCCGACGCTGACGATCGGGTCGCAGATCACCGAGGTGCTGCGGCGCCATCGCGGTCTCGACGGCGCGGGCGCCGAAGCCGAGGCGCTCGAGCTGCTCGCCCATGTCGAGCTGCGCGATCCCGCGGCGATCCTGAAGCGCTACCCGCACGAGATCTCGGGCGGCGAGAAACAGCGGGTGATCATCGCCGCCGCCTTCGGCTGCCGGCCGGAGTTCCTGATCTTCGACGAGCCGACGACGGCGCTCGACGTGATCACCGGCGCCCGTATCCTCGAGCTGTTCGCGCGCCTCAGGGTCGAGACCGGGGTGGCGGCGCTCTACATCTCGCACGATCTGGCGCTGGTCAGCCGCGTCGCCGACCGGGTCGCGGTGTTGAAGAAGGGGCGATTGGTCGAAGAGGCGCCGGCGAGCGAGATCTTCGTCCACCCGCGACACGCCGATACCCGCGCCCTGGTCGACGCGGTGCCGCGACCCGAACGCCGGCTGGTCCATGACCAGCCCGGCGGCGAGGTTCTGCTCGCGGCGGAGGCGATCGAGGTTCGTTACGGGCGCAAGCGCCTGTTCCGGGCCGCCCCACCGCCGGCCACCCATGCCGTCGGCTTCGAGGTTCGACGCGGCGAGATCCTCGGCGTGGTCGGCGAATCCGGTTCGGGCAAGTCGTCGATCGCCCGCGCGCTCACCGGGCTCGCCGACTATTCCGGCGACATCCGCCTCGACGGGCGACCGATCGCCGGCGCCGCCGCCATGGACCGCGACTATCGCCGCGCCGTGCAGATCGTCTTCCAGCACCCGGACTCGTCCCTCAACCCGCGCCAGAAGGTCGGCGAGATCCTGTCGCGACCACTCAAGCTGTTCGGCGGCGACCCCGCCGCGATCCCGAGGCTGCTCGAACAGGTGCGCCTGCCCGTATCCTACGCCGACCGCTGGCCGCACCAGCTCTCCGGCGGCGAGAAGCAGCGGGTCGCCATCGCCCGCGCCTTCGCCGCCCGGCCGGCGCTGGTCGTCTGCGACGAGATCACCGCGCCGCTCGACGTCTCGGTCCAGGCCCAGATCATCGAGCTGTTGCTCGACCTCAGGCGCGAGACCGGCACCGCCTATCTGTTCATCACCCACGATCTCAACCTCGTGCGCCAGATCGCCCACCGCGTCGCGGTGATGCGCCAGGGCGCGTTGGTCGATCTTCTCGCCGTCGAGGACCTCGGTGGCGATCGCATCCATCCCTATACGCGGGCGCTCATCGCCGCGTCGCCGACGCCCGTCGGCTGAACTTCCGAGGATCACATGGACACATCCGCCCTCCTCGCCCGCCTCGATGCGCAAGGCGCCCTCGCCTTTCTCGCGACCATGGTTCGTCACAAGAGCTACAGCGAGACCGACGGCGAACGGTCGCTCGCCCGCTTCATGGCGGAGGCGATGCGCGGCATCGGCCTCGACGCGGAGACGACGGCGGTGCCCGGCGACCGGCTCAACGCGGTCGGTCGTTGGCGCGGCAGCGGCGGGGGAAAGACCCTGCTTTTCAACGGCCATCTCGACACCAACCCGGCGACGGAAGGCTGGACCGTCGACCCCTGGGGCGGCAAGATCGACGAGAACTTCATCTACGGCATCGGCTGTTCCAACATGAAGGCCGGCGACGCCGCCTATTTCTGGGCGGTGAAGACGTTGATCGAGGCCGGGGTGACGCTGCGCGGCGACGTGATCCTGACCTATGTGGTCGGCGAGTTGCAGGGCGGCATCGGCACCGCGACCCTGATGGACCAGGGGCTGCGCGCCGACTATTTCGTCAATTCCGAGCCGACCGACCTCGCCGCCATGACCATGCACGCGGCGGCGCTGTCCTTCGTCATCGAACTGACCGGCGACACCCGCCATCTGTCGAAGCGCGAGGAGGCGGTCGACGCCATCCTCGCCGCCTGCGATCTGATCCCACGGCTCACCGCGCTGAAGCTCTCCGGCGCCCGCTCGCCCGAGCACGCGGCGATCAACCGCGTCCATGTCGGTGTCGTCCACGGGGCGCTCGGCCGCGATCTCGCCGAATGGCGCTCCCCCCAGGTCGCCGACTTCGCCCGCCTCAAGGGCTCGGCCCGCTACGCCCCCGGCCAGACCGAACAGGGCGCGCTCGCCGACATCCGGGCCGAGCTCGACGCGCTCGAGGTCCGCTTCCCCGGGCTGAAGGCGACCGTGTTCTCAGAGAACCGCTCGGGCACGCCGACCATGCCGACCTTCGAGGTGGCGCGAACCAGCCCGATCGTCGAGGCGATCAACCGCGCCTACGCCACCGTGCGTGGCGTCGCCCAGCCGACCGGGGCGATCACCCCGCCCGCCTATTACGGCACCGATGCCGGCCACCTGTCGCAGGCCGGTGGGATGGAGGGCGTCGTCTGCGGTCCGGGCGGGCGCTACAACACCATGCCGGACGAGCGCGTCGACATCCCCGACTTCCTCGACATGATCCGCATCTACATGCTGACCATCCTGGCGATCTGCCGATGAACGCGCGCGCCCGTTTCGCCCCGCGCCTGGCCCGGCTCCACGCCGAGATGGACTCGGTCGGCTGCGACGCCGTTCTGATCGACCATGCCGAGCTCCTCGCCTGGGCGAGCGGCTTCACCGTCTCGCAGACGCTGTGGCGGGCGATGATCGTGCCGCGCCGGGGCGACCCGGTGTTCGTGCTGCGCTCGATCGACGCGGCCCCTTGCCGCGACGGCGTGTGGTTTCCGACCGTCGTCGCCTTCGACGACCACGAGGATCCGGAATCGGTGGTGGCGCGCGAATTCGCCGCTCTCGATCTCGCCGCCGGCCGGATCGCCTACGATTCGACCTCCTACGGCTTCACCGTCGACACCGCCGAGCGGCTATGTGGTCACCTGGCGGAGGCGACCTTCGTGCCGCTTCCCGGGCTCTCGGATCGGCTCCGGGCGGTCAAGTTCGCCGAGGAGATCACGGCGATCGAACAGGCGGCGGCGATCGCCGACAAAACCATGCTCGGGCTCGAGGCGGCGACGGCACCGGGTCTGCGGGTCCGCGACGTGGCGGCGATTGCGGCGGCCAGCCTGTTGCGACTGGGCGCCGACGACGGCGGGCCCGGCCCGATCCTGGTGTCGTCCGGCGACATCGACTTCCTCCACGGACGTGACCTCGACCGCATGCTCGCCACCGGCGACGTGCTCCACGTCGAACTGACGCCGCGGGTGGACAACTACGGCGCCCGCCTGATGCGGCCGATCGTCGTCGGGACCCCGTCGCCGAAGCAGGTCGCGGTGTTCGATCGGCTCGTCGCCTTGCAGGATGCCCAGATCGCGGCGATGCGGCCCGGGGCCGAGGCTCGGCGGATCGACGCCATCCTGCGCGAGGCCGTGCTCGCCGAGGGCCTGCGGTCCGACTACGGCAACGTCACCGGCTACACCATGGGCCTCTATGGCCGCACCCCGCGTCCGAGCGATTTCTCGTTCTCGTTCCATCCGGGCGCGGGCTTCGAGCTCGAGCCCGGCATGGTCTTCCACATGTATGCGTCGGCGCGCGCGATCGCCGTGAGCGAGACGGTCCTCGTCACCGAGGCCACCCCGCGCCGCCTGACTCGATGTCCTCGCCGGATCCTGGTGGCGCGGTGACGACGAGCGATGGGACTTGGAGGAGACGCGGCTCGATCGGCCCTGCCGCCGCAGGCAATCCCCACGGAGGCAGAGCCGCCGCGCCTCGGCGTCAGAACGTCAGCTGCACCTTCATCGACCGCGACCGGTCGCTCGCCAGTTCGAAGGCTTCGATCGCGTCGTCGAAGGGTAGGGACGCGGTGATCACCGGCTTGACGTCGATCAGCCCCTCGCCCATCAGCCGCACCGCCAGCTCGAACTCCGGGTCGAAGCGGAAGGTGCCGCGGATCTGCAATTCCTTGGTGACGATGGTGTTGATCGGCAGCGTCATCTCGCCGCCCAGCCCGAGCTGCACGAGGATGCCGCCGGGGCGCAACATGTCGAGCGCCGATCGCGCCGCCGCCTGATTGCCGGAGGCTTCGAAGACGACGTCGAAGACACCCCGACCGGCGCGATAGGGCTCCAGCGCCGCGGCGTCGGTGATGACGTTGACCGTCAGGCCGGCGCCGAGCTTCTTCGCCACGGCGAGCGGCTCGTCGGCGACATCGGTCGCCACCAGTTCGCCGACGCCGCCGTGCCGCGCCACCAGGACCATCAGGGCGCCGATCGGACCCGTCCCGGTCACCAGGACACGCTTGCCGAGCAGGGGGCCGGCGGTCTTCGCCGCATGGAGGCAGACGGAGAGTGGTTCGGCGGTGGCGGCCTCAGAGAGCGAGAGCCCGTCGGCGACTGGAATCGCCTGGAAGGCATCGACGGTGACGTATTCGCGGAACCCGCCCTGGGCATGGGGGAAGCGCATCGCGCTGCCCATGAAGCGCATGTCGGAGCACAGGTTGCGCAAGCCTTCGCGGCAGTGGACGCAGACCCCGCAGGCGCGGCTGGGGTTGACCGCCACCCGCATACCCGGAACCAGATGGGAGACGCCGGCGCCGACGTCGGCGACCACACCGGCGATCTCGTGGCCGAGCGCCATCGGCTGCCGGATCCGCACCGTGCCGAAGCCACCGTCGTGATAATAATGCAGGTCCGAGCCGCAGATCCCACCGGCGCCGATCTTCACCCGAACCTCGCCGGCGCCGGGCGCCGGATCGGGGAAGTCGTCGAGGCGAAGGTCCTTGGGGGCGTGGATGACGACCGCTCTCATCGCTGGATCTCCCTGATCTGCCGGCGATTGTTCTCGCTTCGATCCGCGCGGCGGATGCCGAGCCTCGCCGGGACGGCGGGCCGAGCTCCGACCCGTCCGATGACGTCTTCATAACGCCTCTTGTAATATATCACAATATGTTTTATTCGTGGTGGAAAGTGTGGCGAAGAACCACGACGACCGAGGGAGAGGCACGATGGTGCAGCGCAGGAAGGGATTGGAGCTCGTCTCGCCCGAGACGGCCCAGGCTCCGCAGAGACGCAATCGCGTGAACTTCTTCGAACTCGCCTATCAGTGCATCGAAGAAAAGCTGATCAATTGCGAACTTAGACCCGGACGGTTCCTCACCGTGCAGGAACTCCAGACGGTGACGGGGTTCGGCCGCACCCCGGTTCACAATGCGGTGAGCCGACTGGCCGCCGACACGCTGATCGTCATCCGCCCACGCCACGGGCTGCAGATCGCTCCGATCGATCTCGCCCGCGAAAGGATGTTGCTGCGGCTCCGGCGCGACATCGAGCGTTTCGTGGTGAAGCTCGCGGCGGAACAGGCCGGCCTTTCCCACCGCAATCAGATGCTGCACACGGAGCGCGTCCTTCGCGAGAAGCGCGACACCATCACCCTCACCGAATTCAACATCATGGACCGCCGTATCGACAACCTCATCCTGGCGGCGGCCGGTGAACCCTTCCTCGAACACACGATGCGGCCGCTGCACACGCTGTTTCGGCGGATCGGCTTCATCCATCACAGCTACATGCCCGGCCAATCGAACCTCGCCGAAACGGTCGACCGCCACCTGGCCCTGCTCTCGGCGATCGCCAAGCGGAGCGTCGAGCGGGCCGAGATCGCCTCGGATGCGTTGGTCGACTTCGTCGAGACGATGTTCGACTCGATGGAGTCGGGCATCGATCCCAGTCTCCTCGACTGCAGCATCGAACCCCTCCTCGGCGCCTGAAACGGATCGGACCAACACGACATGCCCGCCAAGATCGTCTTTCACGGAGAGAATGCCGCCTCGTTCCATCCGGGCTTCGCCGAACTGCTGTCGCAACCGGCCGATGTCCTCGTCCTGCCCGACGCGCTCGTCACGGAAGCCGATCGGCGCGCCTATTCGGCGGCCGACGTCATCGTCGGCGTCGCGTTCGACGCCTCGATGCCGAGACCGAACGATCTGTCGCTCTTCCACGTGCCGGGCGCCGGATACGATGCGGTCGATCTGTCGCTGCTTCCCGCCGGCGCCACCATCTGCAATTGCTTCGGCCACGAACCGGCGATCGCCGAATATGTCTTCGCCGCCCTGCTGGCGCGTCACGTGCCGCTCGACGACGCCGACCGCCACCTGCGTCGCGGCGAATGGACCTGGCGATCGGGCGCCCCCGAGCGCCTCCACGGCGAAATGGCCGGCAAGACCATCGGCCTTCTCGGCTTCGGCCACATCGGCAAGGCGATCGCCCGCCGCGCCAAGGCGTTCGATATGGGGATCTCGGTCGCCAATCGCAGCCCGGTACCGGTCGGCGACCTCGTCGACCAGACGTTCACGCTCGATCGTCTCGCCGAATTCTGGGCGTCGGCCGACGTCTTCGTCGTCTCGGTCCCGCTGACCGCCGAGACCGCCGGCATCGTCGATGCCGCGGCCTTCGCCGCGATGCGGCCCGACGCGGTGATCTTCAATGTCGGCCGCGGCCCGACCATCGACGAGCGGGCCCTCTACGAGGCGCTGCGGGACCGTCGCATCGCCGGCGCCGTGATCGACACGTGGTGGGCCTATCCCGGCGCGGGGGACGCCACGAGACTGCCCTCGTCGCTCGCCTTCCACGAATTGCCCAACATCGTGATGACGCCACACATGTCCGGGTGGACGAGCGGAACCGTGGCGCGCCGCAGAGCCGTCATCGCCGACAACGTCGGTCGGCGCCTCGCCGGCAGGGCTTGCGTGAACGTCGTCCGAGAGGGACGGACTTCCCCGTGAAGAGCCGCGACGGCGGCCGAGAACCCGTCGTCGCGCACCCCCGCCGGACCGCGTGAGAACGGCCTCGGAGGTGCGTCGATAAGCTGCAGGAAGAAGGGTGATTCAATCGTTTCGTTTTTTGTCTGGCCTCTTTTGAAATGTTGTGATATATTTCAAAATATCAAAACAAGATGAACTTGGCCGATCCCTTGCGATCGCGCACAGGGCGGTTAACCCAGGGAGGAAGACCATGATTTCTCGACGCCAAGCCATGCGAGTCGCCGGAGCCGGCGCTGCCGCCGTCACCACCGGAGTGCTGGGAGCGACCTCGGCGCGGGCCGCCGAGGTCAAGCTGCGGGCCCAGACGCACATGAGCGAGAGCTCGCCGCAAGGCAAGCGCTACGCCGAATGGGCGAAGCTGTGCGAAACCCTGTCGGGCGGCCGACTGAAGATCGACATGTTCTACTCCGCCGCGGTGGTCAAGGACTTCGAGACCTTCGGCGCGGCGTCGTCCGGCATTCTCGACATCGATATGACCGGCGCCAGCTACCAGACCGGCAAGGAGCCGGCGTTCCAGTTCATCGGCGACGTGATGGGCGGCTACGAGAACCCGATGCAGTTGCACGGCTGGCTCAACTACGGCGGCGGTCGCGCCATCGTCGACAAGATCTACGGCAAGTTCGGCATGCATCTGGTCGGCCTGATGTGCCCCGGCGTCGAGTCGCTCTCCTCGACCAAGCCCCTGACCGGCATCGAACAGCTCAAGAACTGGAAGTTCCGCTCTCCCCCGGGCATGGAATCGGAGATCTTCACCAAACTCGGCGCCGCTCCGGTGGTGATGCCCTTCGGTGAGGTCTTCTCGGCGATGACCACCGGCGTCGTCGACGGCTGCGATGCCGGCACGGTGACGCTCAACAAGTCGCTCGGGCTCTACGACATCGCCAAATACATCACCTACCCCGGCTTCCATTCGATGCCGTCGGACCACATCGCCATCAATGCCAAGAAATGGAAGTCCATGCCCGACGACCTGAAGCGGGTCATGGAAGTGGCGCAGACCGCGATCGCCTTCGAACTCTATCAGCAGTTCGACGCCGACGACCACCGGATCGCCACGGAGATCGCCGCGAAGGGCATCGTCGTCAACGACTGGAGCCGCGAGGACCGGAAGAAGTTCCGTCAGACCGCCCAGGAAGTCTGGAAGGACTGGTCGGGCCGGAGCGCATTCTGCAAGGAAATCTACGAAAGCCATGTCGCTTTCATGAAGACCCTCGGCCTCCTGGCCTGACGCACGGACGTGGCCTCCGAC